>CALDYW010000078.1 GCA_937944395.1 uncultured Paracoccaceae bacterium | reverse complement strand
CTCGCCGCGGCGCGGGCGATCCTTGCCGGTCTGCCCCCGCCCCGGGCCTGACCCGTCCGCCTGACCCGTCCGCCTGACCGTCTGGTTGGCGGTCTGCCTGACCGTCTGTCTGCAGACCGGGCGGGCCACCGGTCACGGTTCCGGCGCGCGGCGCCGCCCCGGATCCGCGGCCGGGCGCCGACCCGCGCTGGCCGACCGGCCCCGGGGCCGCGGTCGGCCTGCGACCGAGCGGTCGCCGCCGTTGCGGAAATCCCCCGGGGATGCGCGCGCGGCGCCGGCGCGGCGGCGGCGGCCTCGAAACCCTGCGCGGTCGGCCCGGTCTCAGTCCTCGTTGATGTCGCGGTCCCAGAGCTTGACCTGACCGCGCCGCACGCCGGCGATCCGCCGCATCCCCGCCCAGGCGAGCGCCGAGGCGACGGCGAAGGCGAACAGCAGGAGCGGCAGCGAACCCGACAGCCACAGCGCGAACGGGCCGTCCACCAGCAGAAGCAGCGCGATCGCCGCCGCGCCGGCGGCGAAGCCGAGGAAGTAGAAACCCGGAACCACCACCTCGACGATCGCCAGCACCGCGCCGGCCACCGCCCAGACCCACCACGCCTGCCAGATCACGACCCGCGCGCCCTGAGAAGCCCGAAGGCATTGGCGAAGGCATCGACCGCGGCCGCCGGCACCACCACCACCTGCTTGCCCGGTCCGTTGCCGACCGCGGTCAGCGCCTCGACCTGCTTCAGCGCCACCTGGTACTGCGCCGCCTCGAGCCCGTTCTCCTTGATCGCCTCGGCGATCACCGCGGTCGCGAAGGCCTCGGCCTCGGCCAGCACGCGCCTGGCCTTGGCCTCCTGCTCGGCGGCGTAGAGGTCGGCATCGGCCTGAAGCTCGACGGCGCGCTTCTTGCCCTCGGCCTCGGTCACCAGCGCCCGGCGCGCCCGCTCGGCGTTCAGCTGCTGCAGCATCGCCGCCCGCGTCGCCTCGTCGAGGTTGACATCGAGGATCTCGGCGCGCGTCACCTCGACCCCCCAGTCGTCCACCATCATCCGCACCTGCTCGCGCACCCGCTCGATCAGCTGCGCCCGGTTCGACTGCACCTCGTCGAGCTCGAGCTTGCCGATCTCCGAGCGCACGATGCCCGCGACCGTGGTGGCGATGGCGCCGTCCACGTCGCGGATGCGGTAGACCGTCTTCTCCGGCTCGGTGACGCGGTAGAACACGCTGGTCTCCACCTTCACCAGCACGTTGTCGGCGGTGATCGCGTCCTGGCTTGCGTTCGGAAGCTGACGCTCGAGCACGCTGACCTTGTGCGCCACCGTGTCGAGCAAGGGCACGACGAAGTTGATGCCCGGCCCCAGGACCGAGCGCAAGCGGCCGAAGCGCTCCACCACATGCTTCTCGCTCTGCGGAACGATGCGCACGCCGAGGAAGATGCACAGGATGAGGTAGGCGGCGAGCGCCAGCCAGACGGCGCCGCCGCCGCCGCCGCCGCCGCCGAGGAGTTCGGTGTTGTCCATGCCAGCTCCGATGCAATGCCTTCCGCCACCATGCCACCGCACCCCGGCCAAGGAAAGCGCCGGGCCGGCGCGGTCAGGGCAGCCGGATCGCCGGCGCCGCGCCGAGGTCGGCGCCGCCCAGCAGCACGCGCCCGTCGCGGAAGGTGAAGGTCAGGCCGAAGCGGCGCGGGCCCGCGGCGGCCGCCTGGCGCGGCGGCGCGAGACGCGCGAGTCGCGAAGCCAGCGGCTCGGGCAGGAGGCCCGCCGCAACCGCCAGGCCCAGCGCCGCGCCGGCGTCGGGCAGCGACAGGCGGATCTCGCCTTCGGGCACGCCCTCGGGGTCGATGCGCAAGAGTCCCTCGGCCTCGGCCGAGACCGCCCCCCAGTCCGCCGCGGCGCGGCGGAGCGTCAGCCGCATCGGCTGCGGCGGCGGACCGTCCAGGGCGGCGCGGTCCCAGGGCCGCGTGAAGGCCGCCTCGGCCGCGAGGTTCAGCCGCGGCAGGCCGGCGGGCAAGGCGCCCGCTGCCGCGATCCGGTCCACAAGCGCGGCGGGCAGCGCCAGACCCGCGATCTCGGCCTCGAACCCCAGGACCGCCGGCTGCCCCGGCCGGGCCGACAGGCGCGCCTCGGCGCGCTCGGCGCCGATCACTCCGCCCGCCAGCGTCACCGCGACATCCGAAAGCCGCGCCGACGCCCGCCGGAAGGTCAGGGCGGGTGTCGGGCGCAGCACCGCCTCGACTTCGGCACGCGCGGCGGCGACGGTGACCCGGGCGGCGGGCAGCACGACCGCGACCGCCCCGCCGTCGCCGGCCCGCAGCGTGACCGGCGCCAACAGCGGCGCCGACAGCGACAGCCGCTCGGCCCGCAGCACGCCGGCGCCGTCGGGCAGCGCGATCTCCGCCGGCCCGGCATCGCCCGCGATCGCCAGCGGAAAGCCGCCGGCCCGCACCGGCCCCGTCGCCACCTGCCAGCCGCGGGCCTCGAGCGCCTGGCGCGCGCGCGTCGCCGCGGCGGGCAGGGCCAGCGCCAGCGCAGCCCAGACCGCGCACCAGAGCAGCCCGACCGCCCCGAGCATCCGCACCAGACGCACCGACCCCTCCCCCTTCCCGGCAGCCTGTGGACTGTCTATGCCGGCGCGGGGCGGGGGGCGAGGGCGCAACGGGACCGAAGGCATGAGCGGGGAACACCTCTGGGTATTCGGCTACGGCTCGCTGCTCTGGGATCCGGGCTTTCCGGTGGCCGAGACGCGGCGCGCCCGGCTCGAGGGCTGGCACCGGTCGTTCTGCATGCGCTCGGTCCACCACCGCGGCACGCTCGCGCGTCCCGGGCTGGTGCTCGCGCTCGACCGCGCCGAGGGTGCCGCCTGCGAGGGGCTCGCGCTCCGGGTGGCCGAGGGCGCCGAGGCCGCGACGCTGGCCGGCCTGCGTGCGCGCGAACTCGTGTCCTCGGCCTATCTCGAGACCCGTCTGCCGGTGCGGCTGGCCGGCGGCGGCGCGGCGCTGGCGCTGACCTTCGTCATCGACCCCGCGCATCCGCAGTATTGCGGCGGCCTGCCGCTGGAGACGCAGGCCCGCATCATCGCCGCGGCGGCGGGCGGACGCGGGACCAATGCCGACTACCTGTGGAACACCGCCCGGCACCTTGCCGACCTCGGGATCGATGATGCCGACCTCGACTGGCTGGCTGCGCGGGTGAAGGTGATTCGCGACCTCGCTGCCCGCGCGGATGCCCGCGCGGAATAGTCAGTTGGCAGGGGCCCCGCGCGGCCCTATCCTAGATGCTGTCGAGCAACGGGCCGGACCGCCCATGACCTTGAGCGAAAAGAAGGCCGCACCGCATTTCTCGCAGCCGGTGCGCCAGATCCTGACGATGCTCTCGATCGTGGTGCTGGTCGCCGCGGGCGCATGGGTGCTCTATCCCCGCGTCGCGCCGGTGTTCCTGACCAACCCCTGGCTGAACGGCGTCATCTTCGGGGTGTTCCTCGTCGGCGTGGTCACCTGCTTCTGGCAGGTCGCGACGCTCGTCGCCTCGGTCGGCTGGATCGAGGGATTCGCCGCCGGGCGGCCCGGCGCCGACATCACCCGCCCGCCGAGCCTGCTGGCGCCGCTGGCGACGCTGCTGCGTCAGCGCGGCGCGCGGGCGCAGCTTTCGGCCACCTCGACCCGTTCGATCCTGGAGAGTGTCGCCACCCGGATCGAGGAGGCGCGCGACATCACGCGCTACATCGTCAGCCTGCTGATCTTCCTCGGGCTGCTGGGAACCTTCTACGGCCTCGCCACCACCGTGCCGGCGGTCGTCGAGACGATCCGCAGCCTCGCCCCGCGCGAGGGCGAGGCCGGCATCGCCGTGTTCGACCGGCTGATGACCGGGCTCGAGGCGCAGCTCGGCGGCATGGGCACGGCCTTCTCCTCGTCGCTGATCGGGCTTGCCGGGTCGCTGGTGGTGGGGCTGCTCGAACTCTTCGCCGGGCACGGGCAGAACCGCTTCTACCGCGAGCTCGAGGAATGGCTGTCGTCGATCACCCGCATCGGCCTGGCCGGATCGGAGGGCGAGGGCGGCGGGCTCGACCAGGGCGCGATCGTGGCGGTGCTCGACCAGATGGCCGAGCAGATGGAAACGCTGCAGACCCTGTTCACCCGGTCCGACGTCAGCCGGGCGATGGTGGACGAGCGGCTGGGCCAGCTGGCCGAGGCGATGGACCGCCTGACCCGCCGGATCGAGGCCGAGGCGGGCACCGCGGCGGCGCTCAACCGTGTCGCCGAGGGTCAGGAGGCGCTGGCGCGCGCGCTGGCCGAACGCGGCGGCCTGACCGAGGGCGCCGGCATCGACGCCGAGAGCCGGATGCGCCTGCGCTCGATCGACGTGCAGCTGCTGCGCATTCTCGAGGAGATCTCGGTGGGCCGGCAGGAAAGCCTGGCCGACCTGCGCGCCGATCTCGCGCAGCTGACCCGCGCGGTGCGCCAGCTCGGCACCGAGACCCTCGAGGGCGGGCGGCGGAGGGTCTAGGCCATGGCGCTGGCGCGACGCACAGGCTCGCGGCTTCAGGGCAGCATCTGGCCGGGGTTCGTCGATGCGATGACCTCGCTGCTGATGGTGCTGATGTTCGTCCTCACCATCTTCATGTTCGTCCAGTTCGTGCTGCGCGAGACGATCACCGGCCAGGAGAGCGAGCTCGACGCGCTGGCGGCACAGGTCGCCTCGCTGGCGGATGCGCTGGGGCTCGAGCGCCGGCGCGCGGCCGACCTCGAGGCCGACCTCGGGCAGGTCAGCGCCTCGCTCGCGGCGGCGCGCGAGGAAGGTGCGGCGCAGGAGGCGCTGATCGCGCGGCTGACCCGCGACCTTGCGGCGGGCGAGGCGGCACGGGCCGAGCTTCAGGCGCGGATCACCGCGTTCGAGGCGCAGGTGGCGCTGCTGATCGGCGAGCGCGACGCCGCCCGCAGCGAGGGCGTGCGGCTGACCGAGGATCTGGCGCGGCTGGCCGCCGAGCGCGCGGCGCTGGAGGAGGAGCGCAGCGGGCTTCTGTCCGAGCGCGATGCGCTGACGCTGGCGTTGGCCGCCGCGCGGGAGGAGATCGACGCCGGCGCCGAGGCGGCGCGGCTGGCGGCGGCCCGGCGCGAGGCGCTCGAGGCGCTGGTGGCCGACCTGCGGCGGCGGAACGCGGCGGCGGGGGCCGAGGCCGGGCGGTTGTCGGCGGCTCTGGCCGAGGCCGAGGCCCGGCTGTCGGAGGAGGAGGCCGCGCGACTGGCCGAGGCCGAGGCGGCGCGGTTCCTGCGCGAGAGGCTGGCGGCCGCCGAGGACGAACTGACGGCGATGACGCTGCGGCTCGAGGACGAGCGCCGCCGCGCCGAGGAGACGCTGACCCTGCTTGCCGCGGCGCAGGCGGCCGAGGCCGACCTGACCGAGCGGCTGATGGCGGCGCTGGTCGCGCAGACCGAGGCCGAGGCCGCGCGCTCGGGCGCCGACGCGGCGCTGGCCGCGGCCGAGGCGGCGCGGGCGCTGGCCGAGGAGACGGCCGCACGCCGCAGCGCCGAGGCCGAGGCCGCCGAGG
>CALDYW010000077.1 GCA_937944395.1 uncultured Paracoccaceae bacterium | reverse complement strand
CGCGGGCGGCGGCGCGACGGGCGCGCCTCAGGGCCGAGGAGGACCGGCGGCTGCTGCGCATGGCGGCGCTGGTCGCGGCGCCGGCGGCGGGGACGGGCGGATTGGTCGCGCTTGCGCTTGCGGCCCTGGTGCTGCTCGTCCTGTCGCGGCCGGACGGCGGCGACCCTCCGCGCGGTGGCGGACCCGGCGGCTGATCGCTCGGCCGGCACCCCTGCCCGGGCCCGGCGGCAGAACCCGGCGGGGGTCAGTCCGCACCCGCGACCCAGTCGGCCGCCGCGGCCAGCGCCGCGGCCAGCGCCGCAGCCTGCGCCGCGCCGGCCCGTTCGGCGGCCAGATGCGCGGCCACGAAGGCGTCGCCTGCCCCGGTCACCCTGCGGGGGGCCACCGAGGGGGGCAGAGCCACGGCGCGGCCTGCGGGGCCGTCGTCGGCGGCTGCGCGCGGACCGTCGGTCACCACCGCCCGCCGGAACCCGAGCGCCCGCAGGGCTGCCGCCGCCGCGGCGGCTCCCGACGGGACGGCGCCGACGAGCGCCGCCGCCTCGGCGAGGTTGACATGCAGCGTGGCGCGCGGATGGCCGCGGAACGCCGCGAGCCGCGGCGCCTTGGCCGGCGAGGGGGCAACCAGGCGCAGGTCGCATGACGAAAGCAGGGGACCGGTCGCAAGTGCCGACAGGAGCGGCGCCGGCAGGTTGCCGTCGAGCGCCACCGGCCCGGTCCAGGGCGCGCCGGGTCGGCCGAGGCGCCCGTCGGTCAGCGGCGCGAGGATCGCCGCACCGGCCGCCTCGAGCGTCGCCGCGTCGGCCACCGCGGCAACCAGCCCGGCCGGATCCTCGATGGCGAGATAGCGGTCGGTCGCGCGGCCGGGAACGACCAGGGCCAGCGCCATGTCGATGCCCTGCGCCCGGGCCGCAGTCTCGAGGGCCAGGCCCTCGGCATCGTCGCCCCGCGCCGTCAGCAGCGCCGGTCGCAGCCCCGCCCGGGCGCAGGCCGCCGCGAGGTTCAGCGCAACGCCCCCGGGCCGGCGGATCACCCGGCCGGGCAGATCCTCGCCGCGCCTTACGCCGGCGGCGGCATGGCCGATCACGTCCCACTGGGCCGAGCCGATGCACAGGATGTCGGGGCGCGCGTCCATTGCACCTTCCTTGCCCGGCTGGCGGGGCAGGGCAAGCTCGGCGGCCTTGAACCCGGCGCCGCAATGGTCTAGGAGGCGCGCAGATCACAGGCGGGATCGGGCCGACCCGGGGGAGACAGTCCCGGCGGTCCACCGGTTGGGCGGCGCCGTCGGCGCACCCGAGGCCCCGCCGAGGACCGAAACCGGAAAGGACGGACAGGATGGCTCTTCCCGAGTTCACCTTGCGCCAGCTTCTTGAAGCCGGCGTGCACTTCGGCCACCAGACCCAGCGCTGGAACCCGCGCATGGCCGAATATATCTACGGCGAACGCAACGGCATCCACATCATCGATCTCACGCAGACGGTGCCGATGCTCGAGCGCGCCCTGGTGGCGATCCGCGACACCGTGGCCAAGGGCGGGCGGATCCTGTTCGTCGGCACCAAGCGGCAGGCGCAGAAGGCGATCGCCGAGGCGGCCGAGAAGTCGGCGCAGTACTACATGAACCACCGCTGGCTGGGCGGCACGCTGACCAACTGGAAGACGGTCAGCCAGTCGATCCAGCGGCTGAAGGCGATCGACGAACAGCTTGCCCACGGGGCCGACGGACTGACCAAGAAGGAACGCCTCGGCATGGAACGCGAGCAGGCGAAGCTTCAGGCCAGCCTCGGCGGCATCCGCGAGATGGGCGGGCTGCCCGACCTTCTGTTCGTGATCGACGTCAACAAGGAGAATCTGGCGATCCTCGAGGCGCGCAAGCTCGGCATCCCGGTGGTGGCGGTGGTCGATACCAACTGCTCGCCCGAGGGCATCGACTACGTCATTCCCGGCAACGATGATGCGGCGCGCGCGATCGCGCTCTACTGCGACCTCGCGGCGCGCGCGGCGCTCGAGGGGATGAGCGCGCAGATGGGGGCGGCGGGCATCGACATCGGCGCGCTCGAGGAGGTGCCGGCCGAAGATGCGCTGGCCGAGGACGTGCCGGCCTGAACCGGCACGCCGCGCCCCCCTGCGGCGGGCGCAAGCGACCAAATGACCGAACCCTGACGGGGCGGGGCCCGGCCCCGCCCGATGGCATTCCCGAGGAGAGGCGAGATGACGATCACCGCGAGCATGGTGAAGGAGCTGCGCGACATGACCGGCGCCGGCATGATGGATGCCAAGAAGGCGCTGACCGAGACGGCCGGCGACATGGAGGCCGCGGTGGACTGGCTGCGCACCAAGGGGCTGGCCAAGGCCGCGAAGAAGCAGGGCCGGACCGCGGCCGAGGGCCTGGTCGGGGTGGTGGTCAAGGACGGCCGCGGAGTCGTGGTCGAACTCAACTCGGAAACCGACTTCGTCGCCAAGAACGCCGACTTTCAGGCGCTTGTGCGCGACATCACGAGGCTTGCGCTCGACACCGCCGACTCGGTCGAGGTGCTGCGCGCCACGTCTCTGAACGGCAAGCCGGTCGATGAGGTGATCGCCGACGCGATCGCGCGGATCGGCGAGAACATGACGCTGCGCCGCATGCACCTGCTCGAGGGCGATACCATCGTGCACTACGTGCACAATGCCGTTGACGACGGGCTGGGCAAGATCGGCGTGCTGGTCGCCCTGAAGGGCAAGGACAACGGGATCGGCCGGCAGATCGCCATGCACGTCGCGGCGGCCAACCCGGTGGCGCTGTCCGAGGCCGACCTCGACCCGGCGGTGCTGGCGAAGGAACGCGCGGTGCAGACCCAGAAGGCGCACGAGGAAAATCGCGCCTCGGCCAAGCCGAAGCCGGATTCCGTCATCGAGAACAACATCGTCCCGGGCCGGATGAAGAAGTTCCTCGAGGAGGTCACGCTGCTCAACCAGAAGTTCGTGGTCAACCCGGACCTCACCGTGGGCGAGGCGGCGCGGGAAGCCGGGGTCGAGATCACCGGTTACGTCCGGCTGGCCGTCGGCGAGGGAATCGAGAAGGAGAAGGAGGACTTCGCCGCCGAAGTGGCGAAGCTCAACACCTGATCCCGACTGCCCGGGGCGCTGGCACAGCCGCGCGCGCCCCGGGCACCGCAGCGCAGCCGCGGGCGCCTCGATCCGACCGCCGCCCGGGTGGGGCGGCGCCG
>CALDYW010000076.1 GCA_937944395.1 uncultured Paracoccaceae bacterium | reverse complement strand
GGCGGCGGGAATGCCTCCGGCGGCGGGAATGCCTCCGGCGGCGGGGGGCCTCGCCGAGGCCCGACCGGACCGCGGCGCCGGCAGGGGTGCCGCTCCGCCGTGACCCCGCGCGCGGCCGGCGCCCGGCACATCCGGGACCGCAGCCCCGCGCGACAGGCCGGTGAGAAGAACGGCGCGCCTGTTGCCGCACTGCCGCATCCTCCGGCCCCTGCCGCGCCCGTCCCGCGCCGCAGGGAACCGCCACGCCAAGCGGCCACCGCCCTGTCTCGGTCGTCCGCCCGGCCTCTGACGGGACACTCCCGCGCCGCTCCCCCGCCGCCGGAGGACTGGTCGATTCGGGTCGCGGCCGAGCAGGCCCTGCGCATCGCGCTTCCGCCCGGGGCGCTTGACCGCTGGCCGAAGAATACGGTTCTGTTTTCTGTAATCTAGCGATTTTCCGAGTTCAGACCCCGGCCCGACCGGCGGGTGGCGGCCCGTTCCGCAACGGCGCCGACCACCCCGGCCGAGGCGCCGCACCGATCGGCCCCCGCCGGCTGGCGGGGCCGACACCGGGCGCGGCGATCACGACAGGCGCGCGAGCCAAGCCATGCACGGAGCGCAAGGCAGAGTGCCGGGACCGGGGATTGTGCATCTGCAGAAAAATGCCAGATTCGGCAGCGAGAGACCGGCGGCATCAGAACGCCGGCAACCAGAGAGGCACAGCATGACTGCGATTCATACCTTCCGCGCCCTGCCCTTGGCAGACCGCTTCGGCGCGCTGCTCGACCGCTGGCGCGAGGCCCGCGCGCTGCGCGCCGCCTACCGGCGCACCCTGAACGAGATGCGCGCGCTCTCCGACCGCGACCTCGCCGACATCGGCATCTGCCGGGCCGACATCGAGGACATCGCCTGGCGCCACGTTTACGGCGATTGATGACGACTGAAGACGACCGGTCGTGCGGGGCTTGACCCCGCGCGCGCCTCTGCCACCCTCGCGCCCGGAACCCGACAGGGAAGGAGCGAGGCATGGCCACCACCCGCGCCGCCGTGATCGAGGCCCCCGGCGGGCCCGAGGCCTTCCGCATCGCGGAGCGGCCGCTCGGCGAACCCGGACCGGGCGAGGTGCGCATCCGCCACCATGCCATCGGCCTCAACTTCATCGACATCTACCAGCGCAGCGGCACCTATCCGCTGCCGATGCCGGCGGTTCTGGGCATGGAGGCCGCCGGTGTGGTCGAGGCGGTGGGCCCGGGCGTCGGCCACCTTCGCCCCGGCGACCGCGCCGCCTATGCGGCGGCGCCGCCCGGCGCCTATGCCGAGGCGCGGGTGATGCCGGCCGCGCAGGTCTGCCCGCTGCCCGAGGCCATCGGCTTCGAGGAAGCCGCGGCGCTGATGCTGAAGGGCCTGACCGCGCACTACCTGTTCCGCCGCACGGTGCCGCTGGCTGCCGGAGACACGGTGCTGTTCCACGCCGCCGCGGGCGGTGTCGGACTACTCGCCTGCCAGTGGGCGCGCGCCGAGGGCATCCGCCTCGTCGCCACCGCCGGCGGGGCGGAGAAATGCGCGCTCGCGCTCGCGCACGGCGCCGCCGAGGCGATCGACTATCGCGCCGGCGACTGGGTGGCCGAGGTCAGGCGCCTGACCGGGGGGCGCGGCGTCGATGCGGTGATGGACGGGGTCGGGCGCGACACCTTCGACGGCTCGCTCGCCTGCCTGCGCCCGCTCGGCATGATGATCCTGTTCGGACAGGCCTCGGGGCCGGTGCCGCCCTTCGACCTGCAGCGCCTTGCCGCCGGCGGGTCGCTCAAGATCACCCGGCCGACGCTCTTCACCCATATCGCCGACGGGCCGACCTGCCAGGCGATGGCGCGAGAGCTGTTCGACATGGTGCTGTCCGGGAAGATAAGGGTCCGGATCGACCAGCGCTTCCCGCTCGCGCAGGTCGCCGAGGCGCATCGGGCCCTGGCGGCGCGGGCGACCACGGGGGCGACGGTGCTGTTGCCCTGAGGCCGGCACCTGTGCCGCCCCCCGGGGGGAAGCGGCCCGCGGTCGAGGGGGGGCACCGCACCCGGCGCGGGCCGCGCCCGCCGCGCGGCGGCCTCCGGCAGGGACGCCCCCCGCGCCCGGGCCGGCCGGCTTGACCCACGTCAAGGCGGTGCCGAGCGGGGACGGGCACGGTGCAGGCATGGAGACGCAGGTTCAGCCGGTCTTCCGGACGGAGGGCCTGACCCGGATCTACACGTCGGGCGAGGTCGCGGTCCGGGCGCTCGACGGCGTGGACCTGACGCTCGAGGCAGGCGCCTTCACCGTGCTGCTCGGCGCCTCGGGCTCGGGGAAATCGACGCTGCTCAACATCCTCGGCGGGCTCGACCGCGCCACGGCCGGCCGGGTGTGGTTCCGCGACACCGAGATCACGGGCGCCTCCGACGCCGCGCTGACCCGGTTCCGGCGCGACCATGTGGGGTTCGTCTTCCAGTTCTACAACCTCATCGCCTCGCTGACCGCGCGGGAGAATGTCCAGCTCGTCACCGATGTCGCGCGCAACCCGATGCCGCCCGAGGAGGCGCTGGACCTCGTGGACATGGGCCACCGGATCGACCACTTCCCGGCGCAGCTCTCGGGGGGCGAGCAGCAGCGGGTGGCGATCGCGCGCGCCATCGCCAAGCGGCCCGACGTGCTGCTCTGCGACGAGCCGACCGGGGCGCTGGACAGCCGCACGGGGGTGCGCGTGCTCGAGGCGCTGGCCGCGGTGAACGACCGCTTCGGGACCACCACCGTGGTGATCACCCACAACGCCGCGATCCGCGCCATGGCGCATCGGGTGATCCGCTTCGCCGACGGCCGGGTGGCCGAGGTGACCGAGAACGCCCGGCGCCTGCCCCCCTCGGCGATCGACTGGTGAGGCGCATGCGTGCACTCGACCGCAAGCTGCTGCGCGACCTCCGCCGGCAGTCGGCCCAGGGGGCGGCCATCGCGCTGGTGCTGGCCTGCGGGGTCGCGATCCTCCTGATGTCGGTCGGCCTGTCGCGCGCCCTCGAGGAGACGCGCGCGGCCTACTACGAGCGCAACCGCTTCGCCGATGTCTTCGCGAGCGTCCGGCGCGTGCCGCGCACGCTGCTGCCCGAGATCGCGGCGCTGCCGGGCGTGCTGGCGGTCGAGGCGCGGATCGAGGGGGCGGCGGTTCTCGACCTGCCGGGGCGCACCGAGGCGGCGCAGGCGCGCGTGTTGTCACTGCCCGCGGACGGCGGCGAACCGGCGCTGAACCTGCCGCTGCTGCGCGAAGGGCGCTGGCCCGATCCCGAGTCCGCCGCCGAGGTCGCGGTCAACGAACCCTTCGCCCGCGCCAACGGCTTCCGCCCCGGCGACAGCTTCACCGCGATCCTCGACGGGCGCGCGCGCGTGCTGACCATCACCGGCATCGCGCTGTCGCCGGAGTTCATCTACACCATCGGCCCCGGCGCGATGATGCCCGACAACGCCGGCTACGGCATCCTGTGGCTGTCGGACCGCGCGGCGGCGGCCGCCTTCGGGATGCAGGGAGCGTTCTCGACCGTGGCGCTGTCGCTCTGGGCGGGGGCGCCGGAGGGGCCGGTGATCGACGCACTCGACCGGCTGCTCGCCCCCTTCGGCGCGGTGGGCGCGCACGGGCGCGACGCGCAGATGTCGAACGCCTTCCTGGATGCCGAGATCACCCAGCTCCGCACGATCGCCGCGATCCTGCCGCCGGTCTTCCTGGTGATCACGACCTACCTGGTCGGCATGGTGATGGGCCGGATCGTCGAGCTCGAACGCGCCGAGATCGGGCTTCTGAAGGCGCTGGGCTACGGCCGGGGGGCGATCCTCGGCCAGTACATGGCGCTGTCGGCCGGCGTGGCGATGGCCGGGGTGCTCTTGGGCTGGGTGCTCGGCACGGTGCTGTCGCAGGCGATGGCGCGGCTCTACGCGCAGTATTTCGACTTTCCCTTCCTGATCTTCGGACTTTCGCCCGGGGTCTATGCGCTGTCGGCGGTGCTCGGCCTGGCCGCGGCGATGCTGGGCGCCCTGCGCGCAAGCCTGCGGGCCGCGGCGCTGCCGCCGGCGGTGGCGATGGCGCCGCCGGTGCCGCCGTCCTACCGGCGCGGGATCGCCGACCGGGCGCTGACGGCCCTGCGCCCCTCGCAGCCGACCCTGATGATCCTGCGCGGCCTGCTCAGATGGCCGCTGCGCACGGCCCTTTCGATCCTCGGGCTCGCGCTCGCGGTGTCGGTGCTGGTGGCCTCCAACTTCTTCCCCGATGCGCTGGACTTCCTCGTGGATCAGTCCTTCAACCTCGGCAACCGCCAGGAGGCGATCCTGATCCTGGGGGCCGAGGCGCCGGAGGGCGCGCTGATGGCCGTGGCGCGCCTGCCCGGCGTGCTTCAGGCCGAGGGGCAGAGCGTCGCGCCGGTGCGGCTGACCCACGGGCCGCGACAGAAGACCGCGACGCTCGAGGCGCGGCGGCCCGGCGCCGACCTCGCCCGCATCGTCACCACCGACGGCCGGACGGTCGAGCCGCCGGCGGGCGGGCTGCTGCTGTCCGAGCGGCTGGCAGCGGCGCTCGACGCCGCGCCGGGCGACATGATCGAGGTCGCCCTCCTCGCCCGCGGCGGCGAGGTGCATGCGCTGCCGCTGGCCGGCACCGTGCCGCTCTATTTCGGGCTCGGCGCCTGGACCGACCTCGACACCTTTTCCAGGCTCCTGCGCGAGGCGCCGCGGATCTCGGCGGCGGGCGTGACCCTCGACCGCGCCGCCGAAGCCGAGTTCCACGCCGCGGTGAAGGGCCTGCCGGGGGTTGCCGGCACCATCCTGCTCGACCGCAACGTGGCCGCCTTCCGCGACACCATCGGCGAGAACGTGCTGGTGGTGACCTCGATCTATGCCTTCCTCGGCATCGTCATCACCGCGGGCGTGGCCTACAACGGGGCACGCATCCAGATGTCGGAACGCGCCCGCGAACTCGCCTCGCTGCGCATCCTCGGGTTCAGCCGGGGCGAGGTGTCCTATGTCCTCGTGGGCGAGACGATGCTGCTGGCCCTGCTGGCGCAGCCGCCCGGCTGGTGGATCGGCGCCGCAGTGGCGCGGCTTTTGACCGACAGCTTCGCCTCCGACCTCTATTCGGTTCCGCTGGTCCTGAACCCCGCCACCTTCGCGCAGGCAAGCCTCGTCTGCCTTCTGGCCGCCTTCGCGGCGGCGATGGTGGTGCGGCGCCGGATCGACCGGCTCGACCTCGTGGCCGTGCTCAAGACCCGGGAGTAGCCCATGACCCCCCGCCTCATCGCCCTCGGACTGACCGGCGCCGCGCTGATCGGCGGGCTCGCCTGGATCGCCCTGCGCCCCGAACCGGTGCCGGTGGACCTGCACGAGGTCCGCAGCGGGCCGCTGGCCGGGATCATCCTGGCCGACGGGCGCACGCGGATCCGCCAGATCTACGACGTTTCGGCGCCGCTGGCCGGCACGGCGCGGCGCTCGCCGGTCGAGGTGGGCGACCGGGTCGTGGCCGGCGAGACCGTCGTTGCGGTGGTCGAGCCGGTCGCGGCGGGGCTTCTGGATGCCCGCACCCGGGCCGAGGCCGAGGCCGCGCTGCGCGAGGCCGAGGCCGCGCTGAACGTCGCGGCCAGCCAGCTCCGCCAGGCCGAGGAGGACCGCGACTATGCCGCGCGCGACTACGAACGCGCCCGCACCCTGCTCGAGCGCGGGGTGGCCAGTCTGTCGCGGCTCGAGGATGCGGCGCAGGTTCTGGTGCTTCGCGAAGCCAGCGTCGAGACCGCGCGCGCCCAGCTGGCGATGGCCGAGGGTGCCCGCGACCGCGCAGCGGCGGTGCTGTCGGCTCCGGTGGCCGAGGCGGGCGAAGGCAGCTGCTGCGTCGAGATCCGGGCGCCTGCCTCGGGCCTGGTGCTGTCGGTCGAGCAGATCAGCGAAAGGCCGGTCCCGGCGGGGGCGCGGCTGCTGTCGATCGGCGATCCCTCCGACCTCGAGATCGTGGCCGACCTCCTGTCGTCGGAAGCCGTGCGGCTGCCGCCGGGCGCGCGCGCCGAGGTGGACCGCTGGGGCGGCCCGCAGCCGCTCGCGGCGCGGCTCGCCCGGATCGCGCCGGTGGCGCGCACCCGCGTCTCGGCCCTCGGGATCGAGGAGCAGCGGGTGGACGCGGTGTTCGACCTGGTGTCGCCGCCGGAGGAGCGCGCCGGGCTAGGCCACGGCTACGCGGTGTTTCTCCGGATCGTCGAGTGGGAAACCGGCGCGGCGCTGACGGTGCCGCTGTCGGCCCTGTTCCGGTCGGGCCCCGACTGGGCGGTGTTCATGGTCGAGGACGGCCGCGCGCGGCGGCAGGTGGTGCGGATCGGGCGGCGCACGGCCACCGCGGCCGAGGTGCTGGACGGGCTCTCGGCCGGGGCTTGGGTGATCACGCATCCGCCGCCGGAAGTGGCCGACGGGGTGGCGGTGGCGCCGCGCCCCCTGCCCTGAGGCGCTGCGGTCCGGCACCGCCGCCGCACACCGCCGCCGCACACCGCCGCCGCACACCGCCAGCGCGACCGGCGGCGCGACCGGCGGCACCTCCGCCGCACACCCGCCGGAGCGACCGCCGGGTGCCGTCGCCCCGGCCGGGCGCGGCGCGCGCCCGCCGGCGGGGCGCGAGCGAGGGCATCGGGCGCTGGTGCCGCCGCCCGGGCAGAGGTATCTTCCGCGCCTGGCAAACCCGGGGCTCCGCCATGACCGAACCGCGCCGCCGCGGCCGCCCGCGCGCCTTTCACGACACCTCGGCCGAGACCACGCTGCAATCGGTGGACCGAGCGATGGCGGTGCTGGGCGTGCTCGCGGAAAGCGGCGGACTGGCGCTGTCGCCGCTTGCCGCCCGGGCCGGCCTTCCCCCCACCACGGCCTACCGGCTTCTGGTCACGCTGTCGCGCCACGGGATGGTGGAGCTCGACCCCGCGGCGCAGACCTGGGCCATGGGCGCCGGCGCCTTCCGGCTCGGCTCCGCCTTCCTGCGGCGCACCTCGGTGGTGGACCGCGCCCGCCCGTTCCTGCGCGACCTCATGGAAGGAACCGGCGAGACCGCCAACCTCGGGATCGAGCGGGGCGACGCGGTCCTGTTCGTGGCCCAGGTCGAGACCCATGCGACGATCCGCGCCTTCTTTCCTCCCGGCACGCAATCGCCGCTGCATGCCTCGGGCATCGGCAAGGCGCTCTTGGCCCGGTTCGATCCCGCCCGGCTGGCCGGCTATCTCGCCCGGGTGCCGCGCGAGGCCTTCACCCCGACGACGCTGACCGATGCGGCGGCGCTCGAGGCCGACCTTGCCGCGATCCGTGCCCGCGGCTGGGCGCTCGACAACGAGGAGCGGACGCCCGGCATGCGCTGCGTCGCCGCCGCGGTGATCAACGCCCAGGGCGACGCGGTGGCGGGGCTGTCGGTCTCGGGGCCGGTCGGGCGGCTGCCCGATGCCGCGCTGCCCGCCCTCGGCGCCCGAGTCGCCGCGGCGGCGTCCAGTCTGTCGGTCGCACTGGGCGCCGCAGCGGGCTGACCGGGCTAGAACGCGATGCGGAAGCGCGCGCGCACCGCGCGGTCCACGTCGGGCGGCACCAGCGGCGCCTCCGAGACGGCCAGGATCTCGGCCACCCGCGCCTTCGCCCGGGCAAGAAGCTCGGGGCGGCCGAGCTCCTCCCATTCCTTCGGGCTCGTCCGGTCGGCAAGGCGGGGATAGACGTATTCGGTCTGCATGAGGCGGAGCGTCTCGTCGGCGCCGAGGTAATGCCCGGGCCCGCCGAGGCAGACCGCGCGCATCGCCTCGAGGCCGACCAGATCCTCCGGCACCTCGATCCCGCGCACGCAGCGCAGCGCCTGCCCGATCAGGTCGTCGGCCAGCACCAGCCCCTCGGGCGAGAAGCCGAGGAGCGAGGCGAACATCCCCCCCGACTCGTAGATCATGTTCAGCCCGGCGAGGCCGGCGAGGACGTTCGAGATCGCCTGTTCCCAGCCGGCCTGCATGTCGGGCAGCTTGGCATCGGCGATGCCCGCCGCCGCGCCCCCCGGCAGGCCGTAGAAGCGGTGCATCTGCGCGCAGCCGGCGGTCAGCAGCGCCTGTTCCGCCGACCCGCCCGACATCGCGCCGGTGCGCAGATCGGAGACGAAGGGCCAGGTGCCGAAGATCGCCGGATGCCCCGGCACGATCGCGTTGACATAGACCACGCCCGCCAGGCACTCGGCCACCGCCTGCACGATCGCGGTGGCGATCGGCGCCGGCGCGGTCGCCCCCGCCTGCCCCGCCGAGAGCAGCAGGATCGGCATGCCCGCCCGCACCAGCAGCTCCATCGTCCGGCAGGCGTCCTCGGCGAACTTCATCGGCGGGACGACGAAGCAGTTGGAATTGCTCACGAAAGGCCGCGCGCGCCAGGCCTCTTCGCCGCCGGCGACAAGGTGGATCAGCTCGATCCCCCCCGCCACATGCGCAGGGTCGCTGAACGAGGTGCCCACGTGTTTCGTCGTTCCCGCAAGACAGGCGTAGAGTGTATTGATATCCATGTCGAAATTGTCTTCGACATCGCGGCAGACCATGGTCCGCTGGAAGAAGTGGATGTTGTCGAGGTGATGGGCCAGCCGCGCCGCCTGCCAGAGGTCGCGGGCGGTCGAGTCGCGGTAGCCGCCGGTTTCGAGGTCCACGATATGCACCGCCGCGCCGGCGGTGCCGTAATGGACGCGCGTTCCCGACAGCAGCAGGTCATGCGCCGGATCGCGGGCGCAGAGCGTGATGTCGCGGGCGGCGACCGCCAGCATGTCCTCGACCAGCGCGCGGGGAAAGCGGATGCGCCCGTCCTCGCCGCGGATCGCGCCGGCGCCGGTGAGGATCTCGACCCCCGAGGGCGGGGCGTTGGCCAGACCGATCTGCTCGAGCGCGACCAGCGCCGCCTCGTGGATGCGCGCAACTCCCGCATCGGTCAGCGGGCGATACTGGCCCCCTTCCAGACCCGGCCGCACCGGCCGGGCGGCGACCGGGATCGGCGCCGCGCGCGCCGCGCGGCGCGCCTCGCGCCCCGCGCGCCGCGCCTTCGGCGCGCAGTCTCCGGCCGCCATGCCGGGATCGATGGTGGTGTCCGTCATCTCCGGGTCCTCACATCCGCATCCTTGCGCCGGCCGCATCATAGAGCGCCTCGAGGCTCACGCGCGCCCGGAAGCGACGCCCGGCGATCTCGACTTCCCAGATCGACCGCGGCAGCGCCGCGGGATCCTCGCCCGCACCCAGCGGCACATAGGCCATGCCCATCGCGGCGCCCAGGGCATGGGCGTAGTTGCCGCTGGTCAGGATCGACACGATCCGTCCGTCCCGCAGCAGGGGCTCGTTGTGGAAGAGCATGGGCGCCGGATCCTCGAGGATCACCTGCACCAGCCGCCGGGCGATGCCCGCCTCGCGCCGCCGCAGAACCGCCTCGCGCCCGATGAAGTCCGGCTTCTGCAGCCGCACGAGATGCCCCATGCCGGCCTCGTCCACATGGTCCTCGTCGGTGATGTCGTGGCCCCAGTGGCGGAACCCCTTCTCCAGCCGGCAGGAGTCGAGCGCGTGCAGGCCCGCGGGGCGCGGCGCCGGGTCGGCCGCCATCAGCGTCTCGAACACATGCGCGGCCATCTCGGTGGGCACGTAGAGCTCCCAGCCGAGTTCGCCGACGTAACTCACCCGGTGCGCCCGCGCGAGCCCGAGCCCCACCTCGATCTCGCGCGCGGTGGCGAAGGGGAAGGCCGCGTTCGAGAAGTCGTCCGGGCTGACCGCGCGCATCACCTCGCGGGCGCGCGGACCCATGACGCAGAACACCGCCTCGGCCGAGGTCATGTCGGTCAGCACGACGCGCGCCTCGCCGAGCCGGCCGCGCAGCCAGGCCAGCGTGCGGCGCGTGATCGCGCCGGCGACGACGAGCAGGAAGGCCGTCTCCGAGAGCCGGGTCACCGTCAGGTCGGCCTCGATGCCGCCGCGGTCGTTGAGCAGAAGCGTATAGACGATGCGGCCTGGCGCCACGTCCATGCGCGAACAGGTGACGCGATCCAGGAATGCAGCGGCATCAGGGCCTTCCGCGCGGATCTTGCCGAAGGACGTAAGGTCGAAGAGGGCGCAGCCCTCGCGCGCGGCCAGATGCTCGGCGCGGTGGCTGTCGAAGAAGGCCTGCCTGCCCCAGCCGTAGCGGTAGCGCGGCTCGGTGCCCGGCGGGGCGAACCAGTTCGCGCGCTCCCATCCCGCGACCTCGCCCCAGACGGCGCCGAGGCGGGCGAGATGGTCGTGCACCGGGCTGCGACGCACCCCTCGGGCAGTCTCGACCTGGCGGTAGGGGAAGTGATCGGCATAGAGCAGGCCGAGCGTCTCGGATACCCGCTCGCGCAGGTAGCGGCGGTTGCGCTGGAAGGGCTGGGCGCGGCGGATGTCGGATTCCCACAGGTCGAACGGGGGGGCGCCCTCGTCCATCCAGGCGGCGAGCGCCATTCCGGCACCGCCCGAGGAGACGATGCCGATCGAGTTGTAGCCGGCCGCGATCCAGTAGCCTTCGAGTTCCGGCGCCGGCCCGAGATAATAGCGGTTGTCGGGGGTGAAACTCTCGGGGCCGTTGAAGAAGGTGCGGATGCCGACGCGGCCGAGCAGCGGCACGCGGTTCACCCCCATCTCGAGGATCGGCGCGAAATGGTCGAGATCGGGGGGAAGCTCGGTGAAGCAGAAGTCCTCGGGGATGCCGTCCATGCCCCAGGGCTTGGCGCGGGGCTCGAAGGCGCCGAGCATGATCTTGCCGGCGTCCTCCTTGTAGTAGGCGCATTCGTCGGGCACGCGCAGGACGGGAAGCCGGGCAAGCCCGTCAACCGGTTCGGTGACGATGTAGAAGTGTTCGGCGGCGTGCAGCGGCAGGCTGACGCCCGCCGCGGCGGCGAGATCCCGCCCCCACATGCCGCCGCAGTTGACCACATGCTCGGCGCGGGTCACGCCGGTTTCGCCGCCGGCTTCCCATTCGACCCCGGTGACCCGGCCACCGGCGGTCAGCACCCGCGTGACCTTGACGCCCTCGAGGATCGTCGCGCCCTGCGCCCGCGCCCCCGCGGCCAGCGCCATGGCGACATTGGCGGGGTCGCACTGGCCGTCGCCGGGCAGATGCACGGCATGGCGCACGCCGTCGATGTTGAGGTGCGGATGCAGCGCCTGCGCCTCGGCAGGCGACAGGTCGTGCACCTCGATGTCGAAGGCGCGGGCGAGCGAGGCGCTGCGGCGGATCTCTTCCTCGCGCGCCTCGGTCAGCGCGACGCTGAGCGAGCCGCAGGTCTTCATGCCGGTCGCCACGCCGGTCTCTTTCTCGAGATTCACATAGAGATCGCGGGAATACTTCGCCAGTCGCGTGAGGTTGCGCGAGCCCCTGAGCTGGCCGATGAGCCCGGCCGCATGCCAGGTCGTGCCGCAGGTCAGCTGCCGGCGCTCCATCAGCACCACGTCGCGCCAGCCGAGCCGGGCCAGGTGGAAGGCCACCGAGCAGCCCGAGATGCCGCCGCCGATGATGACGGCGCGGGCGGAGTCGGGAGGGGTCATATGATCTCGTGTCCTTCGTTGCGAAGCCGCCTTGCGATCGCGGCGATATGGGCGGGGGTGGTCTCGCAGCAGCCGCCGACGATTGTGGCACCCTGCCGAACCCAGGCCAGCGCGAACGCGGCGTAGCGGTCGGGCGTGAGGTCGGGCCGGCCTTCGAGCGCATCCACCGTCGGCGCGTCCTTCAGGAACTCGGCCGTGATCTGCCGGAACCCGTTGGCATAGGCGCCGCAGGGCAGGCCGAGGGGGGCAAGCGCCGCAAGTGCCGCCGCCATCGCCTCGGGCGCCGAGCAGTTGGCCAGCACCGCCTGCGCCCGGCCCCCGAGCAGGCCGGCAAGCCCGGCCACCGGCTCGCCCGAGCGCAGGCGGGCGCCGTCGCGGTCGTCCGCCGTCACCGACAGCCAGACCGGTCGGCGGGCCGCCTGCGCCCCCTCGAGCACGGCATCGGCATGGGCGAGCGAGGCGACCGTCTCGCACAGGATCAGATCGACCCGGGGGCCGAGGCGGGCGGCGAGCTCGGCATAGAGCGGCACCGCCTCGGCCCGCGGCGGGTGCACCTCGGGGCGGTAGCTGGCCACCAGCGGGCCGATCGACCCCGCGATCCGCCCCGATCCGTGCGCGGCGCGCGCCGCCTCGGCCTCGGCCAGAGCCTGCTCGAGGAGCGCATCGAAGAGATGGTCGATCCCCGCCCGGCGCAGGCGGTCGTGGTGCAGCGCATAGGTGTTCGTCGTCGCCACCGTGGCGCCGGCGGCGAAGTAGTCGGCGTGCACCGCCTGCACGAGGCCGGGATGGTCGCGCATCACCTGCGTCGCCCACAGCGGCGTCGGCGCATCGCCCGAGCGGGCGAGCAGTTCCTGCCCCATGCCGCCGTCGAGAAGGACGACCCGGGTCATGCCGCGGGCTCCGGCGGGATCAGCACGAGCTTGCCGGGGTAGCGCCCGGCCACCAGATCGGCCTGCGCCCGGGCGATGTCGCGGAGCGGGTAGGTGCGGCTCACGAGCGGCTGCGGCGGGTCGTCGTTCAGAAGCGCGACCAGGCGGGCGAAGGTCTCGGGGGACTGGTGCGTGCAGCCGAGCAGCACGAGATCGCGCAGGTAGATCGTGCGCAGGTCGCCGGTCACCTCGGCGCCCGCCACCGCGCCGGCGACGGCATAGCGCCCGCCGGGCCGCAGCGCCGCGATCCGCGCCGCCCAGCCCGCCCCGCCGACGAGGTCGATGACCGCATCGAAGCCGCCGTCCTGCGGCACCGCATCGCGGTCCAGATGCGCGGCCCCGGCGGCGACCAGCGGCCCTGCGCGCGCCGCCGAACACTGCCCGGTCACCCGCGCCCCGCGGCGCAGCGCAAGCTGCACCACCGCGAAGCCCACCCCGCCCGAGGCCCCGGCGACCAGCACCGAATCGCCCGCGCCGACGCCCGCGCGCTCGAGCAGGTTCCAGGCGGTGCCATAGGCGCAGGGCACCGCGCCCATCGCCACGTCGTCGAGCGGCGAGGCGGTCACGTCGTAGAGGTGCCGCACCGGCACGGCGCAGAACTGCGCGAAGGCGCCGTCGAACTCCGACCCGATCGCGCGGAAGGCGAGCGGGTTCGCCGCCGTCGGCTCGGCCTGGTTGGTCGGGCAGATCACCCGCATGCCGGGGCGGATGCGCCCCTCCTCCCCCGGCAGGGCCGGGCCGAGCGCCACCACCCGCCCGCAGAGGTCGGCGCCCTGGATGCGCGGGAAGGCGATCGCCCCGGCCCAGCCGCCGCCCGGGGAGTCGGCGCGGGCATACCAGCCGGTGCGGGTGTTGACGTCGGTCATGTTGACCCCGGCCGCCAGCACCCGCACCAGCGCCTCGCCGGGGCCGGGCCGCGGCACCGGGATGTCGTCGGACCAGACCAGCACCTCCGGCCCGCCGTGGCCGGTCAGCAGCACCCCGCTCATCCGGTCGGGCAGGCTCACGCGCGCATCCTCTCGGCGCGCGGATCCCAGTGCGGTCCGTCGTGGACGGTTGCCGGATACCACTGGCCGAAGATCGCGACCTCGAGCCGCGTGCCCGGCCGGGCGAGGTCGGCGCGCACCGAACCGAGCGCGATCGAACAGCCGGCGCGATGCCCCCAGCCGCCCGAGGTGACCTCGCCCACGATCGCGCCGTCGTGGCGCAGCGAGGCCATGTAGGGCGCGTCCTGCGGGTTGCCCTCGACGGTGAGGTGGACAAAGCCGCGGGCCGGGCCCCGTTCGCGCTCGGCCAGAAGCGCGGCGCGGCCGCGGAAGGCGGGCTTCGTCCAGTCGATGAACCGGCCGAGCCCGGCCGACAGCACCGTGTAGTCGGTGGACAGATCCCCCTTCCAGGCCCGCCAGCCCTTCTCGATCCGCAGCGAGTCGAGCGCCATCATGCCGAAGGGCGCCAGACCCTGCGCCGCGCCCGCGGCCATGACCGCATCCCAGACCGCCGGCGTGTCGGCGCGCCGGCTGTGGATCTCCCAGCCGAGCTCGCCGGCGAAGGACACGCGCGCAAGCCAGACCTCGCGGCCCGCGATCCGCCCCCACTGATGCGACAGCCAGGGCAGCGACAGGTCGGCCGTTGCGCATCCGGCAAGGATCGCGCGCGCCGCCGGCCCGGTCAGGATCTGGCAGGACCAGTCCTCGGTCTCGTCGGCAAGGCTCAGGCCGGGGGCGAGATGGCGCTCGAGCCATTCGCGGTCGTGCACCTGCGCGGTGGCGGCGGTGATCAGCAGGAAGTCGTCCGGCCCGGTGCGGGCGAGCGACATCTCGGTGACGATGCGGCCGCGGTCGTCGGCGAAGTAGCCCAGCCCGACGCGGCCCTCGGCCGGCAGGCGGCCGGTGATCTGGACGTCGAGCCACGCGGCGGCGCCGCGCCCCGACAGGCGGAATCGCGAGAACCCGGGCAGGTCGAGGATGCCGGCGCGGTCGCGCACGGCCAGGCATTCCGCGCGCACCGCGCCCCACCAGGGGCCTTCGCGGTCAAAGGTGCGCTGCGCCGCCTCCGAGGTGTCGTCGCCCGGGCGGGCATACCACATCGCCCGCTCCCAGCCGTTCCAGACCCCGAACTGCGCACCCGCGGCGGCGGTGCGGTCGTGCACCGCCGAGGTGCGCACCGGCCGCCCGGCCGGCCAGGCATGGGTGGGGAAATGGATCGCGTATTCGTGGGCATAGACCTCGCGCGCCTTGGCCTCGCACCAGGCGTCGCTCTCCCAGCCGCCGAACCGGCGCGGATCGCAGGACCACATGTCCCATTCCGGCGCGCCTTCCGTCACCCATTCCGCCAGCACCTTGCCCGCCCCCCCCGCCTGGCAGATGCCGAAGGTGAAGACGCAGGCCTCGTAGGCGTCGGGCACGCCGGGCATGGGGCCGATCAGCGGGTTGCCGTCGGGCGTGTAGGGGATCGGGCCGTTGATCACCTTCTGCAGCCGCGCCTCGGCGAGGATCGGCACCCGCGCCATCGCGTCCTCGATCTGCGGGGCGAGGCGGTCGAGGTCGTCGGGGAAGAGCTGGAACGAGAAGTCCTCGGGCATCGGGTCGTCGGGGGTCACCCAATGGGCGCGCGCGTCGCGCTCGTAGGGCCCGAGGTTCATCCCGAACTTCTCCTGCCGCAGGTAGTAGGACGTATCGACATCGCGCAGCAGCGGCAGCTTGCGCCCCGCCGCGCGGCTCCAGGCCTCGAGCTCGGGGATCGTGTCGAACAGCAGATACTGGTGGCTCATCGCCACCATCGGCACGCGGCGGCCGAACATCGCGCCGACCCGGGCGGCGTGATAGCCGGCGGCGTTCACCACCTTCTCGCAGCGGATCTCGCCAAGCGGCGTCGTCAGCACCCATTCGCCGCGCTCCCGGCGCACCGCCGTCACCGGGCAGTGGCGCACGATCCGCGCGCCGCGGTCGCGCGCGCCCTTGGCCAGGGCCTGGGTCAGCTGGGCGGGGTCGATGTCGCCGTCGAGCGGGTCCCAGAGCGCGCCCGAAAGGTCGTGCGTCTCGAGGAAGGGATAGCGCGCGCGCAGCTCGGAAGGGTCGAGCAGTTCGTAGTCCATCCCCTGGTGGCGCGCCATCTGCACGACGCGGGCGAATTCCATCCGCCGCGCGCGCGTATGCCCGAGCCGCAGCGAGCCGGTCACGTGGTAGGTGATCGGATAGTCCGCTTCCGCGGCCAGCCCGCGGTAGAGGGCAGCGGAATAGCGCTGCAGGTTCATCAGCGACCAGGAGGCCGAGAAGGTCGGCACGTTGCCGGCCGCGTGCCAGGTGGACCCCGCGGTCAGCTCCGACCGCTCGAGCAGCAGCGCATCGCTCCATCCCGCGCGCGCGAGGTGCCAGAGCGCCGAGGCCCCGACCACGCCGCCGCCGATCACCACCACCCGCGCATGTCCCGGCAGATCGTTCACGCCGTCCCCTCCCCCGTGTCCTGCGGTCGAGCATCGCCCGACCTGCGGCGCCGCGCAATGCGCCGCGCGACAGGGCGGCGCCCGCCCGCGGCATCGCCGCGCCCCGGCGGCCGACCGGGCGCCCCCCCGGATGTCCGGTCCGGAAATATCCCGGGGGAGTCGCGGGCGCGGGCGCCCGCGACGGGGGCAGAGCCCCCGCCCTGCGGACCGGTCAGGCCGGGCGGCGGTATTCCGATAAAAAGAATCGGGATACTTGACGCCCCGGCCGCGGCGCCCTATCGCTGGCGATGTTCCGACCAAAAGAGTCGGGAATCGCCGAGCCACTCCGGAGACACCCATGACCCGAACCCGTTCCCTCCTCTCCGCGGCGCTGGCCGCGCTCGTCGCCGCCGCGGCCGGCGCCGCCGCCGCCGGCGGCACAGTGAACCTCTATTCCTCGCGCCACTACGACAGCGACGATGCGCTCTTCGCCCGCTTCACCGAGGAGACCGGCATCGCCGTCAACCGCATCGAGGGCGAGGCCGACGAACTGATCGCGCGCATGCAGGCCGAGGGCGCGAACTCGCCGGCCGACGTCTTCATCACCGTCGATGCCGGCCGGATCTGGCGCGCCGACCAGGCGGGGCTGCTCCAGCCCGTCGAGTCCGGGCTGCTCGCGGCGCGCATCCCCGCCCACCTGCGCCACCCCGAGGGCCACTGGTTCGGCCTGTCGCAGCGGGCGCGGATCATCTTCTACGACCGCGAGGACGTCGCCGACCCGCCGCAGACCTATGCCGATCTCGCCGATCCGAAATACCGCGGCATGATCTGCATCCGCTCGGGCTCGAACATCTACAACCTGTCGCTGCTCGGCGCGATCATCGCCCACGAGGGCGAGGCGGCGGCCCGCGCCTGGGCGTCCGGCGTGCTCGCGAACCTCGCGCGACCGCCCGAGGGCGGCGACACCGACCAGCTCAAGGGCATCGTCTCGGGCCAGTGCGAGATCGCGGTGGCCAACACCTACTACTTCCTGCGCGGCCTTGCGGGCCGGGTGGAGGGGCTCTCCGAGTCGATCGACCGCATCGGCTGGGTGTTCCCGAACCAGTCCACGACCGGGGCCCATGTCAACGTCTCGGCCGCGGGCGTCGCCGCCCATGCGCCGAACCGCGACAATGCGGTCCGGTTCCTCGAATTCCTCGCCTCGGACTGGGCGCAGGAGTTCTTCGCCGGCCAGAACCACGAATATGCCGCCGTGCCGGGGGTGGCGCTGGCCCCTGCCCCGGCGCGGCTCGGCCTTTTCCGCGCCGACAGCCTGAACCTCGTCGTGCTGGGCGAGAACCAGACGCTCGCCCAGCAGATCTTCAACGAGACCGGCTGGAAGTGACCGCGCCGGGCGGGGTC
>CALDYW010000075.1 GCA_937944395.1 uncultured Paracoccaceae bacterium | reverse complement strand
CGGCGGCTGGACCAGCTCGACCGCGGAAAGGCAGGCCCAGGCGGCGCGCCAGCGGTCGTGCTCGGCCGCGGTCGCGGGGCCCGCCGCGGCGGCCGCGCGCTCGGGCGCCGGCGGCGCGGGCAGGCGCGGCCGCGCGGCGGTGACGATGCGCGGCGCGGGCTCGGGCAGGGGGGCGGGCATGGGCGCGGGCAGGGTCTCGGGGAGAGGGGGGTCGGGGTTCTGGCAAGGGCGGGTTCGAGGGCGGCCTCGGCGCCGGGGATGCGGCGGCCGGCGGCGTCGAAGATCAGGCTCTGCCCGGGGGCGAAGGCCAGGTGCAGCCGGTCGCCCTCGCGCAGGCGCGGCTGGTGGCCGGCCTCGAGGAAGTGCAGCGCCCCGGCCGGCGTCTCGGCGTGATAGAGCGTCTCGCGCCCCATCGGCTCGACCGAGAGGATGCGCGCGGGCAGGCCCGCGGGCGCGGCCTGCAGCGCCTCGGGCCGCAGCCCGAAGGTCACCTCGCCCGCGGCGCCGCGCAGGGCGAGCCGCGCCGCGCCCAGCCGCAGCACCCCGCCCTCGGCGCGGCCGGCGATGCGGTTCATCGGCGGGGCGCCGATGAAGCCCGCCACGAACAGCGTGTCGGGCCGGGCATAGAGGTCCTCGGCGGTGCCGACCTGCTCGATCCGGCCGGCGTTCATGCACACCACGCGGTCGGCCATGGTGGTGGCCTCGAGCTGGTCGTGGGTGACGAGGATCGTCGTCAGGCCGAGGCTGCGGGTCAGCCGCCGGACCTCGGCGCGCATGGTCAGCCGCAGCGTCGCGTCGAGGTTCGACAGCGGCTCGTCGAGCAGCAAGAGGCTCGGCCGCTTGACCAGCGCGCGCGCCAGCGCCACGCGCTGCTGCTGGCCGCCCGAGAGCTCGGCGGGCTTGCGGGCCAGAAGCGCGTCGATCTGCACCAGTTCCGCCGCCGCCCGCGCCCGGGCCTCGGCCTCGGCCCGGTCGAGCCGCTGGAAGCGCAGCGGAAACAGGATGTTCTGCAGCGCCGTCAGGTGCGGATAGAGGGCGTAGGACTGGAACACGATGCCGACATTGCGGTCGCGCGCCTCGACCTCGTTCACCCGCTGGCCGTCGAACAGGATCTCGCCCGCCGTGGGCTGGTAGATGCCCGCCAGCATGAACAGCGTCGTGGACTTGCCGCAGCCCGAGGGGCCGAGGACGGCGACGAACTCGCCCTGGTCGATGGCCAGATCGAGGTCGCAGGCGGCGACGGCGCGGCCCCAGACCTTCGAGACGCCGCGAAGCTCGACACGGGCCATGGGCTATCCTTTCACGCCCGCCACGGTCATCTGCGTGAGATACCGCTGGCAGGCGACATAGAGCAGGAGCGAGGGCAGAAGGTAGAAGGTGGCCACCGCCGCGACCAGGCCGTAGTCCACCCCCATCACGTCCTCGGCGACGTAGTAGAGGTAGGTGGACATCACCCAGTAGCTGTTGCCGGTGCGCAGGGCGTTGACGAAGACGTATTCCTCCCAGCCGCGGATGAAGGCGAAGACGGCGATCGCGATCATCCCGGCGCGCACCTGCGGCAGCACCACCAGGCGAAAGGCCTGCCGGCGCGTGGCGCCGTCGGTCAGCGCGCTCATCTCGATCTCCCACGGCACGGCGTCGAAGAAGCCCTTCATGATGAAGATGAAGAAGGGCAGCTCGAGCGCGGTGAGCACGAGGATCGGCGCGGCCAGCGTGTTGAGCAGCCCCAGCCAGTAGCAGACGAGGAAAAGCGGGATCGTCAGCGTCATCGCCGGGAAGGCCTGGAGCACCAGCATCCCCTGCAGGAAGGCCGACCGCCCGGCGAAGGCGAAGCGCGACAGGTAGTAGCCCGCCAGCGTGGCGATCAGCACCGCCAGCACCGTCTGGCTGCCCGCCACGGCGAGCGACGAGAAGAAGGCGCGCCAGACCGAGGGGAACTGCCCGCCGGCGGTGGCGCGGCCGCGCGCGCCCTCGGTCAGGTCGGGGGTCCACAGGAAGCGGAAGTTCTGCCCGTGCACCGCCCCGCCGATGGCGAGGGCGAGCGCGCCGAGCCCGACCGCCAGCGCGATCAGGTCGGCCCGCGGCCCCCAGCGCTCGGCCAGCCGCCCGCGCAGCGCGGCATGCACGACGATCACCGGGATCACCGCGGCGCAGGCGCGCCAGAGCACTTCGGACTCCACGCTGCCGGTGCGCGAGGTAGCCGCGATCACCACCATCCAGACATAGGGCAGGATGATCGGCACCGAGATCAGGGTGAGGAAGGCCACCAGCGCCCCGCCGCCCCGGGCGCGGCGCCGGCGGGCGCGCGCGGCACCGCCGGTCCAGTCGGGAGGCGCCGCCGGCGCCGCGGCGGCGGCGTCGCCGATGCCGAAGCCGGGGGCGCGGGCCGGGGCGGTGTCGGGGGCGCGCAGCATCGTCACAGCGTCTCGATCCGCGGGCGCTGCAGCAGGCGGTTCATGTCGATGAAGCGCCACAGGAGCAGCCCCAGCCCGATGCCGATGCCGATCAGGATCAGCAGGATCGCCGCGCCGTAGGCATATTGCCCCGCGCCGATGCCGGGGGCGAGGGTGCGGGTATAGGCCAGCATCGCCAGGGTCATGGTCTGGCGCGCGGGCCCCATGATGAGGAAGATGTATTCGAACGACACGATCAGCGCCAGCGTCTGGTAGATGGTGATGTAGCCGATCGGCCAGCGCAGCGCCGGCAGCACGACGTGCCGGATCACCGAGAAGGGCCCCGCCCCGTCCACCCGCGCGGCGTGGAACAGATGCCCGGGGATCGAGCGGATCGCCGAGGTGAAGATGATCATCCCCAGCGAGGCGCCGATGAAGCCGTTGGCCAGCACGATCACCAGCATCGGATGGTCGAGCCGCAGGTTGAGCGGCGTCTCGAGCCCGAACAGCCCCATCGCGATCTGGTTGAGAAGCCCGCGCGGGGAACTGTCGACCACCCAGATCCACAACAGCGCATAGACGACCGAGGGGCTCATCCGCGGCAGCAGCCAGACCGAGCGGAAGAAGGCCCCCTGCCGGTCGGGCAGGGCGGTGGTGGCGAGCGCGAGCACCAGCGCCAGCCCGACGTTGAAGAACAGCAGCGTGAGCGCGGTGAAGGTGACGGTGAGCGACAGCGCCGAGAGGAACACCGGCCGCAGCTCGAAGCCCAGCAGCGCCTCGGGGTTGGGGCGGAAGAGCTTCATCGCCTCGCGCCCCGAGAAGGCGCCGAAGCGCACCGTCTGGTTCATCTCCGAGACGGCGACGAAAAGGTTGACGACGATCGGGAAGACGAAGAACAGCCCCAGCAGCACGAGGGCGGGGCCGAGGAAGACCGCGGCATCGAGCCGGGCGCGCTGGCGGGGCGAGGGGGGCATGGTGGAAGGCGGGCGGGCCCCCCGGCCGCGGGGGGCCCGCCCGGCGGCTGTCAGTCGAGGATGATGACGTCGTCGCCGAGCTCGGTCTCGAGCTCCTCGATCACCATCGCCGCGGCCTCGGAGGGCGTCATCTCCCCGGTCTCGACCGCCTGCACGCCCTGGTAGGTGATGGCGTTGAACTGGCCGATGCGGGCGTGGTTGGGCATGTATTCGGCGTATTCGAGCAGCGGCACGCCGGCGATCAGCGCCCAGCCGTCGCGCAGGAAGCGCGGCATCGCGGTCTGGCCATGGGTGATCGGCGTGTGGTTCGTCGTCACCGCATGTTCGGTGTTGGGCACCGGCAGGCTGGCCAGGCCGACGAGCATGGCCGCGAGGTCCTTCTGCGGCCCCTCGGCCACCACATAGATGATCGGGTGGCTCAGGTTCGCCGGCCGGCCGCCCTTTTCCGAGGCCGGGGCGTTCGTCCAGGTGAACTGGCGGAAGAAGCCCTCCTGATCGTGCGGATCGAGGCCGAAGGCCTGCTGGTGCGGCCCGACGTTCCAGATGCCGTGCAACTGCGACAGCGCCTTGCCGCCGCGGAAGGCGCCGTGCACGCTGTCCCACGACCACGAGGTGATGTCGGCCGGCAGCGAGCCGTTGTCCACGCAATGCTTGAGCCAGCCGTAATAGGTCTCGAGCCCCGAGCGGGTGATCTGCAGCTTCGCCGCCTCGGGGTTGTAGATGCGGATGCCGAAGGCGGCCATCACCATCTGGAAGTCGGGGCCGACGTTCGGCCGGTGCACCCAGCCCACTTCCGCCGCGCCGCTCGACACCGCTTCCGCCGCGAGGTCGCAGTAGTCCCAGGCGGTGAACTCGCCGCGGTTCACCGCCGCGGGCAGATCGGCGATGAACTCCTCGGACTTGCCCATCTTGCGCAGGATGTCGTTGTTGAAGAACATCATGCGCACCTCGCTGTCCTGCGGGATGCCGTAGCGCTCGCCCCTGTAGGTGACCGACTCCCACAGGCCGGGGATGATGTCGTCGTAGAACCAGGGGTTGGCGGCGATATGCGCCTCGAGGTTGGCGGCCATCCCGGCCTCGACGAAGGCGCCGATCCATTCGTGCGCCGCGACGATGATGTCGGGCGTCTGGCCGACCGAATGCGCCTTGAGCACGTCGAGCGCGTCGGCGTCGAACCCCTCGTGGTTGGTCTCGATCAGGTTGATCTTCACCCGCGTCGGCGACCCCGCGGCCTCGAACATCCGGTTCACCAGCGCGGCGGCATCGACGATGTTCTGGGCGCGCAGCGGCCCCGACCGGTCGGCGCGCGACCACAGGTCGATCGTGACCTCCTCGGCCGCGACGGGGGCCGCAAGCGGGGCGGCGAGCGCCGTTGCCACGGCGAGGCAGGCGGTAAGGCGAAGCGGCTTCATGCGGAGGCTCCTTTGGCTGGCGACGTTCCCCGTCGTCTAGAGCGCGGATGTAACGCCGCGGTGACCCGCGCGCCGCGCGCGGGCGGGGCAGGGGGGAAAGGGGGGCGGGGCCGGGGGCGCGGAAGCGGGCGGGTGCCTTCCGGCCGGCGCGCACACCGTCATCCCCTCGTGCCCGGGGTGTTCGATCACCTTCACCGCGGTCCGGCCCGGTCCTTCTGCCGCAGGGCCGGGCTGCGGCCCGACGCCTTGCCGGCCGCGGCGCGAGGCCCGGGGCAGGGCTGCGCGCGCACGCATAAGCAATCTTATGTCATCCCGCCGCACGCCGACGGCGGACCGGGCAGGGCATTCACGGTTCTGCGCTGTCGCCGTCCTCCTCCTCCCCGTCGTCGAGGCGGCGCAGGATGTCGGGGTCGCCGCCGCCGTCGAGATAGGCGATGATCGCCGCGATCTGGCCGAGCTTCAGCTCCTGCTGCGAGGCGCGGGTCTCGGGCAGGAGCCCTTGCGCCTCGAGAAGGGCCTCGCGCAGCCGGGCGGCGGCCGCGTCCTCTGCGGCGAGCAGCGCGTAGGGTTCGCGGACGCGCCAGCGGAACAGCCCGGCGATGGCCGAAAGCGTGGTGCGGAAGCGCACCCTGAAGTCTTGCCTGCGGATGCGGTCCTTCAGCTCCTCACCCAGCCGGTCGAGGAACCGGTCGACCTGTGCGCGCGTCAGCGCCTGCGGGGCCTCGTCCCGGCGGGTCAGCGCCATGGCCAGCGCGTTGGTCGTGGCGGTGTTGACCGGT
>CALDYW010000074.1 GCA_937944395.1 uncultured Paracoccaceae bacterium | reverse complement strand
CTGCTTGCGCGCCATGCCGCCGACCTCGACTGGATCGCGGACCGGCTGGGCGAACCCCTCGCCGATGCGGCATCGGAGGCGCCGGACGCCCTGTCGTCCGAGGACGACCTGATGCACATCGCGGCCGGGGCCGCCGACCGCATGGGCGAGCTGGCGCTGGCGGCGGCCGGACGCGGCGCGGGGCTCGAACGGGTCGCGCGGCTGCTCGACGCGCTGATGGCGGCGCAGGCCACGGCCGCCGCGCACCAGACGGGCGTATGAGGCGATGCGCGCGATCGTCCATGCCGGGATGCCCAAGACCGGCACCAGTGCGATCCAGGAAAGCTATGCGCGCACCCGGGTCGATGGGTTGCACTACCTGTCGTGGCGGGGGTCGAACCACACCGGCCTGTTCGTGCTGCTGTTCGACAGCCGGCCCGAGAGCTTCCCCGGGTTCCGCGCCTCGGGGGCCACGGCCGAAAGCCTTGCGCGCGATCGTGCCGAATGGCAGGCGCGGCTCGAGGCCGAGCTTTCCGCACGCCCCGCACCGGATATCCTGATCTCGGGCGAGGGCATCTGCGGTGCCGGTCCGGCGACGCTCGCCCGATTCCGCGACTGGCTCGGGCGCTTCTGCGACGAGATCCGGGTGATCTGCTACCTGCGCCCGCCGCTGTCGCACATGCAGAGTGCCTTCCAGCAGATGCTGAAATCGGCCGGCGGGCCGGTGCCCGCCCTGCCCGGCCGCTGGCCGGACTATGCCCGCCGGATCGCCCGGCTGGACGCGGCCTTCGGGCGCGAGAACGTGACCTTGCGCCTGTTCGATCGCGCCGCACTCGACAATGGCGATGTGGTGGCCGACTTCGGAAACCTGATCGGCCATCCCCTGCCCCCCGACGCCATCCGCAGGGTCAACGAGAGCCTTAGCCTCGAGGCGGTGGCGGCGCTGTGGGTCCTGCGCCGGCGCGGGCAGGGACTGAGGTCGGGCGCCAGGGGGGCGCTGCGCGCGAACGAGGGGCTGCTCCGGGCGCTGTCGCGGATCGGCACATCGCGCCTTGTCATCGATCCCGCCGTTGCGGCCGCCGTCATCGCCGGGAAGGCCGACGAGATCGCGGCGATCGAGGCGCGCCTCGGCCGGCCCTTCCGGGATCCGCCCCCGCCGCCCGGGCGGATGATCGCCACTGCGGACGACCTCGAGGCCGTTGCGCTGGAGAATGCCGACGCCATCGCCGCGGCCCTCGCGCGGCATCTGGCCGAGCCCCGCGACGACCCCATGGAGCGGCTTCGCCGGGCCTTCGCCGCCTTCGGCGCGATGGCGCGCTAGGCGCGCCCGCCTCAGGGTTTCCGCTTCGGCGGGGCGAGTTCCGCAATCCGCGTCTCGAGCCTGCGGATGCGAATGGCCTGGCTGAGCACGATCTCGACCAGATGGTCGAACAGCCGTGCGCGAAGGGCCTCGGGGTCGGGCGGCGGCGGCGATGCCGCACCGGCACCCCGGAAGTCCAGGCCGTGCCGTTCGGCCAGGTCGTCCAGCAGGTCGGCACTGCGGGCCAGCACTTCGGCCGCACCCTCGGAGCAGAAGATCCGCGCGGCCATCTCGTCCACCGAGGGTGCCGGATGCGACAGGACCGCGGAATTGAAGCGGTCGGGCAGCGCCGGATCCGCAAAGCGGTCGTTGAACAGCGCACGCAGCAGCAGCTCGGCCGGCTCGGGCCGCTCGAGCGCCCGGGGCGCAGCCGGCAGGTCGATCCCGGTCGCAGCGGCGAAGTCGGCCGCGATGTCGGCGTCCGGGTCGTAGCGGCGCAGCACCAGCGCCTCGCCGAACAGGTCGGCCCATTTCCCGATGGGCCGGTACTGCGACAGCAGAGCCTCGGCGCGCGCGGCGAGCGGCTGGATCGGCCCGGGATAGGTCTTGTGGCGGATCGCCCACTGCGCATAGGCCGAGGGCAGCCAGTCGGCCGGGTCGCGGACCCAGGCGATCAGGCGCAGGTCCGCCCCGCCCGCCTGCAGCGCCGAAAAAAACGGGCCGAGGCGGTCGGCATGCTGGAACATCGCCTCGTTCGACAGGATGAACAGCGGGTCGCCGCCGCCCGGGCGAGATCCGAGCGCCGCGGCGAAGGCCTCGGCATGGCGCGGCATCTCTTGCGGCGGGGTCATCAGGAACCGCTGGGTTCCGGCGAAGTCGCCGAAGGCCGGGTCGATCATGCCGAACCACATGCCGAGGTAATGCGCGCCCTGCCGCGCCAGCATCCCCGATGCCTCGGCCGAAGCCAGCGCTTTCTGCAGGGCGGTCGTGCCGGTCTTGCCCATGCCGATGTGGAACACAAGCCGCATGGCGACCTACCCCCGCGCCTGATCGGGCTTGTCGAGGAACACCGAACCCAGCCCCTCCATCCGCGCCGCCGCCGGCCAGAGGCGTTCGATCAGATGGTAGGGTGTACCATCCTGGGCGATGGGCTCGTTCGGCCAGGGATAGTCCTCGCCGAAAAGGCTGCGCATCCTCCGCACCACCTCGGCACGCACCCAGAACATGTTGCCGACCGGAAACAGGAGCGGGTTGGGCGGCAGCGGGCCCGGCAGCCGGCCGTCGAGCTCAGGCAGGAGCCGCCGCGCCCCGCCCCAGCCGCAGATGTAGGGGTCGAAGGCAGCGACAAGCCCGGTTCCCGGCGCCGCGATCCGCGCGAGCGCCCCGGAGATTTGCCCGGAATCGCCGAGCAGGACGTTCAGCAGGAAATCGCGCCACAGGTCGCCCGAGGCCGCCGATCCGACCGACCTCTTCTGATGGACGTGGACCCAGAGGACGTCGTCCCCGGCCGCACCGCCGGGCGCGAACAGGTCGAGAAACGGCAGGATATCGCGACCGCGATTGGGCACCACCAGAACCTCGGCCCCGAGGCCCGCGCGCTCGCACAGCGTGCGGGCGATCTCGGCCTTTCGGCTGGTATCGGTGGTGATGACGATCCGGCGCGCGGCACCGAAGGCGGCGGCGTGGCGCGCCAGGTCGGAGGCCAGCACCTCGATGTAATAGGCATGGCTGTGGATCGCGAAGGCCGGCACCGGCCCTTCGGGCAGCGGCGCGTAGGCATCGATCTCCGTGCCGGCGTGCATCCAGTTGTCGGAAGCGGCCAGCGCCGCCTCGGCCTCGGCGCGCGCGCGCCAGACGAACTGCCGCCCGAGGGTCCAGATCCGCTCGCGCTCGCGCCGTCGGGCAAGCCGGTCTCGGGGGTGGTTCGAGAAGAGCACCGGCACGTCGTAGTCACCCCCGCCCAGCACGAACCGCCGCCGTGCCGCGGTGCGGCGGCCGAGTTCCCCGGAGATGCGGGCAAAGGCATCGACCGGCGATGCGGGCGGACGCGACGGTGCGGACGCCGGCGCGAGGGACCTGCGCGCCGAAAGCAGCGCCTCGGCGGCGGCGAGAAGATCGCCGTAGGGAACGGCGACGAGCTCCTCGGCACCGGCATAGGCCGGATCGTCGAAGCCCGAGGCATCCCGGAACATCACGACCCGCGCACCCGCTGCCACGGCATCGAACACCACGTTCGGCAGCGGGTCGAGCCGCGAGGACAGGAACATCGCATCGGCGGCGCGGCAGAGGTCGGGATAGTGCCGTCCGGCGGGCAGCACGAACAGGTTGCCGTCCGGCGTGTTCGCCTGCGCCGCGCGCAGGTGCTTGTCCATCCAGACGCCGAAATGGAAATCCTCGTGGTCGAAGCCATCGCCCATCCACAAGAACACCGCCCGCGGGTCGAGCCGCCGGGCGATCGCCGCGGTCATCGCGAACAGGTCGGTCCCCTTGCGCCAGTGCGCGAAGCCCGCGCCGTAGATCAGCGGCGCGTCGCCTAGGTCGCGGCCGATCAGCCGCCCGATCCGGGCGCGCGCCGCCGCGACCTCGTCCGGCGCAGGCCGCCCGGGCGTCAGCTCGGCCTGCGGGACCAGGATCGTGTCGGCGGCCGCATCGATGCCGAGATCGGCCATCACGTTCTCCCAGCTTCGCCGCACCGGCCCCGAGGAGAACACCAGAAGGTCCGAGAACAGCGTCGCGAACACCGACTTCCAGGCCGGCAGGGTATAGTCGGTGTATTCGTGCAGGTACGAGGCCAACGGCACCCCGAGCCGCACCAGCGGCCGCAGGAAGGGCATCGTCTCGACCGAATTCAGGATCGCGAAACGCACCGCCTCGAACCGTTCGCCCAGCATCAGGTCGAGGTCGGTATCGGGCGAGTCGGTGACCGCGACCGCGGTGCAGACCTCGCGCAGCGGGTCGAGCAGCGCCCCCCCGCGCAGGGCGGTCACGATGACGTTGTAATCCGCCGCCGCCGCCCGGGCCATCTCGAGCCCGACGATCGGCGCGCCGGTGCGCGACATCTCATGGATCGCGATCAGGCAGGTGGCGCGTCCGGGGTCGAAGGGCACGCCCTCGGCCAGGCCCGCGCGCAGATCCCGCAGCGTCCGCCGCCCCTCGTCCGCGCCGTGGCGCAGGAAGTGCGCCAGCGGCGTGATGCCGGCATCGGCAATATCGCGATAGAGACGGGTGTAGTGGCGCGCCGAAAAGTCTGACACGCGCTCGTCATGCGGCGAGCCGAGCGCCATGAGTTCGCAGGCAAGCTCGGCCGCGCCCGGCCGCCCCTCCTCGAGCGCCCGCGACAGGTCGGGGTGGGTGACGATGCGCGCGATGCGCCTGTCGAGGTCGGGGACCAGGCGCTGCAGATGGGAATAAAGGTTCGGCGCATAGCCGGCGGCACGGCCGACCGACTCGAAATGCGCAGCCGGATCGCGGACGGCCTCGGCGTTGTTGGAATGCGCGGCGCGGTAGAAGGCCGGATCGAAACCGGGATCGGGCCGCCCTGTTCCGGCCGCGGCAGTCCAGAGCGCCGCCGCCCAGGGTTCGTCGAGGATCATTTGCGTCCCCCCGTCGCGGACGGACGCCGGGCCGGTCCCGTGCGGCCCTCGGGCGGGGCATCGGGCAGAGCGGGGCGAGGGGCGGTTGGCCGGTCCGGGGACATCTGCGCCTTCAAGACCGAACCGCGGGCGGGTTCAAGGGGCTTGTGCCCTGCCGGGGCAGATGGTGGGTGATGAGAGGTTCGAACTCCCGACTTCCTCGGTGTAAGCGAGGCGCTCTACCGGCTGAGCTAATCACCCCGGAGGATCGCAATACCCGCAGGGACTGCACTTGCAAGCTGCGGTGGCCGTGCGGCAGGCAGAGCGGGGGAATGGTGGGTGATGAGGGATTCGAACCCCCGGCATCTTCGATGTGAACGAAGCGCTCTACCACTGAGCTAATCACCCGCCGATGGCCGGCCTGATAGCCGCGCCCGGCTCCACGCGCAAGGGGCGGGGGGCGCGACCGACGCGCGAGAGGGGCGTTCCGGCCACGCTCCGGGTGCGCGCGGGTCGCACGCCGGGCCGGGGCTTCCGGCGCTCCGACCCGCCGCCTGGGCCCGGGCCTCCTTCCGCATCCCGCCCCGGCCGGACCACCGATTCGCCGCAGCCCGCGCGCGGGGCGGCGCATCGCGGCCGGTGCGCCCGGTCAGGTCGCGGCGTCTTCGGTCACGGCCTCGTGGGCGATGTCGGCGTCGCCTTCCTCGCCCTCGGCGGCCCCGGCCTTCGCAGCGCCGCGACGGAAGCGCAGCACAAAGACCTCGCCGACCTCGCTGCCGCGCTGGCGCATCACGCGGCCGCGACCGAGCGGCGGCAGCACCAGGTCGTCCCCCCGGCCGATTGCCTCGCTGAGCTCGGCAAGGACGGCATCGACCACGTCCTTCGTCACCTTCTTCTTGGCGCCGGTGCTCTTGGCCACGGCATCGACAAGGTCCTTCTTGCGCAGCGCATGTCCGCTGCGCAGCCTGCCGCCCTCTGCCGCGCCACCGGCCGCGTCGGCGTCGGCGTCATCCATCTCCGCGTCGGCCGCAGCGACCTCGGCGGATTCCGCCTTCGACGCACGCGTGCCGGGGGTCGCGCCGGGAGTCTTTGCCATCTTCTTCTCCGTTTCCGTTGTTCGTTTCAGTCGGGCAACAGTCTAGTCGGTTTCGTTGCGCCATGCCACCGGCGATGCGGCGCGCCGCCGGTGCGGGGCGTGCCACATCGGGGGGGGACCGGCTCAGTGCGCGACCGGCGGACTGGGTTCGACCGCGGCCGCCTCGGCCCGCACGCGGGCCGCTGCCTCCTCGGCCGCCTCGTCCCACTCGATCGGCTCGGGCTCGCGCACCAGCGCCAGGCGCAGCACGTCCCGAACATGCGCGACCGGAATGATGGCCAGCCCCTGCTTCACGTTATCCGGGATCTCGGGAAGATCCTTGGCGTTCTCCTCGGGGATGAGCACGGTCTTGATGCCGCCGCGGAGGGCGGCGAGCAGCTTTTCCTTCAGCCCGCCGATCGCCAGCACGTTGCCCCGCAGCGTGACCTCGCCGGTCATGGCGATGTCCTTGCGGACCGGGATGCCCGTCAGCACCGAAACGATCGAGGTCACCATCGCCACCCCGGCACTCGGCCCGTCCTTCGGGGTCGCGCCTTCGGGGACGTGCACATGGATGTCGATCGTGTCGAATGTCGGCGGTTTCACCCCGATCTGCGGGGCGATCGAGCGCACGAAGGACGAGGCCGCTTCGATCGATTCCTTCATCACGTCGCCGAGCTTGCCGGTGGTCTTCATCCGCCCCTTGCCGGGAAGCTTCAGCGCCTCGATCGACAGAAGGTCGCCGCCGACGCTGGTCCAGGCCAGGCCGGTGACGACGCCGACCTGGTCGTCCTTCTCGGCCAGGCCGAAGCGGAACCGCCGGACGCCCAGCAGCGCCTCCAGCCGGTCGGGGGTGACCGTCACGCTGTCGGCCTCCTTCTTCAGGATGACCGTCACCGCCTTGCGGGCCAGCTTGGCAAGCTCGCGCTCGAGGTTCCGCACACCGGCCTCGCGCGTGTAGTAGCGGATCACGTCGCGCAGGGCAGCGTCCTCGATGGCGAACTCACCCTTCCTGAGCCCGTGGTTCCGGATGATCTTCGGGATCAGGTGCCGCCGCGCGATCTCGACCTTCTCGTCCTCGGTGTAGCCGGCGAGCGGGATGATCTCCATCCGGTCGAGCAGCGGCGAAGGCATGTTGTAGCTGTTCGCCGTGGTCAGGAACATGACCTGGCTCAGGTCGTATTCGACCTCGAGGTAGTGATCGACGAAGGCGTTGTTCTGCTCGGGGTCCAGTACCTCAAGCAGCGCCGAGGCCGGATCGCCGCGGAAGTCGTGCCCCATCTTGTCGATCTCGTCGAGCAGGATCAGCGGGTTGACCGTCTTGGCCTTCTTCATCGCCTGGATGATCTTGCCCGGCATCGAGCCGATGTAGGTGCGCCGGTGGCCGCGGATCTCGGATTCGTCGCGGACGCCCCCGAGCGAGATCCGGATGAACTCGCGTCCCGTGGCCCGGGCGACCGAGCGGCCGAGCGAGGTCTTGCCCACGCCGGGCGGACCGACGAGGCACAGGATCGGGCCCTTCAGCTTCGAGGACCGCGCCTGCACGGCAAGATATTCGATGATCCGCTCCTTGACCTTCTCCAGACCGTAGTGGTCGTCGTCGAGCACCTTCTGCGCCGCAGCGACATCCTTCTTGACGCGGCTCTTCACGCCCCAGGGGATCGACAGCATCCAGTCGAGGTAGTTGCGCACCACCGTCGCCTCGGCGGACATCGGGCTCATCGCCTTGAGCTTCTTCAGCTCGCCCTCGGCCTTCTCGCGCGCTTCCTTGGAGAGCCTGGTCTTCTTGATGCGCTCCTCGAGCTCGGAGATCTCGTTGTTCTCCTCGCCGTCGCCCAGCTCGCGCTGGATCGCCTTCATCTGCTCGTTGAGGTAATATTCGCGCTGCGTCTTCTCCATCTGGCTCTTGACGCGGCTCTTGATCTTCTTCTCGACCTGCAGGACCGACATCTCGCCCTGCATCAGGCCATAGACCTTCTCCAGCCGGTCGGTGATCGACAGCGTCTCGAGCAGTTCCTGCTTCTGTCCGACGTTCACGCCGAGATGGCCGGCGACGAGGTCGGCCAGCTTCGCCGGCGCGCGCGTCTCGGACACCGCGGCCAGCGCCTCCTCCGGGATGTTCTTCTTGATCTTCGCGTAGCGCTCGAATTCCTCGACCACCGAACGCACCAGCGCCTCCGTGGTGTCGGCGTCGCCGGTCACCTCGTCGAGGGTTTCGGCCCTGGCCTCGAAGAAGCTGTCCTGGCGCACGTACTTCGTGATGCGCACGCGTTGCCGTCCCTCGACCAGCACCTTCACCGTGCCGTCGGGCAGCTTCAGCAGCTGCAGCACGTTCGCCAGAACGCCGACGCGGTAGATGGCCTCGGGACGGGGGTCGTCCTCGGTCGGGTCCATCTGGCTGGCAAGCAGGATCTGCTTGTCCTCGCCCATCACCTCCTCGAGCGCGCGCACCGACTTCTCGCGACCCACGAAGAGCGGCACGATCATGTGGGGAAAGACCACGATGTCGCGCAGCGGCAGGACCGGATAGCTTTCGTTCAGGGTTTTTTCCATTGCGTTTTCCTTGCGTCGCAGGAAGGCCCGGCCCCGGGCATCGGCGGCCCCGTCCTTCCCCGATCCTCCGACTACTTGGGGCGGCGGCCGCAGGCTTTCAACCGGACCGCCGGTGCGCGTCGGGCAAGGATGCCCCGCCCCCGCCGCGCGGGCAAGCGGGAAGGGACCGGGCTCCGGGGTCGGCACCTTCCCGCAGGCAGGACGCCGCCGGAGGTGCCGGGCCCGCTGCCAGACTTCTGCCGCATTCCCCGGGCTTCATGGCGCAAATGCGGCGGAGCGGGGGCCGAACCCCGCCAGGACCGCCTGCGGCCAGGGGCAGGACGGCGGAAGGCGCCCCGGGCGATGCCGACCGATCCGGTGTCCTGCGCGCGCGGCGACGGCAGCCGCGAGCCGCGCGCGCAACGCCGCCATCAACCTCCGCAACCTCGACCAGTCGCCGGTGCACAGGCCGGAGTTCCGTCCCGCCCATCCCGGCGGCGACGTGCTGCCGGAGTTCAACGCAGGCCTGCCCGACCCCGACACGATCGGGCCGGTCAACGGCGCTCCGATGACCTTCACGGCGCACCTGTCGGGGCACCCTCGGCAACGACCCTGCACGGGCGAACCCGGGCGGCGTCGATCTGCGCGGCAAGCCGATCGTGGTGATCGTGCCGGCGAACGGCGAGCGGCTCCGGTGCGTCACCGACGGTTCCGGAACGCTCGCGGCGATGAACGCCGTCCCGCCCGGCGCGCGCCGGCGCGACCCGGTCAACACCACCGATCCGGCGGTCCGGATCTGTGTCGTCACAGGCGCCCGGATCTGCGCGCCCGGCGGGGAGGGGCGGGTCGAGACGCTGCGCCCGGGCGACCGCGCCGGCACGGCCGACGGCGGCGTGGCGCGTCTTCCCTGGCGGGCCCGGCGGCACCTCGTCCGTGGCGCGCTGGCCGCGGACCCGTCCCTGCGCCCGATCCGAATCCCGCGCGATGCCTTCGGGCGCGGCCTGCCGCACAGCGACCGGCTGCTGTCGCCGCGGCATCGGCGGCTCCTGCACCCTTGGCGGCGCGAAATCGCCTTCGGTTCGGCCGCGGTTGCGGGAGCGGCAGGGTTCCTCGGGCGGCCGTGCCTGTTGCCGGACATCCCGCCGTCCGGCGCCAGCTGCCATCAGCTGCCGTTCGGCCGCCACGCGACGGTGATCCCGAACCGGCTGGCCCGCGAGCACCCGCAGCCCTCGGCCCGCGGCCCGGCCGGTGTGGAGCGAGCGGCCGGGGCGGCGATCGCGGCTGCGGTCGGGGCCGCGCGGCCCGACCGGAGGCTGCGGCGACCGGACGCCTGCCCCACCCCGCCCCACCCCGCGCACCTGCGGGGCCGTGCTGCGCGCGCCGGCCGACGCGCCCGGGCGCCGGGCCGCCTGACCGGCAGCGGCGCCGGGCGGGTCAGAGCGGTTCGATGTCGCCCGCGGCCCGGCGCGCATGGAACTCCGCGGCGAAGGCCTGAAGCCGCCCGGCCGCGATCGCGGCCCGCAGATCCGCCATGAGATCCTGGTAGTAGTGCAGGTTGTGCCAGGTCAGCAGCATGCCGGCGATCATCTCGCCGGCGCGCACGACATGGTGCAGGTAGGCGCGGGAATAATGCCGGCAGGCCGGGCAACCGCAGTCCTCGTCGAGCGGCCGCGGGTCGTCGGCGTGGCGGGCGTTGCGCAGGTTGACCGTGCCGCGGCGGGTGAAGGCCTGTCCGGTGCGCCCCGACCGCGTCGGCAGGACGCAGTCCATCATGTCGATCCCGCGCATCACCGCGCCCAGGATGTCGTCGGGCTTGCCGACCCCCATGAGATAGCGCGGCTTGTCCTCGGGCAACATTCCGGGGGCGTAGTCGAGCACCTCGAACATGCGTTCCTGTCCTTCTCCGACCGCGAGCCCGCCGACCGCATAGCCGTGGAAGCCGATCTCGCGCAGCCGCGCGGCGCTTTCGGCGCGCAGGTCGCGGAACACCGATCCCTGCTGGATGCCAAACAGCGCCCGCCCCGGCGGATCGCCGAAGGCGGCGCGCGAGCGTTCCGCCCAGCGCATCGACAGCCGCATCGAGGCTGCCGCCGTCGCCTCGTCGGCCGGGAACGGGGTGCATTCGTCGAAGGCCATGGCAATGTCGGCGCCGAGCAGCGCCTGCACCTCCACGCTGCGCTCGGGCGTGAGGTGATGCGCCGAGCCGTCGATGTGCGAACGGAACCGCACGCCGGTTTCGTCGATCTGGCGGAGCGCGGCCAGGCTCATGACCTGAAACCCGCCCGAATCGGTCAGGATCGGCCGTGGCCAGTTCATGAAGCGGTGCAGACCGCCGAGCCGCGCCACCCGATCCGCACCGGGGCGCAGCATCAGGTGATAGGTGTTGCCGAGCAGGATGTCGGCCCCGGTCGCCGCGACGCTTTCGGGCAGCATCGCCTTCACCGTCGCCGCCGTGCCGACCGGCATGAAGGCCGGGGTGCGCACGACGCCGCGCGGCGTGCGGATCACGCCGGTCCGGGCGGCGCCGTCGGCAGCGGTCACAAGGAAGTCGAACGCGGCGGGCATCGGGCCGTCCTCGGGCTTCGGGGCTCAGGTGGCGTTCATAGGAGATCTGCGGCCCGTGCCAAGCCGGGGCGGAGAGCGGCGCGCCGCAGGCGAGCGCCGCCCCGTGCCCGCGCGGGCGCGGCCGCCCTCCCCCTGCAGGGCAGCAGCGCGATCGGACCGCGCATCCTGCGAAGGTGCGTCCGAAGGGGCCAAAGCGTGCACTGGACGCCCCGACGGCAATTCCCTATATCTTCGCTTGGGAATTGCCAACGCGAGTGCAGAGCCCATGACCGCCGAAGCCAAGCCGCTCGAAGGGATCCCGCTGATCCGCCCCTCCAGCGTCGATCACCCGCTCTACGAGGCCGTCGTGGCCGCGTGCCGGACCGTCTATGACCCCGAGATCCCGGTGAACATCTTCGACCTCGGCCTGGTCTATACGATCGACATCACCGAGGACGGCGCCGTGACCGTGGTGATGAGCCTGACGGCGCCGGGCTGCCCGGTGGCCGGCGAGATGCCGGGATGGGTGGCCGATGCGGTGGGCGCGATCCCCGGCGTGCGACAGGTGGACGTCGAGATCACCTGGGATCCGCCCTGGGGCATGGACCGCATGTCGGACGAGGCGCGGCTGGAACTTGGCTTCATGTGACCCGTGCCGCACCGCGGCGGCCCCGTTTCCGTCCCGGGTCGTTCGAGACCGCCCGAGAAGTCCCCTGAAATCCACACTCTCCCGATGAAGGTTGCGCCCATGTTCTCGATCCCCGGCAAGCAGGCGGTCACCCTGACCCCCGCCGCGGCGCGGCAGATCGCCCGGCTGATGGCCGAGAAGCAGGCCGCCGGGTTGCGCATCGGCGTGCGGAAGGGCGGCTGCGCGGGCATGGAATACACGATGGAGCTGGCCGGCGAGGCGAACCCCCTCGACGAGGTGGTCGAGCAGGACGGCGCGCGGGTGCTGATCGCGCCGATGGCGCAGATGTTCCTGATCGGCACCGAGATCGATTACGAGGTGGCCCTGCTCGACTCCGGTTTCCGGTTCCGCAACCCGAACGTGGTCGAGGCCTGCGGCTGCGGCGAATCGGTCAAGTTCGCCGATCCCGCCGCTCCGGCCGCGGGCTGAGCCCCGGCCGGAGGCGAGCGCGCGACACCCGACCCGCCGGACCGGCATCGGGCGCGTCCGGAAAGGGAACCGGCGCGGAGGGGGGTCCGTCGCGGCGCCGGCGGCGGCCGTGCTGGAACGGCAGGGGGGCTGTCTGCCCCCCTCTTGCCCCTTGCGGGGCAATTCACCCCCCGAGGATACTTGCAGACCGGACATGGGGAGGGACGCGGGGGAAGGCTCCCCGCGCCGCTTCCCTGCACCCTCGCCGCGGGCTAAGACCGGGCGCAGGGACGGCGGCGGAGGATGCGATGCGCAGGAAACTCGCGGCGGGCAACTGGAAGATGAACGGCAGCCGCGCCAGCCTGACCGAGGTGGACCGGATCGTTGCCGCGGCCGTCGGCCTCGGGATCGACGTGCTGCTCTGCCCGCCGGCCACGCACCTCGTCTGGGTGCGCGAACGGATCGGACGCGAGGGCATCCGCACCGGCGGGCAGGATTGCCACCCGGAGCATCACGGCGCCCATACCGGCGACATCTCGGCGGCGCATCTGGCCGACGTGGGCGCGACGCATGTGATCCTCGGCCACTCCGAACGCCGGCTGGACCACGGCGAGACCGACGCGCTGGTGGCCGCGAAGGTGCGCGCGGCCTGGGCCGCCGACCTGACCGCGGTGATCTGTGTCGGCGAGACGCTGGCCGAGCGCCGGGCGGGCGACACCCTGGAGGTGATCGCCCGTCAGGTGGAGGGTTCGGTGCCCGCGGGCGCTGCCGGACACAACACGGTCATCGCCTACGAACCGGTCTGGGCCATCGGAACCGGCCTGACCCCGTCCGAGGCCGAGATCGCCGAGGTCCATGCGGCGTTGCGCGCGCAGCTGCACCGCCGCTTCCCCGCCGAGGCAGAGGCGATCCGGCTGCTCTACGGCGGGTCGGTCAAGCCGGGAAATGCCGCGGCGATCTTCGCGGTTCCGCAGGTGGACGGGGCGCTGGTCGGCGGGGCGTCGCTGCGCGCCGACGACTTCGTTCCGATCCTCGCCGCGCTCGACGCGGCGCCCTGACCCCGCGCCCGGCGACCGACCGTCATGGCGCTTCCGGCCCCGCACCCGACCGCGCGATCATCCGCCGTTGCCCGCCGGCACGGCGGCGCTGCCGCATCCGGAGCGGGACAGGCGGAGGCCGCGAGCGGCGCAGGGCCGGGCAGCGGGCGCCTGTCGCCGCCGGCCGCGAACCTGCTGTGCATGGCCTCGATGCTGGCCTGGGCCGCGGGGCTGCCGGCTGCCGATCTGCTGATCCCGCTGGTGCCGCCCCTGCCGCTGACGGCGCTGCGGCTGGCACTGGCTGCCCTGGTGCTGGTGCCGGTCTGGTGGCTGGTCGAGGGGGGCCGCGCCCTGCGCGCCGCCGACTGGCGCCGCGGTCTCTGGGTGGGCGGGATCGGCTTCGGGCTGTCCTCGCTCCTGCTGCTCGTCGCGCAGGAGCGGACCGACGCGGTGACCGTGGCGGTGATCTCGGCCACCATGCCGGTTGTGGGCGTGGCCCTCGAAGGACTGTTCGACGGGAGGCGGTTGACCGCCGGACTGCTCATCGGCCTCGCGCTCAGCCTTGCCGGAGGCTACCTCGCCTATGCCGGCCGGATCGGCAGCTTCGCCCTCGGCCTCGGCGCGGCGGCGATGCTGGGATCGGTCCTCGCCTATGTCTGGGGTTCGAGAGCGGCGGTGCGGTGCCTGCCTGGGCTGAGTGCCCTCGGCCGGACCAGCATCATGGCGGCGGCGGCGGCCCTGGTCTCGCTGCCGGTTGCCCTGGTCGCGGCGGCCGCCGGGGCGCCGACGCCCGACTGGGCGGCCCTCGGCTGGTCGCAAGTCGGGGCGCTGGCCGCCTTTGCGGTGTCCGGCATGGCGCTGGCGAACCTGCTGTGGATCGTGTCGGTGGCGCATCTGGGGATCGCCGTGGCAAGCCTGCATTCGAACGCCGCACCCTTCTACGTGATGCTGTTCGCCGTTGTCATGGGCGGCAGTTTCGCGCTGCTGCAGGGGCTGGGTGCGGTCGTGGTGCTGGCGGGCGTGCTGTTCGCCCAGATCGGGCGGCGCGACGCGCCCGCGGGGGCCTGAGATGCTGCCGCGCCTGCGCCAGTCTCCGACCGACCCCGCCTTCGTCCAGGATCCCTACCCGTTCTACGACCGCGCGCGGGCGCTCGGGCCGCTGGTGGAATGGGAGGACTACGCGATGCCGGTGGCGACGACCTGGGAGGCGGTGAACGCGCTTCTGCGCGACCGCCGCTTCGGCCGCGAGGCGCCGCCCGAGCGCGCGCCGCCGATCCCCGAACACCTGGCGCCGTTCTACGCGGTCGAGGCGCATTCGATGCTGGAACTCGAGCCGCCGCGGCACACGCGCCTGCGCGCCCTCGTGCTGCGCGCCTTCACCTCGCGGCGGATCGCGGCGCTGGAACCCGAGATCGCCGCGCTCTGCCACGCGCTGATCGACCGCTTTCCCGACGGCCCCTTCGACCTGATCCCGGCCTACTGCACGCGGGTTCCGGTGGTGATCATCGCCCGCCTGCTCGGCGTGCCCGAGACGCGCGCCGACGACCTTCTGGCCTGGTCGAACGCGATGGTGGGCATGTACCAGGCCCGCCGGACCCGCGCGCTCGAGGACCGCGCCGTGGCCGCGACCCGCGCCTTCGTGGCCTTTCTCGGCGACTACATCGAGGAACGCCGGCGCCGGCCGGCCGACGACCTGATCACCCACCTGATCGCCGCCGAGGAGGCGGGCGAGCGGCTGAGCACGGACGAACTGGTGTCCACCTGCATCCTGCTGCTGAACGCCGGGCACGAGGCGACGGTGCACACGATGGGCAACGGGGTGCGGGCGCTGCTGACCGAGGCCACCCCGCCGTCGGCGCTGGCGCCCGGGGCGGTCGAGGCGACGGTCGAGGAGATCCTGCGCTGGGATCCTCCGCTCCATCTGTTCACGCGCTGGTGCTACGAGCCGACCGAGGTGGCCGGCCACCGCTTCGCCCGCGGCGACCGGGTGGGCCTGCTTCTGGCCAGCGCGAACCGCGACCCCGCGGCCTTCGCCGATCCGGCCCGGTTCGACCCGGGCCGTCCGGTCCGGCCGAACGCGAGCTTCGGGGCGGGGATCCATTTCTGCGTCGGCGCGCCGCTCGCCCGGCTGGAACTGCGCATCGCCCTGCCGGCGCTGTTCGCGCGACGGCCGCGGCTGCGGCTGGCCGAAACCCCGCGCTACGCCGACCTCTATCACTTCCACGGCCTCGCGCGGCTGGTCGTGGCGGGCTGAGCCGCCGCCGCGCCCGGGCGCGGCACGACCGGGCCGACCAGGCGCCGCAAGGCGCGCCCTGCCCCGCCCCTCCCGCGGCCGGGGGGTCACACCGGCAGCACCGTCGTCGCCTTGATCTCCTCCATGCTGAGAAGCGCGGTGACGTTGTAGATGCGCACCTCGGAGATCAGCGCCTGATAGAAGGTGTCGTAGGCGCGGGCGTTCCGAACCCGGACCTTCAGGATGTAGTCGATGTCGCCGGCCAGCCGGTGCGCCTCGAGCACCTCGGGGCGGCGCTTCAGCACCTCGAGGAACTTCCGCTGCCATTCCGCCTCGTGCTCGGAGGTGCGGATCAGGACGAAGAAGCAGGCCTCGAGGCCCAGGGCCTCGGGATCGACGATCACGGTCTGCCGGCCGATCACGCCTTGGGCCTTCATCCGCCGGATCCGGTTCCACACCGGCGTCTTCGAGGAGCCGACCCGGCGCGCGATCTCGTCGAGCGAGCGGTCCGCGTCGTGCTGCAGTTCGGCAAGGATCTTCCGGTCGAGGTCGTCGAGCCGGGCAGGCATTCCGCTTCTCCTTCGCTATCGGGAAACCCTCTCACTCTGCTCCTATGTTGAGGAAATTGATCCTTATTTGCAAGAGGATGTGGCATTGATCGGAACATTTGTCCTATCTTCCGGCGCAGTTGAGGAGCCCCGGCCATGCAGCATTTCCCTGTCTTCCTCGATCTCGCCGGCGTCCGCGTGGTGCTGGCGGGCGGAGGCGACGCGGCGCTGGCCAAGCTGCGCCTCCTGCTGAGGACGCCCGCGCGCATCGCCGTCCATGCCGCCGCGCCGGTCCACCAGATCGAGGCCTGGGCGGCAGAGGGGCGGATCGAGCTGATCCGCCGCCCGCTCGCGGCCGGGGATGCGCGGGGCGCACGCCTTGTCTATGCCGCGACCGGCGATGAAGCCGAGGATGCGCGCGTGTCGGCCCTCGCCCGGGCCGAAGGCGCGCTGGTCAACATCGTCGATGACCTTGCCGGCAGCGACTTCATCACGCCGGCCATCGTCGACCGCACCCCGGTCACGGTGGCGATCGGCACCGAGGGCGCGGCGCCGGTGCTGGCGCGGGCGCTCAAGGCCGAGATCGAGGAACGCCTCGGCTCCGGTCTGGGGGCCCTCGCCGCCGCCGCCAAGGCCTTCCGGGACCGCGCCGAGACGCTGCCGCACGGGCGGGCCCGGCGGGCGTTCTGGGCGGAGTGGTTCGAGGTCGAGGGACCCCGGGCGCAGGCCACGGGGGCCGGCCTGGACGCCGCTCTGGACGCGCTGCTCGACCGCCACCGCGCCCGCGCGCGGCCGCGCGGTCACGTCGATTTCGTCGGCGCGGGCCCGGGCGATCCGGAACTGCTGACGCTCAGGGCGCGGAAGGCGCTCGACCGCGCCGATGTGGTGATCCACGACCGGCTGATCGCGCCGGCGATCCTCGAGCTTGCCCGGCGCGAGGCACGGCTGATCGACGCGGGCAAGGAGGGCTTCGGCCCCTCGACCCCGCAGGCCGAGATCAACGCCCTGATCGTCCGGCACGCGCGGGAGGGGGCGCATGTGGTGCGGCTGAAATCCGGGGATCCGGGCGTGTTCGGCCGGCTCGACGACGAGATCGAGGCCTGCGAGGCGGCGGGCGTGACCTATGCCGTGGTGCCCGGGATCACCGCGGCCGCCGCCGCGGCGGCGCAGGTCGGCCAGAGCCTGACGCGGCGCGGGCGCAACGCCGGGGTGCGGCTGATCACCGGGCATGACGTGAAGGGGTTCGCCGATCACGACTGGCGCGCGCTCGCGCGGCAGGGCGAGGTGGCGGCGATCTACATGGGCAAGCGCGCGGCGCATTACCTGGCCGGGCGGCTGATGATGCACGGCGCCGCGGCGGACGTGCCCGTGACCGTGGTCGAGAACGCAAGCCGGGCCGACACGCGGGTGCTCGCCACCACGCTGGCCGAACTGCCGCAGGCGCTCGACGCCGCGGCGATGTCCGGGCCGGCGGTGATTCTCTACGGGCTCGCGCCGCGCGAGGCGCTGGCGGCGGCCGCCGCCGCAGCGGCGCCTGCGGGCAACCTGCGCGAGGCCGCGCCGTGAGCCGCGCCTTCGCCCCCAAGGTGGTCACGGCGAACGACCTCCTGACCGGCGAGGTGGTCTATCTGACCGCCGACGACCGCTGGAGCCCCCACCATCACGAGGCCGAGCTGATCGAGGACGAGGCCGAGGCGCAGCTCCGGCTGCTCGCTGCCGAGGCGCGGGTGGCCGAGGTGGTGGGCGCCTACCTCGCCGACGCCCGCCGCGGCCCGTGCGGCCCCGAACCGGTGCACTTCCGCGAGGTGTTCCGCACCCGCGGGCCGTCGAACTACTTCCACGGCAAGCAGGCCGAAGGGGCCTGAGGCGCGAGGGACCGATGTATCGCTACACCGACTTCGACGAGGCCTTCGTGCGCGCCCGGGTGGCGCAGTTCCGCGAGCAGGTGGAGCGCCGGCTGTCGGGGGCGCTGACCGAGGAGGAGTTCAAGCCGCTGCGGCTGATGAACGGTCTCTACCTGCAGCTGCACGCCTACATGCTGCGGGTGGCGATCCCCTACGGCACGCTGTCGTCGCGGCAGATGCGCCAGCTCGCGATGATCGCCGAGCGCTGGGACAAGGGCTATGGCCATTTCACCACCCGGCAGAACATCCAGTTCAACTGGCCGAAGCTGCGCGATGTGCCCGACATCCTCGAGGCGCTGGCCGATGTCGGCATGCATGCGATCCAGACCAGCGGCAACTGCGTGCGCAACGTCACCGCCGACCATTTCGCCGGAGCGGCCGCCGACGAGATCGCCGACCCCCGGCCCGTGGCCGAGCTGCTGCGGCAATGGTCCACCGACCACCCGGAATTCCAGTTCCTGCCGCGGAAGTTCAAGATCGCCGTCACCGGCTCGCCCAACGACCGCGCGGTGACGCGGGCGCACGACATCGGCCTGCGCATGGTGCGCAACGCCGCGGGCGAACCGGGGTTCGAGGTGCTGGTGGGCGGCGGGCTCGGGCGGACGCCGATGCTCGGCCGGGTGATCCGCGAGTTCCTGCCGAAGGCCGACCTGCTGCCCTATGTCGAGGCGATCCTGGCCACCTACAACCTGCTCGGCCGGCGCGACAACAAGTACAAGGCACGCATCAAGATCACCGTGCACGAACTGGGGCTCGAGGAAATCCGCGGTCTGGTCGAGGCAGAATTCGAACGGATTCGCGGCGAATTCAGCGGGGCAGACCAGAGGATTCTTGCAGAAATCGAACAATCCTTCGCTCCGCCGCCCTTCGTGGCCAAGCCCGTGGCGGGCTTCGAGGCGGCCCGCCGCGATCCCGTGTTCCGCGCCTGGGCCGACACCAACCTGCACCCGCACCGGCGCGACGACCACGCCATCGTCACCGTCAGCCTGAAGGCCCATGGGGCGACGCCGGGCGATGCCACCGCGGCGCAGATGCGGCTTCTGGCCGATCTCGCCGATGCCTACGGCTATGGCGAGCTCAGGATCAGCCACGAGCAGAACGTGATCCTGCCGCATGTGGCCCGGGCCGACCTGCCGGCGCTCCACGCCGCGCTGCTGCCGGCCGGGCTTGCCACGGCGAATGTCGGGCTTCTGTCCGACATCATCGCCTGCCCGGGGATGGATTACTGCAGCCTGGCCACCGCGCGGTCGATCCCGGTCGCGCAGGAGATCGCCACACGCTTCCGCGATCTCGGGCTCGAGCACGAGATCGGGCCGCTCAAGATCAAGATCTCGGGCTGCATCAACGCCTGCGGCCACCATCACGTCGGCCATATCGGCATCCTCGGGCTCGACCGGGCGGGCGTGGAGACCTACCAGATCACGCTCGGCGGCGACGCCACCGAGACGGCCACGATCGGCGAACGCGCCGGGCCCGGCTTCTCGGCCGACGAGCTGCTCCCGGCGCTCGAACGGCTGATCGCCGCCTATCTGGCGCTGCGCGAGGGGCCGGAGGAGACCTTCCTGACGGCCTGCCGCCGCCTCGGGCTGGAACCCTTCCGGGCCGCGCTCTACCCCGCGACCGAGGCACAGCGCGATGCCGCTTGACCCGTCCGGCTTCGGGAGCCTCGCCGAGCGGGCGGCAGAGCTCAACCGCCGCTACCGCCACCATGCCGCGGTCAGCGTGCTCGAGCATGCGCTCGGCGACCCGGACGTGGGCGAGATCGCGCTGGTCTCGTCCTTCGGCGCCGAATCGGTCGTGCTCTTGCACATGGTTTCGGTGATGCTGCCCTCGCTGCCGGTTCTGTTCATCGACACCGAGATGCTCTTCCCCGAGACGCTCGCCTACCAGGCCGAGGTGGCCGAGCGGCTGGGCCTGACCGACGTGCGGGTGATCCGCGCGGCGCGGGCCGAGATCGCGCTCGAGGATCCAGAGGGCTCGCTGCACCTGCGCGACCCCGACGCCTGCTGCGCCCTGCGCAAGGCGCGACCGCTCGAGCGCGCGCTCGAGGGGTTCGACGGCTGGATCACCGGCCGCAAGCGCTTCCAGGGCGGCGCGCGGGCGGCGCTCGAGTTCTTCGAGGCCGAGGGCGAGGTGCGGCTCAAGGTCAATCCGCTGGCGCACTGGGGGCGCGAGGACGTGCAGGACTACATCGTGAACAACCGCCTGCCGCGGCACCCGCTGGTGGCACAGGGTTACCTCTCGATCGGCTGCGCCCCCTGCACGACGCCGGTGCTGGGCGGGGAGGGCGAGCGCGCCGGGCGCTGGCGCGGCCGCGGCAAGACCGAATGCGGCATCCATTTCCTGAACGGCCGGGCGGTGCGCGGCCCCCTGCCGGAGGCAGCCGAATGAGCGTGATCGTGCGCGACGACGGCTTTCATGCCGACGACTGGGCGGGAAGCTTCGCGCCGGTCCCGGCCGAGGGGCCGCTGCCCGCGGGGCTCGAGATCGGCCCGGCCGACGATCCGACCGCGCTGGCGGGCCGGTTCGACGGGGTGGCGATCGTGCGGATCGTCTTTCCCAAGTTCTCGGACGGCCGCGGCTTCACCCTGGCGCGGCGGCTGCGCGCGGCCGGTTTCCGCGGGCGTCTGCGCGCCGCCGGGCATGTCATCGCCGACCAGTACGCCATGGCGCGCCGCGTCGGCTTCGACGAGGTCGAGATCGCCGCCGACCTGGCCGCGCGCCAGCCCTGGCCGATGTGGGCCGCCCGCGCCGACTGGCGCGCGCACGACTATCGGTCGCGCCTGCGCGGCTGAGCCGGGGCTTCCGCGGCATCCGAAACGCCGGTATGGAGGGGCGGGCTGTCAACCCCGTCTGACAGATTGACCGAACGAGCCGAAGTGACCGACGCCACCCCCCTGCCCGTCGCCCGCACCCTGCCCGACGCCGAGACGGTGACCGAGGTCCGCCACTGGACCGACCGTCTGTTCTCGTTCCGCGTGACGCGCCCGCGCAGCCTGCGGTTCCGCTCGGGCGAGTTCGTGATGATCGGGCTTCCGGACGATCGCGGCAAACCGCTGCTGCGGGCCTATTCGATCGCCTCGCCGTCCTGGGACGACAGCCTCGAGTTCTACTCGATCAAGGTGCCCGACGGGCCGCTGACCTCGCGGCTCCAGTACATCCGGCCGGGCGACCAGATCATCCTGCGCCCGAAGCCCGTGGGCACGCTGGTGCTGGATGCGCTGTTGCCCGGGCGGCGGCTCTGGCTGCTGGCAACCGGCACCGGCATCGCCCCCTTCGCAAGCCTCCTGCGCGATCCCGAGACCTACGAGAAGTTCGAGCAGGTGATCCTGATGCACACCTGCCGCGAGCTGGCCGAGCTGGAATATGGCCGTCAGCTGGTCGAGGCCCTGCCCGACGACCCCCTGATCGGCGAGATTGCAGGCGGCAAGCTGCACTACTATCCGACGACCACGCGCGAACCTTCGGCCCGCATGGGCCGCATCACCGACAACCTCGCCTCGGGCAAGGTGTTCGCCGATCTCGGGCTTCCCGGCCCGCTGAACCCCGCCGACGATCGCGCCATGGTCTGCGGCAGTCTTGCCTTCAACCTCGACGTCAAGGCGGTTCTCGAAGGCTGGGGTCTGCGCGAAGGCGCAAACAGCGAACCCCGCGAATACGTTGTCGAGAAGGCCTTCGTCGGCGACGGGGTCTGAACACGCGGAGGCCGGAGGCGGGGGGGATGCCCCCCGCCGGAACGACCCTGTCAGAGGCCGAGCGCCTGACGCACCTGGTCGATCGCGCCCGGCACCAGCGCCGGGTTGGCGCGCGCACCCTCCACGGCCGCCTTGAGCAGATCCTTCGTTCCGTCGTCGAGCGACGAGCCGTCAATCAGCGCGATCACGCGGTCGGCATCGAAGGCATCGGGCGAAAGCAGCGCGGCGGCATCGTCGGCCAGGCCCTGTGCGGCCTCGCCCGCCGCCTCGCCTGCGGCCTCGACTGCGCCTTCGGCCGCCTCGGTGGCTTCCTCGACCGCGGCCTCGGCTTCGGCAGCCGCCGCTGCGGCAGCCTCCGCTTCCGCCTGGGCCGCGGCGGCGGCTTCGGCCGCGGCGGCCTCGGCGGCGGCGGCCGCAGCTTCAGCCTCGGCGCGGGCGGCGGCCTCGGCTGCGGCGGCGGCCTCGGCCGCGGCCTTCCGCGCCTGCTGGTCGGTGTAGTACCAGTATCCGCCACCGATCACGACGATGGCGGCGACAATGGCGATCAGGGTGTTGCGGTTCATGATGGAGTCCCCTTGCAACCGGATCGTACCGGTCGCGGGTGATATGGCAGCCGGTCCGCCCGAATGAAAGAGCGCAGCGGCCGCCGTAACCGGGATTGGCCATTGAAAGCCAGAGGCCCGGCGGCTATTTTCCGCGCCACTCAGCAACCGCCGAAGGAACGACCACCATAGCGCGCCGCCCTCACAACGCCCCGCCCGTGCGGGAAACCGGTCCCCGCGTGAATGCGCGCATCCGGGCCCCCGAAATTCGCCTGATCGGCGCCGAGGGCGAGAACCTCGGCATCGTGGATCCCCGAAGGGCGCTCGAACTCGCCGAGGCGGCCGGGCTCGACCTGGTGGAAATCTCGCCCACTGCCGTGCCGCCGGTCTGCAAGATCATGGACTTCGGCAAGTACAAGTACGAGCAGCAGAAGCGCGAGGCCGAAGCGCGGCGGAAGCAGAAGATCATCGAGGTCAAGGAGATCAAGTTCCGCCCGGGCACCGACACGCACGATTACGAGGTCAAGATGCGTGCCGTGCAGAAGTTCCTGTCGGACGGCGACAAGGTGAAGGTGACCCTGCGCTTCCGTGGCCGCGAGATGGCGCACCAGGAGCTCGGGGTGCAGCTTCTGAACCGGGTCGCGGAGGACGTGCGCGAGATGGCCAAGATCGAGTCGATGCCCAAGCTCGAAGGCCGCCAGATGGTGATGATGATCGCGCCCAAATAAGGCGCGGAACACGGCCGCGCGCGGGCGCCTCGCCGCCGGTCGCGCCCGCATTCCGCGCTCGACCGGCGGCGGCATGCCCGCGCTCCTGTCGCCCCCCTTCCCCGCGCCGCCCGCGACCCGCCGCAGCCTGAACGGGATGGCCCGCGCGCGACCTGTCCGGCCGCCGGGCCGGCCGCGGCGGGGACCGCCGGCGCGGGCGGGCATCGCGCCCGGTATCCAGCGTCCGGTATCCGGCGTCCGTCGGCGGGGGAAACGGCCCGCCCGGGTGCAGAGGGGGGTCGCGGGACGGAGGGAGCCGGCGGAGGGGGGCTGTCTGCCCCCCTCTTGGCCCGTTCCGGGCCAATTCACCCCCCG
>CALDYW010000073.1 GCA_937944395.1 uncultured Paracoccaceae bacterium | reverse complement strand
CCCGAGCAGCAGGGCGATCCAGCCGCCTCGGCGCGCCACCTCGCCCCCTGCGGCACGGCCGAAGGCGGCGTCGAGCCAGGCGCGCGTCTCGGCCAGGGTCGTCGCGGAATAGAGAACCCCGACATGTTCGACCCCCGGCGCCCGGACCGCCCGGCGGGCCGTGCCTTGGGCGAAATCGCCGACCGTCTGGCCGAAATCCGCCGCCGGGTCGGCCAGGCGCAGCGCCCGCAGCGCCTCGTCCGACAGGAACCGCTCCCAGCCGCCGACCACGATCAGCAGGTTCCGCGGCCGGTTGCCCGACACGGCCTGCGAGAACATCGACACCGCCACCACGGCGCCCACGCGGTCGTCCTCGAGCGCGCGCCGCACGACGATGTCGGAGGCCATGGAATGCCCCACCAGCGCCACCCGCCCGTCGGCACCGGGCAGCGCCAGCGCGGCCTCGGTGACGCGGCCGAGCTCGTCCATCAGCACCCGTGTCGTGCCCTCGATCCGCGTCACGTCGCCGGTCATCGGGGTGCGGTTGCGCCCGTGGCCGGCAAAGTCGAAGGCGACCGTGATATAGCCCGCCCGCGCCAGCGTCAGCGCGAAACCCTCCATCAGCTGGCGCGAGCCGGCGAAGCCGTGCGCGATCACCGCAACCGGCGCCGGGCCGGCGCCGGGCCGGCGCCAGACCGTGGCGGGCGTGCCGCCCTCGACCGGCAGCGCCGCCACCGACAGCCCGGCGCGCAGCCCCTCGAGCCGCCAGACCGCCGTCGCGGCCGCAGCCAGCGCCAGCACCAGCACGAGCCAGCGCAGCGGGCTCACCGGCCCTCAGCCCCACGTCGGGTGGAAGCGGCCGGCGGGCGACAGGGTGAAGATCTCGGCGCCCTCGGCGGTGACGCCGACCGAATGCTCGAACTGCGCCGAGAGCGACTTGTCGCGCGTGACCGCGGTCCAGTCGTCGGCAAGCACCTTGGTCTCGGGCCGGCCGAGGTTCACCATCGGCTCGATGGTGAAGAACATGCCTTCCTCCAGCACCGGCCCGGTTCCGGGCCGGCCGTAGTGCAGCACGTTCGGCGGCGCGTGGAACACCCGGCCCAGCCCGTGGCCGCAGAAGTCGCGCACCACGCTCATCCTGTTGGCCTCGACATGGGTCTGGATCGCATGGCCGATGTCGCCGAAGGTGTTGCCCGGGCGCACCGCGGCGATGCCCCGCATCAGCGCCTCGTGGGTGACCTCGATCAGCCGCTCGGCCTTCCGCGTGGCCTCTCCGGCCACATACATCCGGCTCGAATCGCCGTACCAGCCGTCCACGATCACGGTCACGTCGATGTTCAGGATGTCGCCGGCCTTCAGCACCTTCGGCCCCGGGATGCCGTGGCAGACGACGTGGTTGACGCTGATGCAGGTGGCGTGGCGATAGCCCTTGTAGCCGATGGTGGCCGAGATCGCGCCATGCGCCGCCACGCGGGCGCGCACGAAATCGTCCAGCGCCTCGGTGGTCACGCCCGGCTGCACGAGCGGCGCCACCTCGTCGAGGATCGTGGCGGCGACCCGGCCCGCCGCGCGCATGCCGGCGAAGTCCGCCTCCTCGTGGATACGGATCCCGTCCTTGGTGATGCGGCCGCGGAAGTGCCCTTCCATCCGCATGGTCTCTCCCGGCTTCCCGTGCCCTAGATAGGCAGGGCGTGCCTGCTTGGCCAGAGTCTCACGCAAGCGCGCGCAGGGGAAGGGGGCGGCCCGGCGCGACACCGCCCGCGTCAATCGCGCGATCGCAACACCCCGATCTCGCCCCCCCCTCCGCCGCCCGGGCCGCGGCGGATCGGCGCCCACGGGCGGGGTCTGGGTCGGCGGCGACGGCAGGCGCCGCGGCGTCGGCGCGCCGGCCGGAACCCGCCTGCGGCGGCCGGTCGGGCCGGCCGGGAGCAGGGGACTTCCAAAACGCATCGCGGTGCGCCTATACCGCGGCGGAAGTGCGCACAAGGCGCCGAGCCCCGAGGGAGAGCCCATGCCCAACCCCACTGCGGCGATGCTGGTGATCGGCGACGAGATCCTGTCCGGGCGCACGCGCGATTCGAACCTGCACCATCTCGCCGGCGAACTCACCCGCCACGGCATCGACCTGATCGAGGCCCGCGTGGTGCCCGACCGGCACGCGGCGATCGTCGCCGCCGTCAACGCGCTGCGGCAGGGGCACGATCACCTGTTCACCTCGGGCGGGATCGGGCCGACGCACGACGACATCACCGCCGAGGCGGTGGCCGCCGCCTTCGGCCTGCCGCTTGCCATCCGCGAGGACGCCTTCCGCATCCTCGAGGCGCATTATGCCCGAAGCGGCCTGCCCTTCAACGCGGCGCGCCAGCGGATGGCCCGGATCCCCGAGGGCGCGGTGCTGATCGAGAACCCGATCTCGGCCGCACCGGGCTTCTCGCTCGGCAACGTGCATGTCCTGGCCGGGGTGCCCGCGATCTTCGAGGCGATGCTGGCGGGCCTCCTGCCGCGGCTGACCGGCGGCGCCCCCGTGTTGAGCCAGAGCTACCGGATCGACCGCGGCGAGGGCGAGATCGCCGGTCCGCTCGCCGCGCTTGCTGCCGAGTTCGCCGACCTCTCGATCGGCTCCTATCCCTTCGTGCAGAACGGCGCCTTCGGTGCGCATATCGTGGTCCGCGGCACCGACCCCGCCCGCATCGACGCGGCGATGGCCCGGCTCGTCGCGTTGTTCCCCGCCGGCGGATGAGGCCCCGCCCGGACGCCGCCGCGCTCGATGCCGCGCTCGAGGCGACATGGCCGCCGCTGCGCACCGAGCGGCGCGGCCCCTGGCGGCTGCGTGACGGCGCGGGCGGGGGCAAGCGGGTGTCTGCGGCAACGGCAGAGGGCGCCGTCGGGGCGGATGACCTTGCGACGCTGGCCGGCTGGGCCCGCGAGCGGGGCGAGCCGGCGCTGGTGCGGGTCCGTGCCGGGGAGGCCTCGCTCGATGCCCTGCTTGCGACCCGGGGCTTCGACCGGGTGGACGCGACGCTGATCTACCTTGCTCCGGTCGCGGCGCTTGCCGAGCCGCCGCCGCCGGTCTCGGCCTTCGTGCACTGGCCGCCCTTGGCGGTGACCGCATCGCTCTGGGACGCGGGCGGGATCGGACCCGCGAGGCGGGCGGTGATGGCACGCGCCGCCGGGCCCAGGGCGGCCGTTCTCGGCCGCACGGCCGACTCTCCCGCCGGCGCGGCCTTCGTCGCCCTGTCCGGCGGCATCGCCATGCTGCACGCGCTGGAGGTCGGCCCGGGATTCCGCCGCCGGGGAACGGCACGCAACATCCTGCGGGCTGCCGCCGTTTGGGCGCAAGATCATGGCGCGGAATGGTTTTCCGTCGCGGTGACGGAACGGAACGAAGCCGCCCGCGCGCTCTACGCTTCCATGAAGGCGGAAATTGTGGGACACTACCACTACCGTGTGTCATGAGCCCGCAGAGGCGCGAGCAGGTGAAGGACCGGAGAAGACCAGGGGCGTCGGCGCTTCGGCGGCGCCCCGGCCTGCGCGTTGCGGGGGCGGCGGTGCTCGGGGCCGGGCTCGCCTCGGCCGCCGCCGCGCCGGCTTTCGAGATGCCGCCCGGCGCCCTGCGCACGGCCGAAGCCGCCGAAGCCTTCGGTCGCTACAACGTTCCGACCGCCGCCTGGACCGGGTCCGGCCTGCCCGCCACCCCGGTGGAAGGTCCGGTGCTGCGGCAGGCCTGGCGGCTGCCGGGGGCCGAGAGCAGCGCGACCACCCTTGCCGCGCTGCGCGCGGCCCTCTTGGCCGAGGGCTACGCGGTCGTCTTCGAATGCGAGGACGAGGGCTGCGGCGGCTACGACTTCCGCTTCGCGACCGAGGTCATCGCGGCGCCCGACATGCATGTGAACCTCGCCGACTTCCGTTTCCTCGCCGCCCGGCGCAGCGGCGACGGCGGCGAGGGCGGCGAGGGCTGGGCCACGGCGCTGGTCAGCCAGTCGCGCGATGTCGGCTTCGTGCAGATCGTTCTGGCCGGACAGGCCCCCCCGCCCGCCGCGCCGGTTGCGGACCTGTCCACCAAGGCGCCGGGTGCGGCGGCGGTCACGGCAGCGGCCGCGCCCCTCGCCGAGGCCCTCGAATCGCAGGGGCGCGCGGTGCTCGAGGGGCTGGCGTTCGACACCGGATCCTCCCGGCTGGCCGACGGACCCTATCCGGCCCTGTCGGCGCTGGCGGAATACCTGCGGGCCCGTCCGGACCGGCGCGTGATGCTGGTCGGCCATACCGATGCGGCGGGGTCGCTGGCCGGCAACATCGCGCTCTCGCGCGAACGGGCCCGGGCGGTCGTGGCGGCGCTGATCCGCGACCATGACGTGCCGGCGGCGCAGCTGTCGGCCGAGGGCGTGGGCTTCCTGATGCCGCTCCAGGCCAACCTGACCGAGGCGGGCCGCGCCGCAAACAGACGGGTCGAGGTGGTTCTCACCTCGACCCAGTGACGCATCTTCCGGGGAAGAACACGCGGGAACGGCTCCCCGACGCCGCTACCAGGCGTCGGGGCCCTTGTCGGCGAAGTTCGCCACCAGGAAATCGATGAAGGCACGGACCTTGGGCTGGGTGAACCGGCCGGGCGGATAGACCGCGTAGATGCCGAGGATCTCGACCGGAAGATCCGGCATCGCCTCCTCGACCAGCCCCTGCTTCAGCGCATCGGCGTAGAGGAACGACGGCAGGAACGCGATCCCCAGACCCGAGATCGCAGCGTTGAGCAGGCTCTGGCCGTCGTTCACGGTCAGCCAGCCGGCCGTGCGCACCTGCCGCTTCTCGCCCGAGGGCGCGGTCAGCCGCCAGACCGCGGACGAGGCGGAATTGGCATAGTGCAGAAGCTTGTGCTCGTTCAGGTCGTCGATCCGCTGCGGCCGGCCGTAGCGCTGGAAATAGCTCGGCGAGGCGATCAGCCGTTTCGAGGTTTCGGTGAGCTTGCGCGCGCGCAGCGACGAATCCTCGAGTTCGCCGACCCGGATCGCCATGTCGAAGCCTTCCGAGATCAGTTCGACATAGCGGTTGTTCAGCACCATGTTCACGGTGACGTCGGGATACTGCGCCAGGAAGTCCCCGAGGATCGGCGACAGCAGGCTCACCCCGAAGTCGGTCGCGACCGAGATGCGCAGCAGTCCCGACGGCGCCGACTGCATCGAGGTCACCAGCGCGTCCGCCTCGCCCGCGTCGTTCAGCACCTTCCGGGCGCGGTCGTAATAGGCCAGCCCGATCTCGGTGGGGCTGACGCGGCGGGTGGTGCGGTTCAGCAGGCGGGCACCCAGGCGCGCCTCGAGGGCGCTCACGTGCTTGGACACCGCGGATTTCGAGATGCCGAGCTTCTTGGCCGCATCGGTGAACCCGCCCTGGTCCACAACCGTGGCGAAGGCCTCCATTTCGGTCAGTCGGTCCATTGTCAACCCTTCGCGAACCCTTGCCCCATGCACCCGGTCACAGGGCGGGTGATGCCGGTCAAATCGGGCAGGATTGCGGAGGCAGGCCGACAATCTTGCGGTGATCTGCCCGATCGTCGCGCGATCCGCGACAGCCCCGGCCGATCCGCGACAGCCCCGGCAGGGCGCCGGCGCTCAGAGCCGCGCCGCCAGCCGCGCCGCCTGGTCGATGGCGCGGCGCGCATCGAGACCGGCCGCGGTATCGGCGCCGCCGATGCGGACATGCGCGATGCCGGCGGCCTCGAGCGCCTGCGAAAGCTGCCTGTCGGGCTCCTGCCCGGCGCAGATCACGATCGTCTCGGCCGGCACCAGTTCCGGCGTCTCTGCCCCGTCGAACCGCACGCGCAGACCGCCGGGCTCGATCCGCTCGTAGGTCGCGCCGCCCCGCATCGCCACGTCCTTCATCGCCAGCTGGGCGCGGTGGATCCAGCCGGTGGTCCGGCCGAGGCGCCGGCCCGGCTTGCCGGCGCTGCGCTGAAGCAGCGTCACCTGCCGCAGGGGGGGGGCCGGATCGGGGCCCGCGGGCGCAAGTCCTCCCGGGCTCTGTGCCGGATCGCCCACACCCCATTCGCGCCGCCAGGCCGCCAGGTCGCCGCCGCCGGCGGCACCCTCCATGACGAGCGCCGCCGCCACGTCGAACCCGATGCCGCCTGCCCCCACCACCGCCACCCGGCGGCCCGCGACGACGCGCCCCGACAGCACGTCGGCATAGGTCACGACCGGCACACCCGACCCCGGCAGCGCCACCGGTCGCGGCACGACCCCGGTGGCCACGATCACCGCATCGAAGCCGGCCAGATCGGCGGGCCCCGGCGCCGCGTTCAGCCGCAGATCGACGCGCGCCTCCGCCAGCTCGGCGGCGAACCAGTCGATCAGGCCGCGGAACTCCTCCTTGCCGGGCACCGCGGCCGCCAGCAGCATCTGCCCGCCGATCCGATCGGCGCGTTCGTAGAGCGTGACCCGGTGCCCGCGCCCGGCGGCCACCACCGCCGCCATCAGGCCGGCCGGCCCCGCGCCCACCACCGCCACGCGGCGGGTCCGGGCAGCGGGGGGATAGGTCAGCTCGGTCTCGTGCCCGGCGCGCGGATTCACCAGGCACGAGGCGGTGCGCCCCTCGAAGATGTGGTCGAGGCAGGCCTGGTTGCAGGCGATACAGGGCGCGATCCGGTCGGCCCGCCCCTCGGCCGCCTTGCGCACGAAGGCGGGGTCGGCCAGGAACGGCCGGGCGAGGCTCACCATGTCGGCCGCACCCCCGGCCAGGATGGCCTCGGCATCGGCGGGCGTGTTGATCCGGTTCGAGGCGATCACCGGGATGCCGACCTCGGGGCGCAGCCGGGCGGTCAGCCAGGCGAAGGCGCGCCGCGGCACGGTGGCGGCGATGGTGGGCACGCGCGATTCGTGCCACCCGATGCCCGAGTTCAGCGCGTCCGCCCCGGCCGCCTCGACCGCGCGCGCAAGCGCCACGACCTCGTCCCAGGTCTGGCCCTCGGGTACGAGATCGGCAAGCGAGATGCGGTAGATCAGGGCCTTGTCCGGCCCGAGCGCGGCGCGCACGCGGGCCACGACCTCCACCGGAAGGCGCCTGCGGTTCTCGGCCGTGCCGCCCCAGGCGTCGGTCCGCCGGTTGGTGCGCGGGGCAAGGAACTGGTTCAGCAGATAGCCCTCGGACCCCATGATCTCGACGCCGTCATAGCCCGCCTCGGCGGCGCGGGCGGCGGCCGCGGCGATGTCGGCGATCTGTTTGCCGATCCCGGCGGCATCGAGCGCCTGCGGCACATGCGGCGCGATCGGCGCGCGGATCGCCGAGGGCGCCACGCAGTCGGGCCCGAAGGCGTAGCGGCCGGCGTGCAGGATCTGCATCAGGATCCGTCCGCCGGCCTCGTGAACCGCCCGCACCACCCGTGCATGCGCCGCAACCTCGGCCGCGGTGAACAGCCCCGCGGCGCCGGGAAAGACCGCCCCCTCGCGATTGGGCGCCATGCCGCCGGTCACGATCACGCCGGCCCCGCCCGCCGCGCGTTCGGCGTAGTAAGCGGCCAGCCGAGCCCAGTCGCCCGTCTCCTCGAGCCCGGTGTGCATCGAGCCCATCATCACCCGGTTCGGCAGCACGATCGGGCCGAGGCGGATCGGCGACAGGAGCTGCGGATAGGCGGTCATGGCATCGTTCCCGCGGCGAGACTGCCCGCCGCCGCGACCCGTGTCATCCGTGACGCGGCGTCGCGGCGGCCGGCAGCGCGGGTCGCCGCGACGCCGCGCCCCTGTCGCCGGCCGACCGGCTGAGATTGAAGATGTTCAAGCCCGGCAGAAGATTCGCGCATGGCGCGTCCGGCAAGATCGGAAACCTGCAAGCCTCGGCCTATTCTCGCGGCGGCTGCACCAGCCCGAGCTGGACCGCCGGGCGGGCGAGGAACCGGTCGAGATAGGCCGGCACATGCGCCAGCCCGTCCCAGCCGGTGATGTCGCCGGCCTTGTAGTAGTCGCGCAGCGTCCTCAGCCAGGGGCAGATCGCGATGTCGGCGATCGAGTAGTCGTCCGCCACCCACTCGCGCCCGGCAAGCTGCCCGTCGAGCACCTTCAGCAGCCGCTCCGCCTCGGCGCGGTAGCGCTCCTTCGGGCGGGGATCCTCGATCTCCCTGCCCGCGAAGGCATGGAAGAACCCGAGCTGGCCGAACATCGGCCCGATGCTGCCCATCTGGAACATCAGCCACGACAGCACCCGGTAGCGCGCCGCCGGCTCTGCCGGAAGCAGCCGGCCCGTCTTCTCGGCCAGGTAGATCAGGATCGCCCCCGATTCGAACAGCGCAAGCGGCCGGCCCTCCGGCCCCTCGGGGTCGATGATCGCCGGAATCTTGTTGTTCGGGCTGATGGCGAGGAATCCCGGATCGAACTGGTCGCCGCTCAGGATCGACACGCAGTGCGCATCGTAGGGCAGCCCGAGCTCCTCGAGCGCGATCGACACCTTCACGCCGTTCGGGGTGGGGAAGGAATAGAGCTGGATCGCCCCCGCCCGGCGCGGCGGCCAGCGACGGGAGACGGGAAAGTCGGAAAGGGCGGTCATGTCGGCTCCTGCTCCGGGCCGGACGCCGGCCGCACCGATCCGCTGATGGCGCGGGCGCGACGGGCCACTGTCAACCCTGCGGAATCCTGCTAGAGCCCGAGCCGCGGCGCGCCGTCAAGGGCGCGCGCGGGGAACCAGCAAGGTATGCAGGACATGCTCAAGGAATTCCGTGACTTCATCGCGCGCGGCAACGCAATGGATCTGGCGGTGGGAATCATCATCGGCGCGGCCTTCACCGCGATCGTCAACAGCCTGGTCGGCGACCTGATCAACCCGATCATCGGCCTGTTCACCGGCGGCATCGACTTCTCGAACCTGTTCGTCGCCCTCTCGACCGAAAGCTACCCCTCGGTCGCGGCGGCCGAGGCGGCCGGGGTCGCGGTGTTCAAGTACGGCAGTTTCATCACCGCGGTGATCAACTTCCTGATCATCGCCTGGGTCGTGTTCCTGCTGGTCAAGGCGATCAACAGCCTGAAGGCGGCGGTGGTGACGGACGCGCCGCCCGCGCCCGAGGCGCCGAAGGGCCCGACGGCCGAGGAGCTCCTGGCCGAGATCCGCGACCTCTTGCGCGCCCGCGGCTGAGCCGGGCGCGGGGCTATTTCTTCAGTGCCAGGGTCGGGCTCAGCACGTCGATCCCCAGCGCCTTGCCGACCGCATAGCAGGTCAGGTGCCCGGCATGGACGTTGAGCCCGGCCAGAAGGTGCGGGTCCTCCTCGCAGGCGCGGCGCCAGCCCTTGTCGGCCAGCGCGAGCAGGAAGGGCATGGTCGCGTTGCCGAGCGCCTGGGTCGAGGTGCGCGCCACCGCGCCGGGCATGTTGGCCACACAATAGTGCAGGATCCCGTCCACCTCGTAGATCGGATCCTGGTGGGTGGTCGGACGCGAGGTCTCGAAGCAGCCGCCCTGGTCGATGGCCACATCGACGATTGCCGCACCGGGCTTCATGGTGGCCAGCTGCGCCCGGCTGACCAGCTTGGGCGCCGCCGCACCGGGGATCAGCACCGCGCCGATCACCATGTCGGCCTCGGCCACCAGCCGGGCGGTGGTCGCGGCGCTGGAATAGGCGGTCTTGAAGGCATGGCCGAAGAGGTCGTCGAGCTGGCGCAGCCGCGGCAGCGAGCGGTCGAGCACGGTCACATCGGCGCCCATGCCCGCGGCCACCCGCGCGGCATGGGTGCCGACCACGCCGCCGCCGATCACCACCACCTTCGCCGGGGCGACACCCGGCACCCCGCCCAGCAAGACCCCGCGGCCGCCGTTCGCCTTCTGCAGCGTCCAGGCACCCACCTGCGGCGCAAGCTTGCCGGCCACCTCGGACATCGGCGCCAGCAGCGGCAGGCCGCCGGCGCGGTCGGTCACCGTCTCGTAAGCGATGGCGGTGACGCCCGAGGCCATCAGGTCGCGGGTCTGCTCGGGGTCGGGGGCGAGGTGGAGATAGGTGAACAGGATCTGCCCCGCGCGCAGCATCCGCCGCTCGACGGGCTGGGGCTCCTTCACCTTCACGATCATCTCGGCTTCGGCGAAGACCTCCTCGGCGGTCGCGGCCAGGCGTGCGCCGGCGGCAAGGTAGTCGGCATCGGCGAAGCCCGCGCCGGCGCCGGCGCCGGCCTGCAGGATCACCTCGTGCCCGTGCGCCACCGCCTCGCGCGCTGCCTCGGGCGTGATCCCGACGCGGAATTCCTGCGGCTTGATCTCGGTCGGACATCCGATGCGCATGCCATGCTCTCCTCTGTCGCGGTGATGCCGGTCCCGGTCATGCACCCTGCCGGCAGAGATCGGGATGTGAATTATGCGAAGGTTCTGCCGCTGTGAACAATTATCGACCGCTCAGACAGGAAAACGTCGAATATCCTTCGAAGCCTGCGCCAGGCGCACCGCGCCTGCCCGCAGCGCCGGCCTCGCGCCTCGCCCTCGGCCCGCGTCGATCCCCCCCCGCGTCGTCGATCCCCCCTCGCGTCCACGATGCGAAGCGTCATGGTTCCGACATGCCACTGTATCGCGACGGGGCGATCATCCCGCTGCCAGCCAGGAGGTCCGCCCCATGTCGATCCGCCACCCCCAGAGTCCGCATATCCGCAGCGTCATCGCCCGGCGCGTCTCGCGCCGGGGCTTTCTTCTGGGGTCGACCGGTGGCCTGTCGGCCGTCGCCGCCTCAGGGTTCGTCGGCTCGCTTTTCTCGGGCGCGGCGCATGCGCAGCCGGCGCAATCGAGCCTCACCTTCACGGAACTCACCCGCATCTACGACGCCACCCACCATGTGGCGGAAGGCTACCGGGCGGATGTCGTCGTCGCCTGGGGCGACCCGATGGCCGCCGGGCAGGGACCGTTCGATCCCGCGACCATGACCGGCGCCGACCTGGCCGGCCGCTTCGGCTACAACTGCGACTTCATCGCCTACATGCCGCTGCCGAAGGGGTCGCAGAACTCGGATCACGGCCTGCTCTGCGTCAACAACGAGTATGCCTCGGCGAACGTGATGTTCCCCGGCGTCACCTGGGACAACATGCCCGGCTCGCTCAGCGATGCCGACGTGGCGGTGATCAACGCCTCGGTCGGGCATTCGATCGTCGAGGTCAGGCGGACCGACGGCCGGTGGGCCGTGGTGCAGGACAGCCCGTTCAACCGCCGCATCACCATGGACAGCGAGATCGCGATCTCGGGGCCGGCCGCGGGGCATCCCTGGATGCGCACGTCCTATGATCCCGAGGGGCGGCTCGCCCGCGGGACCCACTACAACTGCGCCGGCGGCATCACCCCCTGGGGCACCGTGCTGAGCGGCGAGGAAGGAGCCTACGACAGCTTCGGCGGCGACGTCGCGGCGCATCCGCAAGCCGATGTGCTGACGCGCTACGACTATGACGGTTCGGACTACTACGGCCGCACCCGGCTCGATCCGCGGTTCGATCTTGCCGTCGAGCCGAACGAGCCGCACCGCTTCGACTGGGTGGTGGAGATCGACCCCTACGATCCCGCCTCGACCCCGGTGAAGCGCACCGCGCTCGGCCGGTTCGCCCACGAGGGCGCCACCGTCTGGCTCAACCGCGACGGCCGGGTGGTGGTCTACATGGGCGACGACAGCAACTTCGAGTACATCTATCGCTTCGTCTCGGACGCCGCCTACGACCCGGCGGACCCGGCCTCGGGCCGCGACATTCTCGACGCCGGCACGCTTTCGGTCGCGCGGTTCAACGAGGACGGCAGCGTGGACTGGCTGCCGCTGGTTCACGGCTACGGCCCGCTGACCGCCGAGAACGGTTTCGCCGACCAGGCCGAAGTGCTGCTGAAGACCCGGCTGGCCGCCGATGCCCTTGGCGCGACGCCGATGGACCGACCCGAAGGCGTCGAGACCAACCCGGTGACCGGGCGCGTCTATGCCCTGATGACGAAGAACAAGAAGATTACCGCCGAGAAGCTCAATCCGGTGAACACCCGGCCGGAGAACCTCTATGGCCACATCGTCGAACTGATCCCGCCGGGCGGCACCGGCCTCGACGCCGACCATGCCGCGGACCGCTTCGAATGGGATCTCTTCGTGCTCTGCGGCAACCCGCGCATCGCCGCGCAGGGCGCGCGCTTCCACGAGGACACTTCCGAGAACGGCTGGTTCGTGAACCCCGACAACCTGGGCTTCGATCCGAAGGGCCGGATGTTCGTGGCCACCGACGGCGCGAACGACTTCGACATGGCCGACGGCGTGTACGGGATCGACACCGAGGGTCCGGCGCGGGCCCTGCCGAAGCTCCTGTTCGCCGCTCCGAAGGGTGCGGAATGCTCAAGCCCGCGCTTCACGCCCGACGGCACCACGCTGTTTGTCAGCGTGCAGCACCCGGCCGAGGACAGCGAGTCGCTGGCCGAGGTGACGACGCTCTGGCCGGACTTCAGGCCGGGCGGCCTTCCGCGGCCGGCCGTCGTGGCGATCCAGCGCATGGACGGCGGCGAGGTCGCGTCCTGACCGGCAACCGCCAAGCCCGGCCGGCGCACACCGGCCGGGCTTGCCAGGCCGGCCGCTTTCGCGAAATCCTCCGGCCGGAGCCGTTCCGGCCGGAGGATCCTCTCGCATGTCCCGGATCGACGCGACCGACCGCCGGATCCTCGCCGTGCTGCAGCGCGAGGGGCGGATCACCAATGCCGAGCTCAGCGAACGGGTGAACCTGTCCGCCTCGGCCTGTCACCGCCGGGTGCAGCGGCTCGAGGCCGAGGGGATCATCGCCGGCTATGTGGCGCTGCTCGATGCCCGCCGGCTCGGCCGGCCGACCACCGTCTTCGTCGAGATCACCCTGCAGGGCCAGGCCGACGAGCTGCTCGAGGCCTTCGAGCGCGCGGTGCGGCGCATTCCCGACGTGCTCGAATGCCACCTGATGGCGGGAACCGCCGACTATCTGCTGAAGGTCGTCGCCGAGGACACCGAGGACTTCGCCCGCATCCACCGCCAGCACCTCGCGCGCCTTCCGGGGGTGGCGCAGATGCAGTCGTCCTTCGCGCTGCGGAAGGTCGTGCAGACCACGGCGCTGCCGGTCTGACGCTGCCGGTCCGACGCTGCCGGTCTGACCGATCACGGCGCTGCCGGTCCGAGCCGCCTCAGCCGCGCAGGCCGGCCTCCTCGAGAAGCCCCAGCCGCTTGGCCTCGTAGTAGTAGCCGCGGGCGTACCACATCACCGCCTTGTCCTCGTCGCCGCGGGCAACCAGCCAGGCGCCGCGCAGGTACTTGACCGCGTAGCGAAGATTGGTGTCCGGGTCGAGCAGTTCGGCCGGATCGCCGCGGAAGCCCATGCTGCGCGCGGTGGCCGGATGGATCTGCATCAGGCCGTAGTAGGGCCCGTTGCGCGCCGCCGGGTTGTAGCCCGACTCGCGGCGCACCACCCGGTGGACGAGCGAGGGCGGAACCCCGTAATGCGCGGCCCAGCGGTCGATCCTGGCCTCGACGGACATGGCGGTGGGCGGGGGGGGCGTCGCCACCGCCCGCGCGACCCCCGCATTGCGCTGGCCGCAGGCGGAAAGTGCCACGCCAAGCAGCCCGAGCACGGCGGTGCGGCGGCCGATCTGCATCTTGCGGCGTCCTGTTTCCTGTCCCTCGTCGTTCCCCGCAGGCTAGCAGCAGGCGCGGGCAGGATTGAAGGGCAGCGATCGCGGATCGGCGGATCGCCGCGCATTGGCCGCGCTCCGGAAACGACGAACCCCCGGGGCCGCGGGCCAGCCGGGGGTCACATCCGGGCGCCGGTCGGGGAACCGGTCGCCCCGTTCGCGTGCCGACAGGCCGCGACGGAGGCTCAGAGCGCGCCTTCGCGCTGGGCCTTCTTCCGGGCGAGCTTGCGGGCGCGGCGGATCGCCTCGGCCCGCTCGCGCGCCTTCCTCTCGGAGGGCTTCTCGAAGTGCTGCTTGAGCTTCATCTCGCGGAAAACGCCTTCGCGCTGAAGCTTCTTCTTCAGCGCGCGAAGCGCCTGATCGACGTTGTTGTCGCGAACGCTGACCTGCATCTGGGTGTCACCACCTTTCGGGTTAGGGTTGCAAGGGCTGCAGGAGGTGGCCCTATAGCAAAGGCCCGCTAGCTTGTCCATCGGACCCCGAGCTCAAGGAACCGCGATGACCGAGGATGTGAGGGACCGTCTGCTCGACGCGATCCTGCCGCATGTGCCCTTCGAGGGCTGGAGCGAAACCGCCTTCCGCGCCGCCTGCGGCGATGCCGGGATCGACCCGGGCCTTGCCCGCGCCGTCTGCCCCCGCGGGGCGCTCGACCTTGCGGTCGCCTTCCACCGCCGCGGCGATGACGCGATGGTGGCGCGCATCCGTGCCGAGAGCATGGAGGGCCTGCGCTTCCGCGACCGGGTGGCGCGGGCGGTCAGGCTGCGCCTCGAGGCCGCGGGCGACCGCGAGGCGGTGCGCCGCGGCGCCACGCTCTTCGCCCTGCCGCAGAACGCCGCGCTGGGGGCCCGGCTGATCTGGGAAACGGCCGACCGCATCTGGACCGCGCTTGGCGACACGTCGGACGACCTCAACTGGTACACCAAGCGCGCGACGCTGGCCGCGGTCTACGGGGCGACCGTCCTCTACTGGCTCGGCGACGACAGTCCCGACCAACAGGCAACCTGGGACTTCCTCGACCGCCGCATCGCCGACATCATGGCCTTCGAGAAGGTCAAGGCGCAGGCGGCGGCGAACCCGGTGCTGAAGCGGCTGATGGCCGGGCCCGAATGGCTGGCCTCGAAGGTCCGCGCGCCGTCGCGGATGCCGCCCGACACCCTGCCGGGGCTCTGGCCGTCGCCGCCCCCTCCTCCGGCCGCCGACGAGGCAGGCGGGAGCGGCCGCTGACGCGCCGGCTTTTCCTTCCCGCGCGTCCGGCCTAGGAAGGACCCGATCGTTCCAGGGAGTGAGGCGATGACCCTGCCCCAGACCATGCGCGCCGTGCGGATCGCGCGGCCGGGAGGGCCCGAGGTGCTGGAACCCGTCGAGGTCGCGCTGCCGCGCCCGGGTCCGGGGCAGATCCTGATCCGGGTGGATCATGCCGGGGTGAACCGCCCCGACGCGCTGCAGCGTGCAGGGGCCTACAACCCGCCCCCCGGCGCCTCGCCGCTGCCGGGGCTCGAGGCCGCGGGGCACGTCGCCGCCGTCGGGGCCGGACCCTCGCCCTGGCGCGAGGGCGACGCGGTGACCGCGCTTCTGCCCGGCGGCGGCTATGCCGAATACGCCGTGACGCCCGGGGCGCACGCGCTGCCGGTGCCGCGCGGGCTCAGCCTGCTCGAGGCCGCCTGCCTGCCCGAGACCTGCTTCACCGTCTGGGGCAACGTCTTCCGCCGCGGCGGCCTGACGGCGGGCGAGCGCTTCCTCGTCCACGGCGGCACCTCGGGGATCGGCACGACCGCGATCCAGATGGCGCGGGCCTTCGGTGCGCGGGTCTTCGCCACCGCCGGCTCGGCCGAGAAATGCGCCGCCTGCGCGCGGCTCGGCGCCGAACGGGCGATCAACTACCGCGAGGAGGATTTCGTGACCGTGCTCCGCGCCGAGGGCGGGGCGCATCTGATCCTCGACATGGTCGGCGGCGGCTACCTGCCGCGCAACCTCCGGGCGCTGGCCGAGGAGGGGCGGCTGGTGATGATCGCCTTCCTCGAGGGCGCGAAGGCGGAACTGAACTTCGCCGAGGTGATGATGCGGCGCCTCACGCTGACCGGCTCGACGCTCCGGCCGCAGTCGGACCTTGCCAAGGCGAGGATCGCGGCCGACCTCGCCGCGCAGGTCTGGCCGCTCGTCGAGGCCGGGGCGATCCGCCCGGTGGTCGATTCGGTGTTTCCGCTCGAAGAGGCCGAAGCGGCGCATGTGCGGATGGAAAGCTCGGCCCATATCGGCAAGATCGCGCTGCGTGTCGGCGGCTGAGCCGCGCCCGACCCGTCGCCTGCACCTCCGGCATCCCCCCCGGGGGGGACGGGTCCGCCGCCCGTGCGGATCACGCCGCGGCCCGGATCACGCCGCCGGCCGGGGCGCGGCGGCGCGGCGCAGACGGTCGTTGATCGCGCGCCCGAGCCCCTCCTCGGGGATCGGCGCCACCGCGACGGGCCGACCGAGCCTGTCGAGCTCGTGCAGGGCCCGGAACAGGCTGGCCGCCGCCTCGACCAGATCGCCCGAAGGCGACAGGTTCACCGTCGCGGGCGGCCCGGGTCCGAAGCCGAGGAAGCTCTCGCCCGGGCGCGGCGCCCCCGCCCCGAGCCGCAGCGCCACCCGCGGCGCGTAATGCGAGGCGAGCTGGCCCGGCGCGGTGGGCCGGGCCGCGTCGGCGCCCTCGGCGGGCGCCCTGCCCAGCACCCGGGCCAGCGCCTCGGCCGGAACCCCGCCCGGGCGCAGGATCGTCGGTCGCGGATCGAGGGCAAGGATCGTCGACTCCAGACCCACCGCGCAGGCGCCGCCGTCGATCACCGCATCGATCCGCTCGCCCAGCCCTTCCATCACATGCTCCGCCCGGGTCGGGCTGATCCGGCCCGAGGGATTGGCCGAGGGCGCGGCCACCGGACCGCCGAAGGCAGCGAGCAGCGCCTGCGCCACCGGATGGGCCGGCACCCGCACCGCCACCGTCGGCAGCCCGGCGGTGACGAGGGGGGAAAGCCCCGCCTGCGGGCCGAGCCGCAACACCAGCGTGAGCGGCCCGGGCCAGAAGGCCTGCGCGAGGCGCCGTGCCGCTTCCGGGACCTCGGCCATCCGTTCGACCGCCGCCAGGTCGGCAAGATGCACGATCAGCGGGTTGAACCGCGGCCGGCCCTTGGCATCGAAGACCCGCGCCACCGCCCGGTCGCTCCGGGCATCGGCGCCGAGGCCATAGACGGTCTCGGTCGGGAAGGCCACCAGGCCCCCGGCAGTCAGGATCGCGGCGGCGCGGGCGATGCCGGCAGCGTCGGGCGGAAGGATCAGGGGTGTCCGCATCGCCGCTCGCGCCCCCCGTGACGTGGCGTCGGTCTTGCCGGCCGGGCGCGACTGCCGCAGGCTCGGCCCCGACGCTTGCCACGACGCCGCCCGCCCCGCAAGGCCGCGGCGGCCGGCACCGGGGAATCGCCCATGACCTATCGTGCGCCCGTGCGCGACCTCGCCTTCCTGCTCGAACATGTTGCCGGCCTGCCCGCGCTCCGCGCGACCCACCGCTTCGCCGAGGCCACGCCCGAATCCGTCGCGGCCGTGCTCGAGGGTGCCGCACGGCTGGCCGAGGGCGTGCTCGCGCCGCTGAACCGCGTCGGCGACCGCCAGCCCGCGCGGCTCGAGGCCGGTGCGGTGCGGATGCCCCCGGGCTTCGCGGGGGCCTGGCGCGAGATCGGCGCGGGCGGGTGGCTCGGCCTGTCGGCACCGCCCGAACACGGCGGACAGGGCCTGCCCTTCGCGCTGGCGACAGCCGTCAACGAGATCGTCTCGGGCGCCTGCCTCGCCATGAACGTCGGCACGCTGCTGACCCAGGGGCAGATCGAGGCGCTGGCCGCCCATGCCGATGCCGGACTGAAGGCGCTGGCCCTGCCGCGGCTCGTCGCCGGCGAATGGTCGGGCACGATGAACCTGACCGAGCCGCAGGCGGGCTCCGACCTCGGGCGGATCGCGACGCGGGCCGAGCCCGACGGTGCCGGCGGCTTCCGGGTGACCGGGCAGAAGATCTACATCTCCTGGGGCGACCACGACCTGGCCGGGAACGTCTCGCACCTGGTCCTCGCGCGGCTGCCGGGCGCGCCGGAGGGCAGCCGCGGCCTCAGCCTGTTCTGGGTGCCGAAGCGGCTGCCGGACGGCGACGGCCGGGCGGGTGCGGCGAACGCGGTGCGCGTGCTCGGGCTCGAGCGCAAGATGGGGCTGCACGGGGCGCCGACGGCGACGATGGCCTACGAGGGCGCCGCCGCCCGGCTGGTCGGCGCACCGCAGGGCGGGCTTGCGGCGATGTTCACGATGATGAACAGCGCCCGGCTCGGGGTCGGCATGCAGGGGATCGGCGTCGCCGAGGCGGCGGTCCAGCGGGCGCTCGCCCATGCCCGCGAGCGCGTGCAGGGCGGGGGCGCGATCGTCGGCCATCCCGACGTGCGGCGGATGCTGGCCACGATGCGCGCCGATGTCGTCGCCGCCCGCGGCATCGCCCTTCTCTGCGCCGTCGCCGCCGACATGGCGGCGGCCACGGGCGATCCCGCCTGGGCGGCGCGGGCGGGCCTCCTGACGCCGATCGCCAAGGTCGCGGGCACCGAGACCGGCATCCGCACGGCGAGCGAGGCGATCCAGGTCATGGGCGGGCTCGGCTACATCGAGGACGCCGGCGCGGCGCAGCTTTTGCGCGACGTGCGGGTGACGGCGATCTACGAGGGCACCAACGGCATCCAGGCGCTGGATCTGGCCGGGCGCAAGCTGGCCGACGGCGGCGAGGCGGCCTTCGACCTGATCGACGAGGTGCAGGCGACCGCCGAGGCCGCCCGCCATGCCCTGCCCGGACCTGCCGGCGAGGTCTGGGCGGCGGCCGAGGCGCTGCGCGAGGGCACCGAGGCGTTCCTGCGCCTCGGCACGGCCGACCGGGGCGCGGGCGCCCTGCCGTTCCTGCGCGCCTTCGCCCGGGTGCTGGGCGCGCATGTCCACCTCTCGGCCGCCCGCGCCGAGGGGGGCGCCGGCCCGCGCAGGGCGCTGGCGCGGGTGGCCGTGGCCCGGCTCCTGCCCGAACATGCGGCGCATCTGGCCGAGGCGCGGGCGGGCGGAGCCGATCTCACGGCCCTCGCCCCCGCCGATCTTGCGGCCTGAGCATGGAGGCGGGGGCGGCGCTGTCGTTTCCCTTTCCCGAGCCGCCGGGGCCCGGGGAAGCTGTGGAAGTGGCGGCGGGCCTGCTCTGGCTGCGGTTGCCGCTGCCGCTGGCGCTCGACCACGTCAACGCCTACGCCCTCGACGAGGGCGACGGCTGGAGCGTCGTCGATCCGGGGATGGACACCGCCGCGGCGCGTGCGCTCTGGCAGGCGCTGCGGTCGGGCCCGCTCGCGGGGCGGCCGGTGCGGCGGGTGCTGGTGACGCACCACCACCCCGACCACGTGGGCCTTGCGGGCTGGCTCGCCCGCGACGGGGCCGGGATCCTGGCGAGCCGCACCGCCTGGCTCTACGCCCGGATGCTGACCCTCGACGTGCAGGAGCGGCCCGGGCCGGAGACGCTGGCCTTCTGGCGTGCGGCCGGCATGGCGGCCGACGAGCTCGACCGTCGCGCGGCCTCGCGCCCGTTCAACTTCGCCGACTGCGTGGCGCCGCTCGCGCCGGGCTTCGAACGCCTGTCCGAGGGGCAGGTCGTCCACCTCGGCGGCCGCGACTGGACGGTGCGGCTCGGTCAGGGGCACGCCCCCGACCATGCGACGCTTTGGTGCCTGGGCGAGGGGCTGGTGCTGGGCGGCGACCAGTTCCTGCCCGGGATCACCCCGCACATCGGTGTCTATCCGACCGAGCCGGGGGCCGACCCCCTGGGAGAGTGGTTCGAAAGCTGCGCGCGCTTCGCCCCCCTCGCCCGCGACGGCCACCTCGTGCTGCCCGGCCACCGGCGGCCCTTCCGCGGTCTGCCGGTGCGGTTGCGCGAGATGACCGCCCATCACGCCGCGGCGCTCGACCGGCTGCACGCCCATCTTGACCGGCCGCGCACCGCCGCGGCGTGCCTTCCTGCGCTGTTCCGACGCACGATCGGCGCGGGCGAATACGGACTTGCGCTGGCCGAGGCGCTGGCGCACCTCAATCACCTCCACCGGCGCGGCGATATCGCGCGCAGCCTGCGCCCCGACGGGGTGATCGAATGGTCCCGGACCCCGTGACACGGGCGCTGGCTTCGGGTATCCCGTCGCGGAGGACCGCAGGGAAGCTAGGACATGGCCGAACAGAAGCACGGACACATGGACATCACCGATCACGAGAAGACTTTCGAGGGATTCATCCGCGCCTCGGTCAGGGTCGCGGTCGCGGTGATCCTCGTGCTGATCTTCCTTGCCGTGTTCAACAGCTGAACCCTCCCCCGGTTCCATGATGCGAGCACTGAGGGCGGCCCTCCTCGGCCTGGCGCTGCTCGGCTGCGCATCCACCGCCGAGCCCGTCTGGGCCCCCGATCACGAGGTCAGCCGCTTCGCCGTGGCGCACGAGGGCCCGGCGTCGATCGCGCTGATCACGGTGATCAACAACCGCTCCGGCGAGGGCGGGCATACGGCCCTGTTCATTCGGGGCAGCCAGCGGGTGGTCTGGGATCCCGCCGGCACCTGGTGGAACCCGCACGCGCCCGAGCGCAACGATCTCCACTACGGGATGACCGACCGGATGGAGGAGATCTACATCGACTATCATGCCCGCGTCTCCTGGCATGTGGTCATCCAGGAGATCGAGGTCAGCCGCGAGGTTGCCGATGCGCTCAGCCGCGCCGCACAGGACTACGGGGCGGTGCCGAAGGCGCAATGCGCGGTGTCGACGGGCCGCATCCTGCGCACCCGGCCGGAATTCGCCGGCGCCCCCGAGACCTGGTTCCCGAAACGCCTGATGAACTGGTTCGATACCCTGCCGGGGGTCACGAAGTCGGTCGTCTATGATCACGACGACGACAACAACCAGCCGCTCCTGCGCCAGCAGATCGCCGCCGGCGGCGCGGGACGGCCAGGCTGACCGCGGCGCCCTTCGGCCTGATCCTCGCAGGCGGTGCCGGCCGGCGCCTGGGCGGGGCCGACAAGGCGCTGATCGACCTCGGCGGGCGTCCGCTGCTCGATCATGTCGCGGCGCGGCTCCGGCCGCAATGCTCGGCCCTGGCACTCGCCGCGAACGGCGATCCGGCGCGCTTCGCGTCCTTCGGACTGACCGTGCTCGCCGACCCCTGCGGGCCGGGGTCGGGCCCGCTTGCGGGGGTTCTGGCCGGGCTCCGCGCGGCCGCCGCGTCCGGTTCGGGGCAGGTTCTGACCGCGCCGGTGGACGCCCCCTTCCTGCCGCACGACCTCGGCGCACGGCTCGCCTCCGCCGGAGTGCTGCCGGCGCTGGCCGCCACCGGCACGGACGCGCAGGCGCTGCACCCGACCTTCGCGCTCTGGCCCGTCGCCGCGGCCGAGGCGCTGGCGCGCTATCTGGCCGGGGGCGGGCGGAGGATGCGCGACTTCGCGGCCGGCCTCGGCGCCGCCACGGCGGTCTTTCCCGACCCTGCCGCATTCCTGAACATCAACACCCCCGCCGATCTCGAGGCGGCCCGACGGCGGCTTGCGGCCGGCGGTGTTTGACCGGGTTCTGGTCGCCGACTGGTCGGCAGCGGCGCGCCCGACCCGCGCGGGGCCGGACGCGATCTGGATCGGCGAGGCCGGCGTCGCGGCGGCGTCCTGCGGTCCCCGTCACTTCGCCACGCGGCGGACGGCCGAGGCGGCGATCGTCGAGGCACTCGCCGCCGCCCTTGCCGCCGGGCAGCGCGCGCTCCTCGGGCTCGACTTCGCCTTCGGCTATCCCGCGGGCTTTGCCGTGCGGCTGACCGGCCGGGCCGAGGCCCGGGCGGTCTGGGCCGACCTTGCCGCCCGAGTCGCCGACGGGCCCGACAACGCCAACACACGCTTCGCCGCGGCGGCCGGCATCAACGCAGGCTTCGGCGGCGCGGGGCCGTTCTGGGGCCACCCGCCCGGTCGGCCGCTGCCCGGCCTGCCCGCCCGGCGCGCAGCCCTGCCCGAAGGGCTTGCCGCGCACCGGATCGTGGAGACCCGCCTGCGCGCCGCCGCCGGGCCGGGCCGCGCGGTGAAGAGCGCCTGGCAGCTCTGCTATGCCGGCGCCGTCGGCGGGCAGGTGCTGGTGGGCCTGCCCTTCCTCGACCGGCTTTCCCGCCGGTTCGGCGACGCGCTCTCGGTCTGGCCGTTCCAGTCGTCGGGCAGGCAGCTGGTCGTCGCCGAGGTCTATCCCGCGCTGATCGACCCGGCGGTGGCGGCCTCGACCCTTCACCGGGTCCGCGACGCCCGGCAGGCGCAGCTTCTGGCCGAGGCGCTGGCTGCCCTGCAGGCCGGGGACGGGGGCGGCCTTGCGCCGCTTCTCTCGCTTCCCGCCGACCTCTCCGAGACCGAGACGCGCATCGTCCGCAGCGAGGAGGGCTGGATCCTCGGCGCCGGGCACGCCGCGGCGCTTGTCGGTGCGCTCAATCGAACGTCCCGGCGACGCGGCCGATCAGCATGAAGGCCCGGGCGGTGCGGGTGTCGGCCAGGGCGGCGATGTCGGCATCGCTTGCCGTCGGCGCGAAGGCCGAGAACACGCGGTCGAAGTTGCGCAGGAAGTGGTGGGCGGCGTCGCGGAAGATCACGTCCTGCTTCATCCGCGCGGCGGTGAGGGCGAGCGACGAGCGGTCGCGGATGCCGCCCAGCGCGGCGATGGCGCGTCCGCGCTCGCCCGCCGCGAAGCGCCGCCAGACCTCGGGGCGGGCGCGGTCGGGGATCAGGTCGTCCATGTAGATCCCGTCGTTCGCCAGCAGCGTCAGCAGGTCCTGGCTGGCCCGGATCAGCCGCGCCGCCTCGCGGTCGGCCAGCGCCCGGCGCAGCGCGCGGAACCCCTCGCGGTCCTCGACCGTGTCGGGGAAGTTCAGCGCGCGGATGAAGTCGGCCGGATCGAGCGGCTCGGCCTCGGCTTCGGCCGGCGCCCCGAGCGCGAGCGCGGGCTGCACCTCGGCCGTTTCCGCGGGAACCGCCGGCGCCGGGC
>CALDYW010000072.1 GCA_937944395.1 uncultured Paracoccaceae bacterium | reverse complement strand
CGGGCGCGGCCTGGGCGGGCGCAGGCGGTGCGGGCGGGCGCAGGGGCGGCACGATCAGCGGCAGCGGGCGGGTGAGGCGGCTCGCGGAGGTCACGCCGCGGGTCAGCGCGGGCTCGGCGCGCGGCTCGCCCGCGGCAACGGCGCGGGCGCGGCCGGCCCGGCGGTTCAGGATCGCATCGGCGATGCGGGCGCGCACCCGGTCCTCGGGCGGTGCGGCGGTGGTGGCGGGGCGCGGGACGGGCTCGACCAGTTCGGGCTCGAGCCCCGCCGGCCGGCGCGCGAACACCGGAAGAAGCCCGAACAGGGCCGCGCGCGGCGGCCCGCCGGGCTCGACCGGGTGGGCGGCCCCGGCCGTCTCCGGCATCGCGGGCGCGACGGCGGCAGGGGCGGCAGAGGGGGACGTGCCGCCGCCGCGATGCGCGACCAGCGGCGCGCGGGCCTGCGGTTCGGCTGCAAAGGCCGGCCGGCGCGGTGCGGTCAGCGGCGGCTCGTGCAGCGCGGCCCGCAGGCCGGGCGGCGCGGCGGCGGTCTCGGCGCGCGGACGTCGTCCGCCGGCCCCGCCAGAGGGCCCCGCCGGCGCGGCCCCCCGCGCGCCCCGCGCGCCCTGCGCCCCTTGCGCCCCTTGCGCGGCAGCGGCCGCGCGCGGCGCCGGCATCCGGCTGCGCAGTCCGGCCGATCCGCGCAGGGCGCCGCTGCCGGCGGCGGCGATCAGGGCGGCGGCGCGATCGTAGGTCAGCACCGTGCCGTAGAGGATGAAGCGCAGGATGCCCGCCACCTCGCGCCGGTCGAAGGCCAGCACGAACAGCGCCATCACCACCATGCCGACGGCAGCCAGCAGCGCGAGCAGACGAAGCCCGAGCCCCGTGCCCACCGGCAGCAGCGCCAGCACCGCGCCGAGTACGGTGTCGCCGAACAGGCCGCCGAGGCCGAAGGAATGGGTCCAGTCGTCGGGCGGAACATGGGTCGCGGCATAGACGGAAGCCAGCGCGATCGCGATCGGCGCGAAGGCGATCCGCGCCAGCACCCGCTCCTCGCCGAGGTGCAGCACGAACCGGATGCCCCAGGCGCACAGGACCAGCGCGATGCCCCAGGCGGCCCAGCCGACGATCACCGTCAAGGGCGAGGCAAGCGAGGCGCCGAAGCGCCCCAGGGCGTTCTGCACCGGCGCATCGGTCGCGGCGAGCCAGCCCGGATCCTCGGGGACATAGCTGCCGAGCAGGAGCGCCACCGCCCCGCCCGCGCCGATCAGGGCGATGCCGAGCAGTTCCTTGCCGCGCCGCTCGATCATCGCCTGTGTGGACTGGTCGAACAGCGGATCGCGCCGGCGCGCCTGGTAGGATGCCATCCCGTCCCTCGTTCCTCACCCGAACAGGCAGGCGCAGAGCCGCACCAGCCCGTCGCGGACCTCGTCGGCGGGGGCGACCATCGCCACCCGCACATATCCCCGGCCGGGGTTGCCCCGGCCGTCGTCGCGCCCGAGATAGGCGCCCGGCAGCACCCGGACCCCGGTCTCGCGCCAGAGCCTGAGCGCCGCCGCCTCGCCGTCGCCGCAGGGCACCGGCAGCCACAGGAAGAAGCCGCCCTCGGGCGCCCCCGCGCCCGGGACGCCCGCGAGAATCCGGTCGGCATCGGCATACTTGCGGGCATAGAGCGCGCGGTTGGCCTCGACATGCGCCTCGTCGGTCCAGGCGCGGGCGGCGACCTGCTGCAGCGGCAGGGGCAGCGGCGCCCCGGCATAGGCCCTGAGCTGGCGCATCCGCGCAATGCCGACCGCGCCGCCGGCGACGAAACCCGACCGCAGCCCGGGCAGGTTCGACCGCTTGGACAGCGAGTTGAACACGACCGCGCGCTCGGGGTCGGCGCCGGTCTCGGCGGCGACCGCCAACAGCCCCGGCGGGGGAGCGTCGCGCCAGATCTCGGAATAGCACTCGTCGGCGAAGACGGCGAAATCATGCCGCTCGGCCAGCGCCAGAAGGTCGGCCAGCCAGCCGCGCCCGGCCACCGCGCCCTGCGGATTGGCCGGCGAGCACAGGAAGGCCACCGCCGTGCGGTCGAGCAGCTCCGCCGGCAGCGCGGCATAGTCCGGCAGGAAGCCGGTCTCGGCGGTTGCCGGCACCGCCACCGGCTCGGCCCCCGCCGCCAGCGCGCCGACGGCATAGACCTGGTAGAAGGGGTTGGGCATCAGCACCGCCGGCCGCCGCCCGCGCTTGACTTCGGGGCAGAGCGCCAGCACCGCGTTGAACAGACCCTCGCGCGACCCGTTCAGCGCCATCAGCCGCTCGCGTCCGATCCGCGCGCCGTGACGCCGGGCGATCCAGCCGGAAATGGCGTCGAGCAGCCCGGGCGCCCCCTCGTTCGGCGGGTAGCGGCCGAAACCCGCGGCATGCTCGGCCAGGACGCCGGCCACCCAGTCGGGGAACGGATGGCGCGGCTCGCCGATGGTCATCTCGATCGGCGGGCCCCCCGGCGGATGGCCGTCGAGCAGCCTCCGCAGACGCGGAAAGGCATACTCCGGCAGGGTCGAGAACCGCTCGGGTCCGTCCATCGCTGCTGTCACCGCCTCGGGTTCCGGGGTCGTTCGCTGCCCGGTTTCGCCGCACTCTAGCCAAAAGCCCCGCGACGGTCCAGAAAAAGCCCGACCGCGCGGGGGCTTGCACGGCAGGACTGTGGCTTTGGCGCGGCGCCCGGGGACGCGTCCGGGCCGCCGCCGGATCGCGCCGCGGGCGGCGGCCGGTCCGTTGCGGCGAAACCGCTGCCGATGTCCGGTCCGGAAATATCCCGGGGGGTG
>CALDYW010000071.1 GCA_937944395.1 uncultured Paracoccaceae bacterium | reverse complement strand
CGGATCCGCGCGATCGCGGCCCGCGCGGCGGCGGGCTGAGGGCCGGGGGGCATTCCGACAGCCGGGCGGACCACAGATCGCGGGTCCGCAGCGTGTCGCCGAACCCGGGTGCCCGCCCGTGCCGATCCGCTTTGCCGAACCGACCCCGAGGGGCCGGCACGCGGGGGCAGGGGGCCCGCGGGGCTGGGGCAGGATGCCCGCGGGGCGCCTTTCCCGCCTGCGCGCAGGCGGGTCCGTGCGGCCTTCGCGCGTGCGCGTGCCGGTGCGATCGGTGTTGCGCGGGACGGGGCGTGCGCGGGCGCCGGGCCCGGCCCGTCGGGCCGGCCGAGTTGCGCGGGCATGGCAGGCCGGGTATCAGGCGGTCCGGCAGCACAGTGCAGGGGGTGGGCATGCGTCGCGTCGTCGTCACCGGGCTCGGGCTGGTCACGCCGCTCGCCTGCGGGGTGGAGGAAACCTGGAGCCGGCTGCTGGCGGGACAGTCGGGCGCGGGGCCGATCACCCGGTTCGACACCACGAATGTCGTGACGACCTATGCCTGCGAGGTGCCGCGCGGCGACGGCAGCGACGGCACCTTCAACCCCGACGACTGGATGGAGCCGAAGGAGCAGCGCAAGGTCGATGACTTCATCCTCTACGGAATGGCCGCTGCCGTGCAGGCCGTTCGGGATGCCGGCTGGGAGGCGCCGGGCGAGGCCGAGCGGCTGCGGACGGGCGTGATGATCGGGTCGGGGATCGGGGGGCTGACCTCGATCGCCGAGACGGCGGTGCTGATCCGGGACCGCGGGCCACGGAGGGTGAGCCCGTTCTTCATTCCGGGCGCGCTGATCAACCTGGCATCGGGGCAGGTGTCGATCCGCTACGGGTTCAAGGGGCCGAACCATGCGGTTGTCACCGCCTGCTCGACCGGCGCGCATGCGATCGGCGATGCGGCGCGGCTGATCCAGTGGGGCGATGCCGACGTGATGGTGGCCGGCGGCTGCGAAAGCCCGATCAGCGAGATCGGGATCGCCGGCTTCAACGCCTGCAAGGCGCTGTCCACCCGGCGCGGCGAGGCGCCCGAGACGGCGAGCCGGCCGTGGGACGCCGACCGGGACGGTTTCGTGATGGGCGAGGGGGCGGGCGTCGTGGTGCTGGAGGAGCGCGAGCACGCGCTTGCCCGCGGGGCACGGATCTATGCCGAGGTGCTCGGATACGGCCTGTCGGGCGACGCCTTCCACATCACCGCGCCATCCGAGGACGGCGAGGGGGGCGAGAGGGCGATGCGGGCGGCGCTGGCGCGGGCAGGGCTGCCGCCCTCTGCGGTGGACTACATCAACGCGCACGGCACCTCGACCATGGCCGACGTGATCGAGCTGGCCGCGGTCGAGCGGTTGCTCGGGAACCATGCGGCGGCGGCGACGATGAGCTCGACCAAGTCCTCGATCGGGCACCTGCTGGGTGCGGCGGGCGCGGTCGAAGCGATCTTCTGCATCCTTGCGTTGCGCGATCAGGTGGCACCGCCGACCATCAATCTCGAACGGCCCGCGGTCGAGGCGCGGATCGACCTGGCCGCGAAGCGGGCGGTTCGGCGGCGCATCGACGTGGCGCTTTCGAACTCGTTCGGCTTCGGCGGCACCAATGCGACGCTGGTGCTGGGCCGGGGACAGGGCTGATGTGGCGCAGCCTTGCCTCGAACGCGCTGACGCTGTTCGTCGTGATCCTGGCAGGGCTTGCCGGACTGATCGCCTGGGGACAGCGGCAGTACACGGCGCCCGGACCGCTGGCCGAGGCGATCTGCTTCGAGGTGCCGCGCGGGGCCACGCTGGCGCGCGTCTCCTCCGAGCTCGAGGCGCGCGGCGCGATCTCGAGCGGGGCGATCTTCCGTATCGGTGCGGACTACGAGGACCGGTCGGCGAACCTGAAGTTCGGAAGCTACCTGATCCAGCCCGGGTCCTCGATGCAGGAGATCGTCGCCGCGATGACCGTGGCCGGCCGTTCGACCTGCGGGGTCGAGGTGAATTTCCGGATCGGCGTGACAGCGGCCGAGGTGGTGGTGCGCGAGCTGGACCCGGCGACGAACCGGTTCGAGGAGCGGCTGAAGTTCTCGCCGGGGGCCGGCGAGATCCCGCCGGACTATGCCGCGCTGACGGCCGGAGCGGACGTCCGGTTCCGCGTGACCCTGGCCGAGGGGGTGACGAGCTGGCAGGTGGTGCAGGAACTCGGGCAGGCGGATTTCCTGTCGGGAGAGGTCGCGGACCTGCCGCCCGAGGGGAGCCTGGCGCCGGACAGCTACGAAGTGGACCGCGGTGCCGACCGGGCGCAGCTGCTGGCCGAGATGCAGGCCCGCCAGCAGCGGATCATGGCCGAGCTCTGGCCGACGCGGGCGGCGGGTCTGCCCTATGACACGCCCGAGGACGCGTTGATCATGGCCTCGATCGTCGAGAAGGAGACCGGCGTTGCCGACGAGCGGCCGCTGGTTGCGAGCGTCTTCGTGAACCGGCTGAAAAGGGGTATGCGGCTGCAGACCGATCCGACGGTGATCTACGGGATCACCCAGGGACGGGGTGTGCTGGGGCGCGGGCTGCGGCAGAGCGAGCTGAGGGCCGAGACCCCCTACAACACCTATGTGATCGACGGGCTTCCGCCGACGCCGATCGCCAATCCGGGGCGGCTGTCGATCGCCGCGGCGCTGAACCCCGCGGAAAGCGACTACCTGTTCTTCGTGGCCGACGGCACCGGCGGACATGCCTTCGCGGCGACGCTGGAAGAGCACAACCGCAACGTCGCGCGATGGCGCGCGATCGAGGCGGAGCGCGCGGCGCAGGGGGTCGCGGAGGAATGAGCGCACAACCCCAGATTTATCGCTTGACTTTCCGTTCTGCCTGAGGTATCAATTCAGGCAAGCTAGATGAAGTGGATCTGCGGCGGAGGGTAGCACCTTGCGCCGCTTTTTCGTTTCGCTCGTGCGGACGGCATGAGAGGCGGGACGCAATCCAGATGACGAACGAAAGGCCCCCGCAGGGGGCGCCGCCCGATCCGGACGGTCTGGCGGAAGCGAAGGTGATGCTGGACGCGGTGATCCGCGCCCTGGGTCAGAAGGTGCGCAGCCTGGAAGCCGAGGAGGCGGTCAAGACCGCCGAGGCGCTGGCGCTGACGCAGGAATTGCGCCGCTGGGCGCTGGTGGCCTTCGAGGAACGCGAGAAGGTCGAGAAACGGATGAAAGACCGTGGCGGAATCGTGCACGACCATTCCATCGACTTCGACCAGGCACGGGCTCAGATCGGGCGCCGCCTGGCTCGCCTCCGCGCCGCAGGAGGTTCAGGAGGCGTTCCTGGCTGAGCTCTCGGGGCCGGAGCTGCTGGCTTTGCCCTGGATGTTCCGCTTCTGGGCCTTGCCGCACCAGTTGCCGCCCGCGCGCGCGGACTGGCGGACCTGGGTGATCCTGGGCGGACGGGGCGCCGGCAAGACGCGCGCCGGAGCGGAGTGGGTGCGGGCGATGGTGGAGGGCTCGTGCGCCGGCGACCCCGGCCGGGCGCGGCGCGTGGCGCTGGTGGGCGAGACCATCGACCAGGTGCGCGAGGTGATGGTGTTCGGCGAGAGCGGGATCCTCGCCTGCACGCCGCCCGACCGCAAGCCGGAGTGGGAGGCCGGCCGGCGGCGGCTGGTGTGGCCGAACGGGGCGGTGGCGCAGGTGTTCTCGGCGCATGAGCCTGACAGCCTGCGCGGGCCGCAGTTCGATGCGGCCTGGGTGGACGAGCTGGCCAAGTGGCGGAAGGCGGAGGAGGCCTGGGACAATCTGCAGTTCGCGCTGCGGCTGGGCGACCATCCCCAGCAGGTGGTGACCACGACGCCGCGCAACGTGGCCGTTCTGAAGCAGATTCTCGCGGCGCCATCGACGGTGGTGACGACCGCACCGACCGAGGCCAACCGTGCCCATCTGGCCGAGTCGTTCCTGCAGGAGGTGCAGGCGCGCTACGCGGGCACACGCCTCGGCCGGCAGGAGCTGGAGGGCGTGCTGATCGCCGATGCCGAGGGCGCGCTGTGGACGACGGCCATGCTCGAGGCCTGCCGGATCGGCACGCCGCCGCGGCTCGACCGGGTGGTGGTGGCGGTGGACCCGCCGGTGACCGGCCACGGGCGGTCGGACGCCTGCGGCATCGTCGTGGCGGGGGCGATCACCGACGGCGGGCCGGCCGACTGGCGCGCGGTGGTGCTGGAGGATGCGAGCGTCGAGGGGGCAAGCCCGGTCGAATGGGCGCGCGCCGCGATCGCCGCGCGGGACCGCTGGGGCGCCGAGCGGCTGGTGGCCGAGGTGAACCAGGGCGGCGACCTGGTGGAGACGGTGCTGCGGCAGGTGGATCCGCTGGTGCCGTTTCGCGCGGTGCGGGCGCTGCGGGGCAAGGGCGCGCGGGCGGAGCCGGTGGCGGCGCTCTACGAGCAGGGGCGGGTCGGGCACGTGCGGGGGCTCGGCCGGCTCGAGGACGAGATGTGCCGGATGACCGCGCGGGGCTACGAGGGGCCGGGGAGCCCCGACCGGCTGGATGCGCTGGTCTGGGCGCTGACCGATCTCGTCCTCGAACCGGCGGCGCGGTTCCGCCGGCCGCGGGTGCGGGCGCTGTGACGGGACGGGGCTTGGGCGAGGCGGCGAGGGACAGGACATGGCATTCGACTTCCTGAGGCGGCGGCCGGAGGCCCCGCCCGAAACCAAGGCCAGCGCTGCGGGAGCGGTGATCGCGCTGGCCGGCTCCGGCCGCGCCGCCTGGAGCCCGCGCGACAGCGGATCGCTGACGCGGTCGGGGTTCGTCGGCAATCCGGTGGGCTTCCGCGCGGTCAAGCTGATCGCCGAGGCGGCCGCCGCCCTGCCGCTGGTCCTGCAGGACAGCGTGCGGCGCTACGAGGCGCATCCGCTGCTCGCGCTGATCGGCCGGCCGAACGCGGCGCAGGGGCGGGCCGAGTTCCTCGAGGCGCTCTACGGCCAGATCCTGCTGACGGGAAACGGCTATGTCGAGGCGGTGGCCGGCGCGGCGGGGCTGCCCTGGGAACTGCATGTGCTGCGTTCCGACCGGATGAGCGTGGTGCCCGGCACCGACGGCTGGCCGGTGGCCTACGACTACGCGGTGGGAAGCCGGCGGCACCGCTTCGACCTGGCCGAGGGGCGGCCGGCGATCCTGCACGTCAAGGCGATGCACCCGCAGGACGACCACTACGGCCTGAGCCCGATGCAGGCGGCGGCCGCGGCGGTTGACGTGCACAACGCCGCCACGGCCTGGTCGAAGGCGCTGCTCGACAATGCCGCGCGCCCCTCGGGGGCGATCGTCTATCGCGGCGCGGACGGGCACGGCAGCCTGGCCGCCGACCAGTACGAGCGACTGGTCGAGGAGATCGAGAGCTATCACATGGGCGCGCGCAATGCCGGGCGCCCGATGCTGCTGGAAGGCGGGCTCGACTGGAAGCCGATGGGCTTCAGCCCCTCGGACATGGAGTTCCACAAGACCAAAGAGGCGGCCGCGCGCGAGATCGCGCTGGCCTTCGGGGTGCCGCCGATGCTGATGGGGCTGCCGGGGGACGCGACCTATGCCAACTATCAGGAGGCGAACCGGGCGCTCTACCGGCTGACCGTGCTGCCGCTGGCGGCGAAGGTGACGGCGGCGCTGTCGCACTGGCTGGCGGGCTTCTCGGGCGAGGCGGTCGAGCTTCGCCCCGACCTCGACCAGGTGCCGGCGCTGGCAGCCGAGCGCGAGGCGCTGTGGCGGCATGTCTCGGCGGCGTCGTTCCTGACGGACGCCGAGAAGCGGGCGCTGCTGGGCCTGCCCCGGCTGCCGGACGGGGACGCGGCGGAGTGACGCGGCGCAAGGGCGACACCGGCGGGTCGCGGTTTCTCTACGAGCCCTTCGAGTTCGCCAGCGTCCACCGGATCGAGGCGCACGAAAAGCTGGTCGAGGCGCGCCTGGCGGCGATCGAGCTGCATGTCGGGCGGCTCGAGGTGGCGATGGAACGGCTGGAGCGGCGGCTGTGGACCGCGCTCTACGGCGTGGCGGCGGTGGTTCTGGCCGAGGTCGGCCGGGCCTATCTGGACTTCGGCCTGGGGGGCTGAGCGATGCGGGAACGGGATTGGGGCCCCTCGGGGCTGGAGACCAAGTTCGCCCGGGGCGGCGGGCTGACCCTGGGCGAGGGCGCGACGATCGCGGGTTATGCCTCGGTCTTCGGGCAGGTCGATCAGGGCGGCGACCGGGTGGAGCGGGGCGCCTTCGCGCGGTCGCTCGCGACCGGGCGGAAGGTCAGGATGCTCTGGCAGCACGACCCGCGCGAGCCCATCGGGGTCTGGGACGAGGTGCGCGAGGACGATCGCGGGCTCTGGGTGAAGGGCCGCATCCTGACCGATGTGGCGCGCGGCCGCGAGGCGGCGGCGCTGGTCACCGCCGGGGCGATCGAGGGACTGTCGATCGGCTATCGCACGCGGCGGGCCGAACGCGACCGCGAGGGCGGGCGGATTCTGGCGGAGGTCGAGCTGTGGGAAGTGTCGCTGGTCACCTTCCCGATGCTCGGCCTCGCGCGGGTGGACGCCAAGGCCGACCGCGCGGAGGACGATCTTCTGGCGGTGCTCGCGGCGGCCTTCGTCGCGGCCCGGCGGGAGATCGCGGGCGGCTGAGGCCGCGGGCGCCCGGGCCGGGCGATACTTCAGGGAAAAGGCGATGACGACGACCGAAACCAGGGTTCGGACCGGGCAGGACATGCCCGGCGAGGGCGCGCCGGGGGCTGCGGAACTGAAATCCGCCGTGACCGGTTTCCTTCAGGACTTCAGGGGCTTCAGGGCCGAGATTCTGACCAGGCTGCAACAACAGGACGAGCGACTGACCATGCTGGACCGCAAGACCGCGCCGAGCGCGCGCCACGCCCTTTCCGCCGCGGCAGAGGGGCCGGACCTTCATCAGAAGGCCTTCGACGCCTATCTGCGCCGCGGCGACGACGACGCGCTCAGGGGCCTGGCGCTCGAGGGCAAGGCGCTGTCCACGGCGGTCAATGCCGAGGGCGGCTTCCTGGTCGATCCGCAGACCGCCGAGACCATCCAGGGGGTGCTGCGCACGACCGCGTCGCTGCGCCGGATCGCCAGCGTCGTCAACGTGATGGCGACGTCCTACGATGTGCTGATCGACCATTCCGACATCGGTTCGGGCTGGGGCACCGAGGCCGGCCCGGTGACCGAGACGGCGACGCCGCTGATCGAGCGGATCTCGATCCGGCTGCACGAGCTCAGCGCGATGCCGAAGGCGAGCCAGCGGCTTCTGGACGATTCCGCCTTCGACATCGAGAGCTGGCTTGCCGACCGGATCGCGTCGAAGTTCGCCCGCGCCGAGGCGGCGGCCTTCATCAACGGCGACGGCGTGGACAAGCCGAAGGGCTTTCTCGCCCACCCGAAGGTCGATGAGGCGGTCTGGACCTGGGGCAACCTCGGCTATGTGCCGACCGGGGCGGCGGGCGACTTCCACGCCACCAATCCGGCCGATGCGATCGTGGACCTCGTGTATTCCCTCGGGGCCGACTACCGCACCAACGCGACCTTCGTGATGAACTCGAAGACCGCGGGCGCGGTGCGCAAGATGAAGGATGCCGACGGGCGTTTCCTGTGGTCGGACGGGCTGGCGGCGGGCGAGCCGGCGCGCCTGATGGGCTATGCGGTGCTGATCGCCGAGGACATGCCGGACATCGCGAACAACGCCTATGCGATCGCCTTCGGCGACTTCCGCGCCGGCTACACGATTGCGGAGAGGCCCGATCTGCGGGTGCTGCGCGACCCGTTCTCGGCCAAGCCGCATGTGCTGTTCTATGCCACGAAGCGGGTCGGCGGCGACGTCAGCGACTTCGCGGCGATCAAGCTGCTGAAGTTCGCGACGAGCTGACGCCCGTTGCACGTCAAGCCTTCCCCTCCCGAAAGGCCGGGGAAGGCCCGGCGGGCGCGCGCCGGCCCTGCAAGGGGCCTTCCCCCGCGTCGTCTAGCTGCTGCCTCCGTCCGAGCGACCGGGGGGGGCGCGCGCCCGTCTCTTCGGCCGGAGCGTGGCAGGAGGAACAGGATGCTTCTCGTCGAGGAGACGCCGGTGCCGGACAGCGTGCTGCCGGTCCAGGCGCTGAAGGACCAGCTGCGGCTGGGAACCGGCTTTGCCGAGGTGCCGGACGGGGATGCCTATCTGCGCGAGCTGCTCCGGGCAGCGCTGTCGGCGGTCGAGGCGCGGACCGGCAAGGCGCTGATCACGCGGGATTTCCTGCTGACGCTGGAGAACTGGCGCGGGGCCGACTCGCAGCCCCTGCCGGTGGCGCCGGTGGCGGCGGTGACGCAGGTGCGGCTGCGCGACCGTGACGGCGCCGAGACGGTGGTCGATCCGGCGCGCTTTCGGCTGGTCAGCGATGCGCACCGGCCGAAGATCGTGGCGACCGGCGCGATCCTGCCCGCGGTTCCTGCCGGCGGTCAGGCCGTGGTGCGCTTCGCGGCGGGCTTCGGGCCCGACTGGGCGGCGGTGCCCGTGGACCTGCGGCAGGCCGTGCTGATGCTGGCCGCGCACTACTACGAGCACCGGCAGGGCGCCGGTGCCGAGCCCGGAGCGATGGATTTCGGGGTGATGGCCCTGATCGAGCGCTGGCGGAACCTGCGCGGCTTCGGCGGGGGGCGGCGATGAGACTTCCCCGGCTGGAGCGGCGCCTGGTGCTGGAAGGTGCCCAGCAGGTGCCGGACGGGTCGGGCGGGCTGGCCGAGATCTGGAGCGAGCTGGCGGTGCACTGGGCCGAGGTCCGGCCCGGCACCGGCCGCGAGGCGGCCGAGGAGGTGTTCCCGAAGTCGTCGGTGCCGATGCGGATCATCGTGCGCGCCGGGGTGCCGGGATCGCTGGCGCGTCCGCGGCCCGGACAGCGCTTCCGGGAGGGGGCGAGGCTCTATCCGATCCAGGCGGTGACCGAGTTCGACCGCCGCGGGCACTATCTGATCTGCCATGCGCGCGAGGAGGTGGCGACATGAGCTATGGCGCCTCGGCCGCCCTGCAGGCCGCGGTCTATCAGCGGCTGCGCGGATCGGTGACGCTGGACGGGCTGGTCGGCGATGCGATCTACGATGCGGTGCCGGCGGGGCCCGTGCCGAAGACCTTCGTGAGCATCGGCCCCGAGGAGGTGCGCGACCGGTCGGACAAGACGGGCGACGGCGCCGAGCACGACCTGACGGTGAGCGTGGTGACCGACGCGGCCGGATTCCAGACGGCCAAGACGATCGCGGTGGCGGTTTCGGATGCGCTGGTCGGCGCGCCGCTGATCCTGGCGCGCGGGCGCCTGGTGGACCTGTGGTTCCTGCGCGCGCGGGCGCGTCGGGTTGGCGCGGCCGACCGGCGGCGGATCGACCTGACGTTTCGCGCCCGCGTGGACCTTTCCTGAACCCATGACGGAGTGAGCGCGATGGCGGCGCAGAGCGGCAAGGACCTTCTGATCAAGCTCGACATGACGGGCGACGGCCAGTTCGAGACGGTGGCGGGGCTGCGCGCGACCCGGATCAGCTTCAATGCCGAGACGGTGGACGTGACCAGCCTCGAGAGCCAGGGCAGGTGGCGCGAGCTTCTTGGCGGGGCCGGGGTGAAGGCGGCGCAGGTCAGCGGCTCGGGCGTCTTCCGCGATGCCGCGACGGACGAGCGCGCGCGGCAGATCTTCTTCGACGGCTCGACGCCGGACTTCCAGGTGATCATCCCGGGTTTCGGGATCGTGCAGGGCCCGTTCCAGATGACCTCGATCGAATATGCCGGCAGCCACAACGGCGAGGCGACCTACGAACTGACGCTGGCCTCGGCCGGGGCGCTGAGCTTCACGCCGCTCTGATGGCCAATCCCTTCGCAGGCGAAGTCGCGCTCGTCATCGACGGCGAGCGGCGGGTGATGAAGCTGACCCTCGGCGCTCTGGCCGAACTCGAGACCGCGCTTGGCGCAGGAAGCCTCGTCGCGCTGGTCGAGCGGTTCGAGGGCGGCGCCTTCTCGGCCCGCGACGTGCTGATGGTGCTGGCCGCGGGGTTGCGCGGCGGAGGCTGGCGGGGGACCGCCGAGGATCTGCGCGGGGCCGAGATCGCGGGCGGCGTCGCGGCTGCGGCGCGGGCGGCGGCGGAGCTTCTGGTGCGCGCCTTCGCGGTGCCGGGCACGTGAGCGCGATCGACTGGCCCGGGCTGATGCGGGCGGGGCTGCGCGGCCTCGGGCTGACGCCGGCCGAGTTCTGGGCGCTGACGCCGGCGGAACTGCGGCTGATGCTGGGCCGGGAGGCGGGTGCGACGGCGATGACGCGGGCGCGGCTGGAGGAACTGGCGGCGGCATTCCCCGACCGCCGGCGGGAGGCGAAAGATGGATGAGATCGAGGGGCTTTCGGGCCTCGAGGAGCAGGCGCGGGCACTCGAGGCGAGCCTTGCCGGCGCGCAGGGCATGGCCGCGGCCTTCGACGCCGAACTGGCACGCATGCGCGAATCGCTCGCGCTGACCGGGCGCGACGTGGCGGGCCTTGGCGCCGCGATCGGGCGCGGGCTGCGCCAGGCCTTCGACGGTGTGGTGTTCGAGGGGATGCGGCTGTCGGATGCGATGAAGGGCCTTGCCCTGTCGATCGCCAACGCCGCCTATGCGGCGGCGATGGCGCCGGTGCAGCGTGAGCTCGGCGGGCTGATCGCGGGCGGGATCGAAAGCCTGGTGTCGGGACTGATCCCCTTCGCCGCGGGCGGCGCCTTCGTGCAGGGGCGGGTGATGCCCTTCGCGCAGGGCGGCATCGTCAGCGGACCGGTGGCGTTTCCGATGCGCGGCGGCCGCGGGCTGATGGGGGAGGCCGGGCCCGAGGCGATCCTGCCGCTGGCGCGCGGGCCCGACGGGCGGCTCGGCGTGCAGAGCGCGGGCGCCGGGCGGTCGGTCAGCGTGGTGTTCAACATCGCGACCCCCGATGTCGAGGGCTTCCGCCGCAGCCAGGGGCAGATCGCGGCGCAGGCGATGCGGGCCCTGTCGCGCGGGCAGCGCTATCGCTGAGGGGGGACCATGCAGTTCCATGAGGTGCGTTTTCCCGCCAACCTGAGTTTCGGCTCGGTCGGCGGGCCCGAGCGGCGCACGGAGATCGTGACGCTGGCCAACGGGTTCGAGGAGCGCAACAGCCCCTGGGCGCATGCGCGCCGGCGCTATGACGCCGGGGTGGGGCTGCGCAGCCTCGACGACGTCGAGGCGCTGATCGCCTTCTTCGAGGCGCGGCGCGGGCAGCTCTTCGGGTTCCGCTGGAAGGACTGGGCCGACTACAAGAGCTGCCCGGCCTCGCGGGCGCCGCACTTCCTCGACCAGAGGATCGGGATCGGCGACGGGGTGCGGACGGACTTCCCGCTGTCGAAACTCTACCGGTCGGGGCTGAACGACTACCTTCGCCCGATCGCCAAGCCGGTGCCGGGCACGGTGCTGTGCGGCGTGGGGGGCGATCCCCTCGTCGAGACGGTGCACTACGAGGTCGATCACACGACCGGTGTCGTCACTTTCGCCGAGCCGCCGGGGCAGGGGGCGGAGGTGACGGCGGGCTTCGAGTTCGATGTGCCAGTGCGCTTCGACACCGACCGGATCCAGACCAGCGTGGCGAGTTTTCAGGCCGGCGAGGTGCCGACCGTTCCGGTGGTGGAGGTGCGGGTGTGAGCGGGGGGCGCGACGGACTGATCGCGCATCTGGCCGGCGGTGCGACGACGGTCGCCCGCGCCTGGGCGGTGCGGCGGCGCGACGGGGTGGAGATGGGCTTCACCGACCACGACCGCGACCTGCATTTCGAGGGGATCGTCTTCCGCGCCGACACCGGGCTGTCGGCACGGGTGCTGCTGCAGACGACGGGCCTTGCGCTCGACAACACCGAGGCGCTGGGCGGTCTGTCGTCGGAGGCGGTGACCGAGGCCGACATCCTGGCCGGGCGCTGGGACGGCGCCGAGGTGCGGGCCTGGCTGGTCAACTGGGCCGATCCCGCCGAGCGCCTGTTGCAGTTCCGCGGCACGATCGGCGAGATCGTGCGCGCGGGCGGGGCCTTCCGCGCCGAGCTGCGGGGGCTGACCGACCTTCTGAACCAGCCGCAGGGGCAGGTGTTCCAGGGGCCCTGTTCGGCCGTCCTCGGCGACGGGCGCTGCCGCTTCGACCTGAGCCTGCCGGGCTATGCCACCGAGCGGCCCGCCGAGGCGGTAGAGGAGAACCGGCTGTTCCTGTTCGCCTCGGTCGCGGGCTTCGACGACCGCTGGTTCGAGCGCGGGCGGCTTGCCGTGCTGTCGGGCGCGGCGGCGGGCCTGTCGGGGATCGTCAAGAACGACCGGGCACGGGGCCTCGCGCGGCGGGTGGAGCTGTGGGAGCCGCTGCCGCTGCCGGTTGCGGCGGGCGACCTGATCCGGATCGAGGCCGGCTGCGACAAGCGGCCCGAGACCTGCCGGCTGAAGTTCCAGAACTTCCTGAACTATCGCGGCTTTCCGCATATTCCGGGGGAGGACTGGCTGGCGAGCTATCCGGTCCGCACGGGCCGCAACGACGGCGGGCGGCTGCGCGTGCCGGCGCTGCGGGTCGGTCCGGGGGCGGGCGGTTGAGCGCGTTGCGGGCGCGGGCAGTGGCCGAGGCGCGCGCCTGGATCGGCACGCCCTATGTGCACCAGGCGGCGGCGCGTGCGGCGGGGTGCGACTGTCTGGGACTGATCCGCGGCATCTGGCGCGCGCTCTACGGTGCCGAGCCCGAGGCGGTGCCGCCCTATACGCCCGACTGGTCGGAGCCCGCGCGCGCGGAAGCGCTCTGGGCGGCGGCGCTGCGGCACCTGTGCCCGGTCGCCGGGGCGCCGCAGCCCGGCGATGTGCTTCTGTTCCGGATGCGGGCGGGGGCGGTCGCCAAGCACCTCGGCCTTCTGTCGGCCGGGGCTCCGGCGCCGCGCTTCATCCATGCCTACGCCGGCCACGGCGTGGTCGAAAGCACGCTCTCCGCGCCCTGGGCGCGGCGGGTCGTGGCGGCCTTCGCCTTTCCCGAGGAGACGATCTGAATGGCGACGATCCTGTTCTCGGCGCTGGGCGCCGCCCTGGGCTCGACGGTCGGCGGCACGGTGCTGGGGCTCGGTGCGGCGGTGGTCGGCCGGGCGGTCGGCGCGACCATCGGCCGGGCGATCGACCAGCAGCTTCTGGGTGCGGGCTCGGCTGCGGTCGAGTCCGGACGGATCGAGCGCTTCCGGCTGATGGGCGCCTCCGAGGGGGCGCCGGTGCCGCGCCTCTGGGGGCGGACGCGCGTCGCCGGCCAGGTGATCTGGGCGACGCGCTTCGAGGAGCGCGTGCGCCGGCGCGGCGGCGGCAAGGGCGCCCCGCCCGAGCCGGAGGTGCGCGACTTCAGCTACAGCGTGAGCCTGGCGGTGGCGCTCTGCGCGGGTGAGATCGCGCGGGTGGGGCGGATCTGGGCGGACGGGGTGGAGATCGACCGCGATGCGCTGAACCTGCGCGTCCATGCCGGCAGCGAGGACCAGCTGCCCGATCCGAAGATCGAGGCGGTGGAGGGCGCGGGGAACGCCCCGGCCTATCGCGGCATCGCCTATGTCGTGATCGAGGATCTCGAGCTGGCACCCTTCGGCAACCGGGTGCCGCAGTTCTCGTTCGAGGTGGTGCGCCGGGCGGTGCCGGCGGAGGGCCAGGCGCCGGGATACGCCGGGCTGATCCGCGGCGTGGCGCTGGTTCCGGGCACCGGCGAATACGCGCTGGCAACGACGCCGGTGCACTACCGCGAGGGGCCGGGGCGGCGGCGGACGGCGAACGTCAACGCGCCGGGGACGGCGACCGACCTCGTGCGTTCGTTGGAGATGCTGGGCGAGGAACTGCCGGCCTGCGCTTCGACGCTGCTGGTGGTCTCGTGGTTTTCGGGCGACCTGCGCTGCGGGCAGGCCGAGCTGCGCCCCAAGGTCGAGCAGACCGCGCTGGACGGCCGCGGCATGCCCTGGCGCGTCTCGGGGCTGACCCGGGCGCAGGCGGGGACCGTGCCGCAGGCCGACGGCCGGCCGGTCTATGGCGGCACGCCGGCCGATGCGGCGGTGATGGAGGCGATCCGGGCGCTGCGGGACGCCGGCAAGGCGGTGATCTTCTACCCCTTCATCCTGATGGAGCAGATGGCGGGCAACACGCTGCCCGACCCCTGGACCGGAACGCCGGGACAGCCGGTGCTGCCCTGGCGGGGGCGCATCACCACCTCGCTGGCGCCGGGGCTTGCGGGGTCGCCCGACGGGACCGCGGCGGCGGCGGACGAGGTCGCGGCCTTCTTCGGGCAGGCGCAGCCGGGGCACTTTGCCGTCGCGGGGGACCGGGTTGACTACGCCGGCCCCGAGGACTGGGGCCTGCGCCGGATGATCCTGCACTATGCGCATCTCTGTGCTGCCGCCGGCGGCGTGGACGGATTCTGCATCGGATCGGAACTGCGCGGACTGACGCAGATCCGCGGGCCCGCCAACAGCTTCCCCGCGGTCGCGGCGCTGCGCGCGCTGGCCGCCGACGTGCGCGCGATCCTCGGGCCGGCGGTGAAGATCGGCTATGCCGCCGACTGGAGCGAATACTTCGGCTACCATCCGCAGGACGGCTCGGGCGACGTCTTCTTCCACCTCGACCCGCTGTGGGCCGATGCCAACATCGATTTCGTCGGCATCGACAACTACATGCCGCTGAGCGACTGGCGCGACGGCACCGCCCATGCCGACGCCGCGGCCGGGTCGATCTACGATCTGGACTATCTCACCGCGAACGTGGCCGGGGGCGAGGGCTACGACTGGTACTATCCGTCCGAAGAGGAGCGGCAGAGCCAGCGCCGCGCGCCGATCGAGGACGGCGCCCATGGCGAGGCTTGGGTCTTCCGCTACAAGGACATCCGGAGCTGGTGGGAGAACCGCCATCACGACCGGATCGGCGGCCTGCGCCTGCCCGCGCCGACCGCCTGGGAGCCGCAGTCCAAGCCGGTCTGGTTCACCGAGTTCGGCTGCCCGGCGATCGACAAGGGCACGAACCAGCCGAACGTGTTCCTGGACCCGAAGTCGTCGGAAAGCTTCGTGCCGAGGTTCTCGTCCGGCGCGCGCGACGACCTGATCCAGCTTCAGTATTTCCGCGCGGTGACGCGCTACTGGTCGGACCCGGCGAACAACCCGGTCTCCGAGGTCTATGGGGCGCCGATGATCGACATGGCGCGCGCCCATGCCTGGGCCTGGGACACGCGGCCGCACCCGCAGTTCCCCGGGCTTGCCGGTCTCTGGGCCGACGCCGCGAACTACGCCCGCGGGCACTGGCTGAACGGCCGGGTGACGGCCGAGCCGCTTTCGGCGGTGGTGGCCGAGATCTGCGCTGCGGCCGGGGTGCGCGCGGTGCAGACGGCCGGTCTGCACGGCCTCGTGCGCGGCTATGCCGAGGTCGGGGCGGGGACCACGCGGGCGGCGCTGCAGCCCCTGATCCTGGCGCACGGGATCGATGCGGCGGAGGTCGAGGGGTGGCTCAGGTTCCGCCTGCGCGGCGCCCTGCCGGTGGCCGACCTCGGACCCGACGATCTGGCGCTGACGGCCGAGCAGGCGGGCGCCGTCGAGGCCGAGCGCGCCGCGTCCGCCGAGGTGGCCGGGCGGGTTCGGCTGGCCTATGTCGAGGCCGACGGCGACTATGCCCTGCGCTCGGACGAGGCGATCTTTCCCGACGAGCCGACGACCGGAGTGGCGGGGGGCGAGCTTGCGCTGGTCCTCACCCGCGCCGAGGCCCGCGGCATCGCGGAACGCTGGCTGGCCGAGGCGCGACTGGCGCGCGACGCGGTGCGGCTGGCGCTGCCGCCGTCGCGGCTGGCGCTGACCGCGGGAGACACCGTGCGGCTGGTCGGCATGGGGCCCGCGGCGCTCTACCGGATCGACCGGGTCGAGGACGCCGGTGCGCGGCTGCTGGAGGCGGTGCGGGTCGAGCCCTCGGTCCAGACCCCGAGCGACGGCGCCGAGGAACTGCCCGGCGTCCGGCCCTTCGCGCCGCCGCTGCCGGTCGATCCGCTGTTTCTGGATCTGCCGCTGCTGCGCGGCGACGAGGTGCCGCATGCGCCGCATCTCGGCGTGCTGGCGGACCCGTGGCCGGGGAGCGTGGCGCTGTATTCCGCGGTGGCCGAGGATGCGGGCTATGAACTGAACCGGCTGCTGCAGACACCGGCCACCGGCGGCGTCACGCTGACGCCCCTGCCGGCGGCGGCGCCGGGCCTGTGGGATCGCGGTGCGCCGCTGCGGGTCGAAGTGGTCGGGGGGACACTGGCCTCGGCCGGGCTTCCGCAGGTCCTGGGCGGGGCGAACCTGGCCGCGATCGGCGATCCCGAGACCGGGGACTGGGAACTGATCCAGTTCGCGGAAGCGGTGATGGTCGGCCCCGGCACCTACGATCTGTCGATGCGGCTGCGCGGGCAACAGGGCACCGACGGCGCGATGCCCGCGGTCTGGCCGGCCGGCAGCGCCTTCGTGCTGGTCAACGCCGCGCTGGTGCAGGTCGACCTGCCGCTTGCCGCCCGGCGCCTTGCGCGGCACTACCGGGTCGGGCCGGCGGGACGGCCGCCCGACGATCCGTCCTACGAGCACCGCGTGCTGGCCTTCGACGGCGTGGGGCTCCGGCCCTATCCGGTGGCGCATCTGCGCGCCGCCGCGCTGCCGGGGGGCGGGCTGGCGCTGAGCTGGGTCAGGCGCACCCGCATCGGCGGCGACAGTTGGGAGGCCGAGGAGGTGCCGCTGGGCGAGGCGCGCGAGGCCTACCGGCTGCGCGTGCGCGTGGGACAGGCGGTGCGCCGGACGGTCGATCTGACCGCACCGGCCTTCACCTACACGGCCGCGATGCGGTCGGCCGACGGGGTGGGCCCCGGCTTCGTGATCGAGGTGGCGCAGCTGTCGGACATCTTCGGCCCCGGGCCGTGGCGCGGACTTGCGGTCGATGCCTGAGCCTGCCCGGCCGGTCGGGGCGCGGCCATGAGACCGCTGGCGCCGGCGGACCTGACCGTTGCGGCCCGGGCCCTGATCGCCCTGCCGGAGGCGGCGCGGGCGCAAACGGCACGGCGGCTTGTCGCCGAGGCCGAGGCGGCCGACCGCTATCGGCGGCGAACCGGGCGCTGGCATCCGCTGTGGGGCGACGGCACGCTGGAAGCGGCGGCGCGGTCGCGGCCGCTGGCGCCGCCGCCGGCCTGGGGCGAGCGCGCGCACCTTTCCTGCCTTGCGCTCGTGCTCGAGGCGCTGCTCGACGGCACCGCGCCGGCGGGACGGGCGCGGCCTTGAAACTGGCGCCCGGCCGTTATCTGGTGTAGAACGGGCTGGTCGGCGGGAGGCGGCGATGGCGCAGAGGCGGGCACAGTTGGCGAGCCTTGATCCGGTGTGGTCCCGGATCATCGAGGAGGCCGAGGCGGCCCTGCGCGACGAGCCCCTGCTGGGCGGCCTCATCCATTCCTCGATCCTGCATCATCCCACGCTCGAGCGTGCGCTGGCCTACCGCATCGCGCTGAAGCTGTCGTCGGGCGAGATGAGCGCGCAGCTCCTGCGCGAGATCGCCGACGAGGCCTATGCCGCCGATCCCGACCTCGGGCAGGCGGCGCGGGCCGATCTGGTGGCGGTCTACGACCGCGACCCCGCCTGCCATCGGTTCATCGAACCCATCCTGTTCTTCAAGGGGTTTCAGGCGATCGCCGCGTATCGCGTGGCGCATTGGCTGTGGCGCGAGGGGCGCCGCGACCTTGCCTACTTCCTGCAGATGCGGGCGTCCGAGCTGTTCTCGGTGGACATCCATCCGGCGGCCCGCATCGGCAGGGGCCTGATGATCGATCACGCGCATGCGGTCGTGATCGGCGAGACGGCGGTGGTGGGCGACAACGTGTCGATGCTGCATTCGGTGACGCTGGGCGGCACCGGCAAGGAGGACGGCGACCGCCACCCGAAGATCGGCGACGGCGTGCTGATCGGGGCGGGCGCGAAGGTTCTGGGCAACATCCGGGTCGGCACCTGCAGCCGGATCGCAGCGGGATCGGTGGTGCTGGCGGACGTGCCGCCCTGCAAGACCGTGGCCGGGGTGCCGGCGCGCATCGTGGGCGAGGCAGGCTGTGCCCAGCCGGCCGTCACCATGGATCAGGTGATCCGCGACCTCTGACACCGGCCTGCCGAGTGACCGCGGGATGCGCGAAGGTTCCCGGCCCGGCACGGTCGTGCGGCACCCGCCGGCGGACCGGCGGGGCCGGCGGCCGGAAGCGCGGCGCGGCGGCCTGCGGGCGATGACCCCGGGGTCGCCCGGAAACCTGGCCGAGCGCATCCGGGACTGCCGGCTCTGCGCCCCGGGCTTCGCCCGCACCGCCACGCGCCACGAGCCGCGCCCGGTGGTCTGGTTCCGGCCGGGTGCCCGGATCCTCGTGGCCGGTCAGGCGCCCGGGCTGAGGGTGCACCGGGCGGGACGGCCCTTCGCCGATGCCTCGGGCCGGCGGCTGCGGGCGTGGATGGGGGTGACCGAGGGCGAGTTCTACGACCTGGCCCGCGTCGCGGTGGTGCCGATGGCCTTCTGCTTCCCCGGCTACGACGCCAGGGGCGCCGACCTTCCCCCGCCGCCCCTCTGTGCGGCCACCTGGCACCGGGAGGTCATGGCGGCGCTGCCGGGGCTGGTGCTGAGGATCCTCGTGGGCGGCGCGGCCCAGCGCTGGCATCTCGGCACCGCTGCCGGCGTTACCGCGACGGTGCGGGGCTGGCGGGCGCTGGCGCCGGAGGTGTTTCCGCTGCCGCACCCGTCCTGGCGCAACACCGGCTGGCTGCGGCGCAACCCCTGGTTCGAGGCCGAGCTCGTCCCCGCGCTGCGGGCGGCGGTGCGCGAGGCGCTTCGGCCATGAGCGGCGCGACACCGCTCGACCTTGCCCATGCCGCGATGGCGGCCGCGCCGGAGGACGAGGCCGCCCGGCGCCGCTTCTACGCCTGCCTTGCGGGCTGCGACCTGGTGCTGCTGCTGGCCGACGAGCCGGCCGACGGGGCGCCGCTGGTTCCGGCGCTGTTCGACCTGGACGGGGGGCGGGCTGTCCTGGCCTTCGACGGCGAGGAACGGCTGGCGGCCTTCGCGGGCGAAGCGGTGCCTTATGCGGCGCTTCCGGGGCGGGCACTGGCGAGGCTGCTCCACCGCCGGGGGCTGGCGCTGGGCGTGAACCTCGGCGTCGCGCCCTCGGCGATCCTGATCCCGGCCGAAGGGGTGGACTGGCTGGCAGAGGGAGTTTCCGTGCCGGTCCTCGCCGGGCGTGGCCGTCCGACCGGGTTCCGCGCGCCCAAGCCGCCCGGGCGCGCCGCGGCCGGGGTGCTCTGCCGGGCGCTCGACCGGGCGGCGGGTCTGGCAACGGCCGCCTGGCTGGTCGAGGCCGACTGGCCGGACGGCACCCGCGGCGCGCTGCTGGTCGTTGCCGGGGTTCCGCCGGAGTTCCGGCCGGCGCTTGCGCTGGCGCTGGCCGAGGCGCTGACGCTCGCCGGTCCGGGCCTGGCCGCGCCGGGGTCGGCGGTTCCCGACCTTGCCTTCCTCCACCCCGACGAGGAGGTGCCGGGCGCGATTGCGGAAGTGGGCCTCGAGCTTGGGGTTCCCGCCCCGCCGGTGCCCCCGGCGCCGCCTGCGCCCGGGCCGCCCGGGCCGCCCGGGCCGCCGGGATCGGACCCCGACCGCCCGCCGCGGCTGCGCCGGCCTCAGTAGCCCGCCTGCCGGTCCACCCGGTTCAGCAGCGGCAGCCCGGCCTCGACCCGGGCGATGTTCTCGGCGATCACCTGCGAGGCGGTCTCGGGGCGGGTCTCGGAGGCGATGTGCGGTGTCACGGTCACCCTGGGGTGATGCCAGTAGGGATGCTCGGGCGGCAGCGGTTCGGTCTGGAACACATCGAGCGTCGCCTGCGCGACATGCCCGGACTCGAGCGCCGCGAGCAGTGCCGCATCGTCGATCAGCCCGCCGCGACCGGGGTTGACGATCATCGCCCCCCGGGGCAGCAGCGCAAGCCGCTGCGCGTCGATCAGGAACCGGGTTTCGGGGGTCAGCGGCAGGAGCAGCACGAGGATCCGCGCCTCGGCCAGCGTGGACGACAGCCCCGCCTCGCCCGATCGGCAGAGCACGCCGGGAATCGAGCGGGGCCGGCGGCTCCATCCCAGCACCGGGAAGCCGAGGCCGGCCAGCGCCCGCGCCGAGGCTCCGCCGAGTTCGCCGAGCCCGAGCACCGCCACGGGCGTGTCGCGGGGCAGGGGCGGCAGCTCGGGATCCCAGACGCCGCCGGTTCCGCGGATGTGCCGGTCCATGCGCAGGTTGAGCCGCAGGACATGGCCGACGACATACTGCACCATCCCCTCGGTCATCGCCGGATCGACCATGCGCGCCAGCGGCTGGACGAGCGTGGGGTTGGCCAGGAACGTCTCCACCCCGGCCCAGAGCCCCAGCACCGCCCGGGTGCGGGTGAAGGGCCCGAAGTCGGAGATGCCGCCCGCGGGCGCGGCGACGATGTAGTCGATCGCCGCCGGGTCGCTGGCCGTGGCCGTCAGGTCGGCCTCGAGCCCGCGGGCCGCCAGCGCCGCCGCGAGCGGGCCGCGATAGGCGGTCCAGAGGTCGTCGGGTGCCGAGAACAGGATCCGCAGCATGGGGGTCACCGCGGCTTGTGGACCTGGGCGCTCTGCACCAGCCCGAAGGCCGCCATGAGCACGATCATCGCCGATCCGCCGTAGGACACCAGCGGCAGCGGCACGCCCACGACCGGAGCCAGCCCCATGACCATCGCCATGTTCACGGCAAAGTAGAGGAAGAAGGTCGCCGCGATGCCGATGGTCAGGAGCGAGGCGAAGCGGTCCTTGTTGGTCAGCGCTGCCGCGACGCAGAAGCCGACGATCAGGACGTAGAGCACGAGCAGCGAGAAGGCGCCGACGAAGCCGAATTCCTCGGCGAGCGTCGTGAAGATGAAATCGGTGTGCTTCTCGGGCAGGAAGTTCAGCCGCGACTGGGTTCCCTGCATGAAGCCCTTGCCGGTCCAGCCGCCCGAGCCCAGCGCGATCTTGGCCTGGGTGATGTGGTAGCCGGCGCCGAGCGGGTCGCTCGAAGGGTCGAGGAAGGTGTCGATGCGGCGGAACTGGTAGTCCTCGAGAAGTTGCCAGGGCTGCCCGCGGCTGGCCAGAACCACCCAGACCGCGCCGATGCCGAGGCCGACCACGACCGCGAAGTAGAGCCAGTGCACGCCCGCCGCAAACATCACCGCCGCGCCCCCCAGCATCAGCAGGAGCGCCGTGCCGAGGTCGGGCTGCTTGAGCACCAGCGCCGTCGGCAGCAGGATCAGCCCCGCCGGGATCAGCACGAAGAGCGGGCGCGAGGTGCGCCTGAGGTCGAGCCAGTCGTAATAGGCCGCGAGCACCATCACCAGAGCGACCTTGGTCATCTCCGAGGGCTGCAGCAGGATGAAGCCCAGATTGATCCAGCGCTGCGCCCCCATGCCGACATGGCCGAACAGCTCGACCCAGACCAGAAGCGCGATCGACACGGCATAGGCGACCGCGGCCATGTTGCGCCAGAACCAGATCGGCACCATCGCCACCGCGAACATCAGCGCAAGGCCCGCGCCGAAGCGGATCATCTGCGGCTCGGCCCAGCGTTCGAGATTGCCGCCGGCAACCGAATAGAGCATCAGGAACCCGACGCCGGCGACGGCCGTCAGCAGAACGACCAGCGGCCAGTTGAGATAGAGGATCTTCCGCACGCCGGTCGGGACGTGCTGGACGCGGTATTCGAGGTAGGTCATGCCCGGCTCGCCCCGCTGCCGGGCCGGATCCGCTCGAGCACCGGCAGGGTCTCGAACATCGTCCGGATGCGCGCGCGCTGGCTTTCGGGATAGGCCGCGAGCGGGGGAATCTCGCCGTAGAGCGCGAACAGGATCGCATCGCGCACGATCGGCGCGGCCGCGGCCGACCCGCCGCCGCCATGCTCGACCACCAGCGCCGCCGCCAGCCGGGGGGCATCCATCGGCGCATAGCCCACGAACAGCGCGTGATCGCGCCGGTTCCAGGGCAGCTGGTCGTTGCGCACCACGCCGCGCGCCCGCTCGGCGGCGGTGATGTTGCGCACCTGGCTGGTCCCGGTCTTGCCGGCCATCTTCTTGTCGGCGGCGAGGATGCGGCTGCCGTTCGCCGTGCCGCGCCCCTCGTTGACCACACCCTCCATCGCGCGGCGGATCAGCCGCAGGTTGTTGGGGGTGATGCCGAGGTCGGCGAATTCGGGGACCGGCTGCTCGACCCCGTTGATCGACTTCACCAGCCGCGGCACCACCGCCTTGCCGGTGGCCAGCCGCGCCGTCATCACCGCCAGCTGCAGCGGCGAGGCCAGGACATAGCCCTGCCCGATCGAGGCGTTGAGCGTGTCGCCGACCCGCCAGGTCTCGCCGCGCCGCTCGGCCTTCCAGGCCACCGACGGCACCAGCCCCTCGGCGATCCCCGACATCGGCAGGTCGAACCGCTCGCCGAGGCCGAAGCGGCGCGCCATGGCGGCGATCGCGTCGATCCCCAGCCGCTGCGCCATTTCGTAGTAGTAGACGTCGCAGGACTCCACGAGGCTCTTGTGCAGGTTCACCCGCCCGTGGCCGCGCGACCAGCAGTGGAACCGCCGCCCGCCCACCTCGCGGAAGCCGTTGCAGGTCACGGTCTCGTCGGGGCGCACCAGCCCCGCCTCGAGGGCCGCGAGCGCCACCAGCATCTTGAAGGTCGATCCCGGCGGATAGGTGCCCTGCACCGTCTTGTCGGCCAGCGGGCGATGATCGTGCGCCATCAGCGCCTGGTAATCGGCCACCGAGATGCCGCGCACGAAGAGATTGGGGTCGAAGGACGGACCCGAGGCGATGGCGAGGATGTCGCCGTCGGTGACATCGAGGATGACCATCGCCGCGCTTTCCTCGCCGTAGCGGGCGAGCAGGAAGTTCTGCAGCCGGTGGTCGATGGTCAGCTGCACATCGGCGCCGGCCTCGCCCTCGCGGCGGTCGAGTTCGCGCAGCACCCGGCCGCGGGCGTTGACCTCGATCCGCCGCGTGCCGGCGGTGCCCCGCAGCAGCCGCTCGAGCCGCGCCTCGACCCCGATCTTGCCGATCTGGAACCTCGGGATCTGCAGCAGCGGATCGGGGTCGTCCAGACGGTTCAGGTCGTAGTCGCTGACCGGGCCGACATAGCCCAGGACATGGGCCATGTCGGGCCCGAACGGATAGATCCGCGACAGCCCGACCTCGGGCGCGACGCCGGGAAGGGCGGGGGCGTTCAGCGCCACCGCCGAGAGCGCCTCCCAGCTTACGCGGTCGGCGATGGTGACCGGAACGAAGGGGCTGCGGCGCTCCATCTCGCGCAGCGCGCGTTCGAGCTCGGCATCGTCGAGCGCCACGAGCTCCCTCAGCCGCGCGATCACCGCCGGAACGTCGCGCGCATCCTCGCGCACCATCACGATCCGGTAATTCTGTTCGTTGCCGGCGATCAGCACCCCGTTGCGGTCGAAGATCTGGCCGCGGGCGGGGGGAATCAGGCGGATGCTGATCCGGTTCTCCTCGGCCAGCAGGCGGAACTCGTCGGCCCGTTCGCCCTGCATGTAGCGCATCCGCAAGGCCAGCACCCCGGCCACGGCCGCCATGGCGCCGCTCAGCAGAAGGCTGCGCCGGCTCACGCGGCGGAAGCTCTCCTCGGTGTCGCGGGGCGTTCGTCTCACAGCCGCCGTCCGAAACTGTCCACCTCGCCCGGGGCGGCGCGGCGCAGCCCGAAGGCCAGCCACAGCGTCGCCACCACCGCCGGATAGGCGAGGATTGTGACCAGCATGTGCCCGAGCGCAAGCCTGAGCCCCGGGCCGGGAACGAACAGGACGGCGAGGATCACGAGTTCGGCCAGCGTCGCGGCGGCAAGCACCAGCGCCACCATCGCCCATTCCAGCGGAAACGGCAGCTCGCGCGCCAGCGCCTCGCGTGCCCTGAGGAACTCGGCGGCAGCCAGCACGATCAGCGCCCAGAGCCCCGGCGGGCGCAGGAACAGCAGGTCGCAGGTCAGGAACACCCCGGCGATCATGAGGGGGGGCACATGGTCGGGGCGGCGCAGCACCCAGGCGGCGGTGATGCAGAGAACGAGATCCGGCGCGGTCAGACCGCCGGGCTCGGTCTCGAGCGGAAGCAGCCGCAGGAACACGATCAGCGCGACGAGGCCCAGATAGAGCCCCCGCCCGCCCCAGAGCCTGAGGGTGAGCGGATCAACCACCGCTGCCCCCCTCGCCGGCCGCGAGCGGGCCGGTCGCGTCGGCGGCCGGCGCGGCGCCGGCGCCGAACGGCACTTCCGGACGCACCAGCCCGCCGGGCTCGTCGATCCGTTCGACCGGGCGCGAGCGCAGCACGCGCAGGAAGTCGAGCCGCCCGTAATCGGCCGACAGCAGCACCCGCAGCCGCCGGTCGGGGCCCTGCGCGACCTGGCCCACCGGCAGACCGGCCGGGAACAGCCCGCCGTCGCCCGAGGTCACCACGCGGTCGCCGGGGCGCACCGCGTCGGGGTTCTCGAGGAAGTCGATCGGCGGTGCGGGGGAATTGTCGCCCGTCAAAAGCGCGCGCTGCCCCGAAGGCTGGATCGTCACCGGAATCCGGCTCGAGGCATCCGTCAGCAGGATCACCCGCGATGTGGTCTGCCCCACCCCCGAGATGCGCCCGACGAGCCCCAGCCCGTCCATGGTCGCCCAGCCGTCCTGGATGCCGTCGCGGGCGCCGAGGTTCAGGAGCACCGACTGCCGGAAGGGCGAGCCGGTGTCGGCCAGCACGACGCCGGTCACAAAGGTCAGCTGCGGGTCCAGCCGCACCTGGTTGAGGTCGAGAAGCCGCGCGTTCTTCTGCTCGAGCTGGATCGCCGCCTCGCGCCAGGCGCGCATCTGCTGGAGTTCGCGGCGCAGCTCCTGGTTCTGCTCGTAGAGGCTGACGTAGCTCTGGAACCCCTCGACCATCTTGACCGCGCGGGTCACCGGGGCCATCGCCCAGTCGAGGTTCGGCACCACCGCATCGACGACCTGGGCGCGCAGCCGCTCGACCCGCGGGCTGTCGATCCGCCAGACCAGGAACAGCGCCGCGAGGCCGACCATCAGGCCGCCCACGACGATGCGGCGGACCGGGCGGACGAAGTCCTCGTCGTTCTGCCTGTCCCTGGCCAAGGGCGGTGTTCCTCGCGCCTCGGGTCGCCCGGCCTCAGCTGTCGTAGTCGATGACGTGCCGGAGCTGCTTTTCGTACTCTAGCGCCTTGCCGGTGCCGAGCGCCACGCAGTTCAGGCTCTCGTTGGCAACCGTGATCGCAAGCCCGGTCTGTTCGCGCAGGGCAAGGTCGAGATCGCCGAGCAGCGCGCCGCCGCCGGTCAGCATCACGCCGCGGTCCACGATGTCGGCGGCAAGGTCGGGCGGGGTCGCCTCGAGCGCCTGCATCACCGCATCGCAGATCTGCTGCACGGGTTCGGCCAGGGCCTCGGCCACCTGCGCCTGGTTGATCTCGGTCTCCTTCGGCACGCCGTTCAGAAGGTCGCGCCCGCGGATCTGGATCGAGGCGCCGCGGCCGTCGTCGGGCATCCGCGCGGTGCCGATCGAGGTCTTGATGCGCTCGGCCGTGGCCTCGCCGACAAGGATGTTCTGCTGCCGGCGCAGGTAGCTGATGATCGCCTCGTCCATCCGGTCGCCGCCGACGCGGACGGACCGGGCATAGACGATGTCGCCGAGCGAGAGCACGGCCACCTCGGTCGTCCCCCCGCCGATGTCCACCACCATGTTGCCGGTGGGGTCGGTGATCGGCATTCCCGCCCCGATGGCCGCGGCAATCGGTTCGGCGATCAGCCCCGCGCGCCGCGCACCCGCCGAGAGCACCGACTGCCGGATCGCCCGCTTCTCCACCGGCGTCGCGCCGTGGGGGACGCAGACGATGACCTTCGGCTTCGAGAAGGTCGTGCGCTTGTGCACCTTGCGGATGAAGTGCTTGATCATCTCCTCGGCGACGTCGAAGTCGGCGATCACGCCGTCGCGCATCGGCCGGATCGCCTCGATCGACCCGGGCGTGCGGCCGAGCATGAGCTTGGCGTCCTCGCCCACCGCCAGCACCTGCTTGCGGCCGTCCTTGACGTGATAGGCGACCACCGAGGGCTCGTTGAGGATGATCCCCCGGCCCTTCACGTAGACAAGCGTGTTCGCCGTCCCGAGGTCGATCGCCATGTCGGACGAGAACAAGCCACCAAAGCCGGCCATGCCCACCCCGCACCCCTGTTTCTGAGATCGGACTGCCGCGGGCATCCCGCCCGGCGCCGCTGCGCCCTGCTTATAGGCCCAAGCCGGGGGAACCGGAAGGGGCCGCGGCGGGACCCTCGGCGGGAATCTGCCCCCTTGCCGCAACTTGCACGAATGCGATGTCGGGGCCTGCGGCCAGCCGGATCCCGCCCGGGTGGGCCGCCACCGGCGCCACCCGTCATGAACGGCCACCGGATCGACCCCGGCAAGGTCCACGGCCCGGGCGGCGAAGGCGTCCCAGTCGTCGCGGACCTCGTGCGGGGCGAAGCCGCAGCGGTGGCCCCAGCGGTTGGCGATGTCCTTGGGGCCGCGCCGCGCCTGCGCCGCGCGGTGCCGGTCGGGGATGCAGTCCATCCCGAGATGCTTGTGGTGCAGGTTCAGCAACTCGTCGCGGGCGGGATGGACCACGTCTCCGGTCTGGGCGGCGGTGTGGCGGCCCGGCGGATAGTTCACCGCCTCGATCCGGTCGGGGCGGAACAGGTCGGGCTTGCTCATCTGCTTCCACGGCGCGCCCCAGGTCAGGTCGCGGCTCGGCCGGGAACCGGCGGCGGGAAAGCGCGTGGCCGGCATCTGGTCGCCCGGCGCGGGAATCGCGGTCGTTCCGGCGGCGTGCTGTTCTTGCAGATATTCAACCATCCGCGGGTGAAACAGGTGTTCGTCGATGTTCGTGACGATCACCCAGTCGGCGGTTCCGCGACTGCCGAGCCACCCGGTCTCGTAGAAGTGAAGCGAACTGGCGACGCAGGACTCGGGGTCGACTCGCTCCAGCCGGCGCACTTCGACGCCGGGCCGGGCAACGCCGCCCAGACCGAACCGCAGCCCTGCGGCCCGGGCCGCGGCGGCAACCCCGAGCATCACCAGATCGGCCAGCAACGCCAGCCGCTGCGTGCGGCCGAGGTCGATCGACAGGGCGTTCAGGCCGATGTGGAACCGCCGGATCCCGTGCCGGGGCAGCGCCGGGATCAGCGCGAGGGCGGCCGCGCGCTCGACCAGGGGACCACCTCGGCGCGGCCGCCGACCAGCGCCGCATAGCCCGCGACCTCGGCTTCGGTGGTGAAGTTGGGCAGCATCAGCACGTCGGCCCCCCCCCGGCAAGGGCCACCTCGATCCGTGCCGTCGAGCCCGCGTGCAGCGGATCGGTGCGCACGAACACGCGGCCGCGCGACACCGCACGGCGGATCGAGGGCAGGGCATCGGCCCGGTGCGCCGAGATCCAGGTGTCGAGGCCGGCCTGACGCCCGGACTTCCCCGGCGTCTCGAGGTCGGGGCCGATCAGGTCCACCCCGGCGGCATCCGCCGCGGCCGCGCGGGCGGGGTCGTCGGTCCAGGTCCAGAGGACGAAGGGGGGGCTCACCACGACAACGGCTGGGGCGGCGCGTCGGGCGGCAGCTTGAACTCGTCGGGGGCGGCGTGCACGAAGGCCCGGTTGTCGTGCTGCACGACGATCGACGGCAGGCCGCCGACCGGCGTGAAGCCGTGCCAGACCAGCGGCGGGATGCGGACGATCGCCGGCGTTTCGGAGTCGAGCAGCAGGTCCATCACCGCGCCGCGGGTCGGGCTGTCGGCGCGGTCGTCGATCAGGCCGAGGCGCGTGAGCCCGACGACGGGTGCAAGCTGGTCGGTCTGGTGGACATGCTGGAACCAGGCGCGGATCACCCCCGGAAGGGTGGTGACGACATGCACCTGGCCGAAGCCGGGAAAATCGCCGTCGTCGTTGCGGACGGACTTCCGCACCTCGCCGCGGTCGTTCCGCACGATCCTGAGCGGGCGCAGCACCACGCCGTCGATCGGCGGCGAACCCCGAAGCGACGGCCTGGGCACTCCTCCCGGTGAAGTGACCTCGGCTACCCGCCCGCGGCGCCGCTGTCAACGCGCGGCGGGCCGGGCGGGCGGCCGATCAGGCCATGTCGCGGTAGCTGACCTCGCGGCGGTCGCCCCCGGGCGCCGTCTTCTCGCGCCGTACCACCAGGCGGTTCAGCGCGTTGACATAGGCCTTGAGGCTGGCCACCACGGTGTCGGTATCGGCCGCCTGGCCGGTGACGATGCGGCCCTCCTCCTCCATCCGCACGCTGACGGTGGCCTGCGCATCGGTGCCCTCGGTCACCGCATGCACCTGGTAGAGCTGCAGCCGCGCGCGGTGCGGGAAGAGCTTCTTGACCGCGTTGAAGGCCGCGTCCACCGGCCCGTCGCCCTGGGCGGTCACCTGCTGGTCGACGCCGTCGATCGACAGGATCAGGTCGGCCGACTGCGGCGCCTCGGTGCCGCAGATCACGCGCAGGAACTTCACCTGCAGACGGTCGGCCGCGCCCGTGGCGGCGCTGTCGCGCATGAGCGCGATCAGGTCGTCGTCATAGACTTCCTTCTTGCGGTCGGCGAGCGCCTTGAAGCGCACGAACACGTCGTTGAGCTGGTTGTCGGCGAGCTCGTAGCCGAGGTCCGACAGCTTCGCCCTGAGCGCCGCCCGCCCCGAGTGCTTGCCCATGACGAGGCTCGTTTCCTTCAGCCCGACATCCTCGGGCCGCATGATCTCGAAGGTCTGGGCGTTCTTCAGCATCCCGTCCTGGTGGATGCCGCTTTCGTGGGCGAAGGCGTTCTTGCCGACGATCGCCTTGTTGAACTGCACCGGAAAGCCCGACACCGCGCTGACCCGGCGCGAGATGTTGATGATCTTCGTGGTGTCGATGCCGGTGCGGTAGGGCAGGATGTCGTGGCGCACCTTCATCGCCATCACCACCTCCTCGAGCGCGGTGTTGCCCGCCCGCTCGCCGAGGCCGTTGATGGTGCATTCGATCTGCCGCGCGCCCGCCTCCACCGCCGCCAGCGCATTGGCGGTCGCCATGCCGAGGTCGTTGTGGCAGTGGGTGGCGAAGATCACCGTGTCGGCGCCGGGCACGCGGGCGCGCAGCATCCGGATCAGCTCGGCGCTTTCGCGCGGATAGGTGTAGCCCACGGTGTCGGGGATGTTGATCGTCGTCGCACCCGCCCGGATCGCGATCTCGACCACGCGGCAGAGGTAGTCGGGCTCGGTGCGCGTGGCATCCATCGGCGACCACTGCACGTTGTCGCAGAGGTTGCGCGCATGTGTCACCGTGTCGTGGATGCGCTCGGCCATCTGGTCCATGTCGAGGTTCGGAATCGCCCGGTGCAGCGGCGAGGTGCCGATGAAGGTGTGGATGCGCGGGCGCCGGGCGTGGCGCACCGCCTCCCAGCAGCGGTCGATGTCCCTGAAGTTGGCGCGGGCGAGGCCGCAGATCACCGCGTTGCGCGTGCGGCGCGCGATCTCGGTGACGGCGCGGAAGTCGCCCTCCGAGGCGATCGGGAACCCCGCCTCGATGATGTCCACGCCCATCTCGTCGAGAAGCTCGGCGATCTCGAGCTTCTCCTCGTGGGTCATGGTCGCGCCGGGCGACTGTTCGCCGTCCCTGAGCGTGGTGTCGAAGATCAGGACGCGGTCCTCGTCGGCAATGCCGGTCATGGCGGGTCTCTCGTCAAGGCTGAGGGTCGGGCTTCTGCGGAGCGGGCGCTGGCTACCCCTGAGCGGCGCGCCCGCGGGCACGCTCAGAGGCGGCTAAGGCGCAGAAGGCCGGGCGCCGCGGGGCCGGGGATCGCGGCGGTCGGGGCAGACGCAAGGGCGGCAGGGCAGATCATGGCGGTGCACGATAGCGGCGCGGCGGGCCGAGGGGAAGGGCGAATTGACGCCGGCGCCGCTGCCGCTAGCTGACGCAGGCGGAGGAGCGCATGGAACGGGCCCTTGTCATCGGCGCCTCGGGCGGGATCGGCGCGGCACTGGCGGCGGCGCTCGCGGCGCGCGGTGCGGCCGTCACCGGCCTGTCGCGGTCGCGCGATGGCTTTGATGTCACCGACGAGGCCCGCATCGCCCGCGGGCTCGCCGGCCTCGCCCCGCCCTTCGACCTGGTCCTGGTGGCCACCGGCGGCCTTGGCGTGCCGGGGCAGGGGCCCGAGAAGTCGCTGCGCGCGCTCGAGGCGGCGGCGCTTTCGGCGCAGTTCGCGCTGAACGCCATCGGCCCGGTCCTCGTGCTGAAGCACGCGCTGCGGCTTCTCCCGCGCGACCGGCGGGCGGTGTTTGCCGCGCTCTCGGCGCGCGTCGGCTCGATCGGCGACAACCGCGCGGGCGGCTGGTACGGCTACCGCGCCTCGAAGGCCGCGCTGAACCAGTTCCTGCGCACCGCGGCGATCGAGGTGGCGCGGACGCATCCGCAGGCCGTGGTGGCGGCGATCCATCCCGGAACGGTGGCGACGCCGCTCAGCCGCCCGCATCTCGGCGCGCACCCGGCGGTGGCGCCCGAGGTCGCGGCGCGCAACCTTCTCGCGGTGCTGGACCGCCTCGGGCCCGAGCACAGCGGCGGCTTCCTCGACGGGAAGGGCGAGGCGATCCCGTGGTGAGGCCGCGGCTGATCCTCGTTCTCGGCGACCAGCTGTCGCCCGCTCTCGCCGGGCTGCGCGCGGGCGACCCTGCGCGCGACCTCGTGGTGATGGCCGAGGTCGCGGGCGAGGCCGCGAACCTGCCGCACCATCCGAAGAAGATCGCCTTCACCTTTGCCGCCATGCGGAAATTCGCCGCAAGCCTTGCCGCCGCGGGATGGCGCGTCGGCTACGGCCGCCTCGACGACCCGGAGAACCGGCAGACCGTCGGCGGCGAGCTTCTGCGCCGGGCGGCGGCGACGGGGGCGGGCGAGGTCATCGTCACCCGCCCCGGCGACTGGCGGCTGATCGCCGCGATCGAGGCGCTGCCGCTTGCGGTCACGATCCTCGAGGACGACCGCTTCCTCTGCTCCGAGGCCGCCTTCGCCGCCTGGGCGGGCAACCGCCGGCAGCTGCGGATGGAGCATTTCTACCGCGAGATGCGGCGGCGCACCGGCATCCTGATGGACGGCGACGCGCCCGCCGGCGGGCGCTGGAACTTCGACGCCGAGAACCGCCGCCCGGCGCGGGCCGACCTGTTGCGCCCCGGTCCCCTGCGCCATGCGCCCGATGCGGTGACGGCCGCGGTTCTCGACCTGGTCGAGGCGCGCTTCGGGCATCATTTCGGGCGCCTGCGCCCGTTCTGGTTCGCCACCGACCGAGCCGGCGCCGAGGCCTCGCGCGACCACTTCCTGCGCCACCAGCTGCCCGCCTTCGGCCCCGAACAGGATGCGATGCTCGCGGGCGACCGCTTCCTGTCGCACTCGGTGCTCGCGCTCTATCTGAACGCGGGGCTGCTCGACCCGCTCGACCTCTGCCGCCGCGCCGAGGCCGAGTGGCGCGCCGGCCGCGCGCCGCTCGAATCGGTCGAAGGCTTCGTGCGGCAGATCCTCGGCTGGCGCGAATACGTCCGCGGCATCTGGTTCCGCGAGGGCCCGGACTACGCCGCGCGCAACCGCCTCGGCCACAGCCGCCCGCTGCCGGCCGCCTACTGGGGCGGGCCGACGCGCATGGCCTGCCTCGCCGAGGCGGTGGCCGCCACCCGCGACGAGGCTTACGCCCATCACATCCAGCGGCTGATGGTCACCGGCCTGTTCGCGCTGCTCGCCGGGGTCGATCCGGCCGAGGTGCACCGCTGGTATCTTGCCGTCTATGCCGATGCCCACGAATGGGTCGAGGCGCCGAACGTCATCGGGATGAGCCAGTTCGCCGACGGCGGGCTGCTGGCCTCGAAACCCTATGCGGCATCGGGAGCCTACATCGACCGGATGTCGGATTACTGCAAGGGCTGCGGCTATTCCGTGGCGGAGAAATCGGGCGAAGGATCGTGCCCGTTCAATTCCCTCTATTGGCACTTCCTGCACCGGCACCGCGCGCTTCTGCAGCGGAACCCGCGGATGGCACAGATGTTCCGCACCTGGGACCGGATTTCCGAAGACCGCCGCGCCGCGATCCTGGCAACGGCCGAGGCGCGCCTGGCCGCGCTCGACCGCGGCGAGCCGGTCTGACGGACCGACCGATCGGCCGCGCCCGGCCGCGCCACGACCGGCGCGCGATGCGGGGCCCGGAACGGGGGGGGAAGGCGGAGGCTGCCGGCGGGAACCGGGGGCGCGCGGCCCTGCCCCCGCCGCCGCGGGCGGCGCAGCCCGGGCCGACCCGCCCGGACCCGGGACCCTTCCCGACCCGCCGGGCGACGGACCCCGACCCTTCCCGACCCGCCGGGCGACCCGGGCGGCCTTGTCGCGGGAGCCGGCGCTGCGTGTCGCGGGGGCCGGTGCTACTCGGTTGTCTCCGCGGGCGCGGGAAGCGGGGCGTCGGCGGTCAGCACACCGTCCTGCCAGGTGCCTTCCGCGACCGCGCCGCTGGCGTAGCGCAGCGTCCCCTCGCCCTGGTAGCGGCCGTTGGCGAACATGCCCTCGTAGACATCGCCGTTGGGATAGGTCGCCACCCCGCGGCCGTGCATCTGCCCGGCCTTCCATTCGCCGACGTAGCGGAAGCCGTCGGGCATGACGATCTCGCCCATCCCCTCGCGCTGGCCGGCGACGAAGCCGCCGGTGTAGATCGAGCCGTCGGCGTAGGTCGCGATGCCCTCGCCGTGGCGCAGCCCGTCCTTCCAGCCGCCCTCGTAGCGGTAGCCGGCGGCGTCGGTCATCACGCCCTGTCCGTGCATCCGGGCATCGGCGAACTCGCCCTCGTAGACGAGCCCGTTGGCATATCGCGCGACGCCGCGCCCCGAGATGACGCCCGCGCGCCACTCGCCCTCGTAGGTCGAGCCGTCGGCGTAGGTGATCTTCCCCTGACCCTCGGCCAGACCGTTGACGAAGCTGCCGACATAGACCGCGCCGTCGGGATAGGTCACCGTGCCCTCGCCGGCGATCTCGCCGTCCTTCCACTCGCCGTCGTAGGTGTAGCCGTCGGCGCCGCGGAAGACGCCGCGGCCCTCGCGCCGGTCGGCGACGAACTCGCCCTCGTAGGTGTCGCCGTTGGCATAGATCACGCGGCCCTGTCCCTGGCGCTGGCCGTTGACGAACAGCCCCTCGTAGACGTCGCCGTTCGGCTGCACCAGGCGGCCGAGGCCGTTGATCTCGCCGGCCGCCCAGGCGCCGGTATAGGTCAGCCCGTCGGGCATGGTCAGCGTGCCCTGGCCGGCGCGCTCGCCGCGCAGCATGTCGCCCTCGTAGATCGCGCCGTCGGGATAGGTGATGCGCCCCTTGCCTTCCTTCACCCCCATCACCCAGTCGCCCTCGTAGCGGTAGCCGTTCGGGCTTTGCATCACGCCGTGCCCGTGATGCATGGCGTTGACGAAGCCGCCCTCGTAGACGACCCCGTTGGCATAGACGGCGCGGCCCTGGCCCTCGATGCGGCCCTCGACCCAGTCGCCCTCGTAGGTCGAACCGTCGGCGAAGGTGATCCGGCCGATGCCGTGCGGCTTGCCGGCCACGAACTGGCCCTCGTAGACCGAGCCGTTGGGGAAGCGCGCGACGCCCTGGCCGCGGATCTCGCCCTCGATCCACTCGCCGCTGTATTCGTAGCCGTTCGGCAGCCGGTAAGTGCCGCGGCCGTGCTGCTTGCCGTCGCGGAACGTGCCCTCGTAGATCCCGCCGTCGGCGTACTGCTTGACGACGATCTCGGCTCCGTCCTGTGCCCCTGCGCCCGTGGCTGCGGCCGCGAGAAGACCCGCGACCAGCGCCGCGCCTGCCCGAGACATGCCCACTTCCGACCCCCTTTCGGGTTCCCCTGTCCTGACCGGCGCGGAGAGTAGCCGCCCCCCCCCGGGACTGACAATGGCCTATCGGGGCCGCGGGCAGCGCCCTGCCGGGCCGCGGCGGCCGGCCGCGGCGGCGGCGCGCGCTTTCCCTCGCGCCGGGTTCTGCTAAGTGGGGCGGGTCAGAAGGGATCTGCCGATGTCTGCCCGGTTCCGCCTCGTCCTTGCCCAGCTCGATCCGACCGTGGGAGCCCTTGCCGCGAACGCCGCCAAGGCGCGCGCGGCCTGGGCCGAGGGCCGCCGCCTCGGCGCCGACCTCGTGGCGCTGCCCGAGATGTTCCTGACCGGCTACCAGACGCAGGATCTCGTGCGCCGCGCCGCCTTCCTCGACGATGCCGCGCGCCACCTGTCGGCACTGGCCGCCGACTGCGCCGACGGCCCGGCGCTGGCGATCGGGGCGCCCTGGCGCAGCGGCGGGCGGCTCCACAACGCCTATCACGTCCTCGCCGGCGGCGCCGCCGTGGCGCGGGTGCTGAAACACCACCTGCCGAACGACGGCGTGTTCGACGAGATGCGGCTCTTCGCCTCGGGCGGGATCCACGGACCCTACCGCATCGGCCCGCTGCGGATCGGCTCGCCGATCTGCGAGGACAGCTGGTATCCCGACGTGGCCGAGGCGCTGGCGGAATCGGGGGCCGAGGTGCTGCTGGTGCCGAACGGCTCGCCCTACCACCGCGGCAAGCTCGACCTGCGGCTCAACCTCATGGTCGCGAGGGTCGTCGAGACCGGCCTGCCGCTGGTGTATCTGAATACCGTCGGCGGGCAGGACGACCAGGTGTTCGACGGCGGATCCTTCGTGCTGAACCCGGGCGGTGCGCTGGCGCTGCAGCTTCCGGTCTTCGACGAGGCGGTGGCGGCGGTGGATTTCGAGGAGACCGAGGTCGGCTGGCGCGCGGTCCCCGGACCGCGCGCGCCCCTGCCCGCGGACGAGGAACAGGACTACCGCGCCATGGTCGAGGGCCTGCGCGCCTATACCGCGAAATCCGGCATCGGCCGGGTCCTGCTCGGCCTCTCCGGCGGGGTCGACTCGGCCCTGGTGGCGACCATCGCGGCCGACGCGCTGGGGCCGGCGAACCTGCGGGCGGTGATGCTGCCCTCGGCCTTCACCTCCGCCGCCTCGCGCGAGGACGCCGCCGAGATCGCCCGCCGTCTCGGCTGCCGGCTCGACACGGTCCCGATCGGCCCGGCCTTCGCGGCGGTCCGCGAGACGCTGGCGCCGCTCTTCGCCGGGCGGCCCGAGGACGTGACCGAGGAGAACATCCAGAGCCGCCTGCGCGGGCTCTTGCTGATGGCGCTGTCGAACAAGTTCGGCGAGATGCTCCTGACCACCGGCAACAAGTCCGAGGTCGCGGTCGGCTATGCCACCATCTACGGCGACATGGCCGGCGGCTACAACCCGGTGAAGGATCTCTACAAGACCCGCCTCTACGCCGTCTGCCGCTGGCGCAACGCCCATCACCGGCCGTGGATGCTGGGCCCGCCCGGCGCCGCGATCCCGGAGCGGGTGATCGGCCGCGCGCCCTCGGCGGAACTGCGCGAGGGCCAGCGCGACGAGGACTCGCTGCCGCCCTATCCCCTGCTCGACGCGATCCTCGAGGGCCTCGTGGACCGCGAGGCCAGCGTCGCCGACCTGGTCGCGCAGGGCTTCGACGCCGCCACCGTGCGCCGGGTCGAGGCGATGGTCTATGCCGCCGAGTGGAAGCGCTTCCAGTCCGCGCCGGGAACGCGGCTGACCGACCGCGCCTTCTGGCTCGACCGGCGCTATCCGATCGTCAACCGCTGGCGGGATCCTTCGGGATAACCGCTGCGCCGGCGCTGCCGCTGGCGGCGCTGTCCGAGATCGCCGGCTGCTCCGCCGTCGCGGGCCCGGCGGCGCGCCGGGGCCTCGACGCTGTGGCTGATCCCCGGGGGCGCGGCGCTGTCGCTGATCGCCGGGGGCGCGCCTTCGTGCCGACCGATCATGCGGGGCGCGTCTTCGCCGGCTGCGCCGGGGTCCATCTCGGCGCCTCGCTCCCGTGGCTCCGGGCCGTCGAGGGCATCCGCCCCGACCGCTGGGATCTTGCCGGCAGCGCCCTCGCGCTGGCCGGGTCGGGGCTGATCCTCTGGGGTCCGCGCGGCTGAGGCGCGTAACCCGCCCGTTACAGGCCCCGGTCTATGCATCGCTGTGCCGCAGAGGAACCTTGCCATGCGCGTGACCGCCGCCAGGCTCGCCGCCGTTCTCGCCGCCGTTCTCGCCGCCGGGCCTGTCGCCCCGCCCGCCGCTGCCGGGGATCTCGCGCTGACGGTGATGAGCTTCAACATCTGGGGCGGGGGCGCCAACGAGGGCAAGCCGATCGATGCCACGCTGGCCGCGATCCGCGCCGCGGGGGCCGACATCGTCGGGCTGCAGGAGACCCGGCGCGAGCCCGACCCCTGCACAGCCGAGCACTGTCCGCCCGCGGGCGATTCGGTGGCGCCGGCGCTGGCGGCCGCGCTCGGCTGGCACCTCCACGAGCAGCGGGCCGCGAACGCGGCGTTGTGGTCGAATGCGGTGATCTCGCGCTTTCCGATCACCGGCGCGAGCGCGAACGACCTCGGGGTTCGGATCGACGCCGACGGCCGCCCGGTCTGGCTGTTCAACATCCATCTCGACGACGAGCCCTACCAGCCCTATCAGGCGGTCGGAATCGAATACGGTCCCGCCCCCTTCACCACCGACCCCGGCGAGCTTGTCGCCTGGGCCGAGCGCACGCGCGGCCCGGCGCTCGACCTTCTGCTCGACGATCTCCGCGCCGCCGAGCATGCCGCGGCGGTGTTCGTGACCGGCGACTTCAACGAGCCCAGCCATCTCGACTGGACGCCCGCGGCGGTCGCGGCCGGCCTCCAGCCGGTCGCCGTGGTCTGGCCGGCGACGCGGCGGCTGGCCGAGGCCGGCTTCATCGACGCCTATCGCGCGGTGCATCCCGATCCGGTGGCCAAGCCCGCCTTCACCTGGACGCCGATGTGGTCGACCGAGGACGACCCCGCCGACAAGCACGACCGGATCGACTTCGTCCTGGTCCGGGGGGCGGATCTCGCGGTGGAGGATGCGGTGATCCTGGGCGAGGACGGCCCGCGCAGCGATCTGGCGGTGATGCCCTGGCCGTCGGACCACCGCGCCGTGGCGGCGCGGGTGCGCTTCTAGGCCCGCTCGGCCCCGGCCGGCCCCGCTCGGACCGGCTCGACGCGGCAGAGCGGCAGAAGGCGCTCGGCATCCTCGCGCCGACAGAGCGCCGTCCCTTCCGTCATCACCGCGGCCGAGGCGGCGGCGACGCCGTGGCAGAGCGCCGCCGCCGGCGCCAGGCCGCGGGCGAGGGCGAGGGTGAAGGCGCCGACGAAGCTGTCGCCGGCGCCGACCCGGCTGCGCACCGGCACTTCGGGCGGGATCCCGCGCAGCGTGCGGTCGGCGGTGGCCAGCACCGACCCTTCGGCGCCGCGCGCGAGAACCACCATCCGCGCCACGCCGCGTGCGGCCAGGTCGCGCGCGAAGGCGGCGGTCGCCGCCCCGTCGGGCAGCGGCCGTCCGGCCAGAGCCTCGGCCTCGTCGTCGTTCATCCGCAGGACCTCGGCCCCCGGTCCGGGATCGTCGGCGAAGGCCGAAAGCGGCGCCCCGGCGGTGTCGATCACCAGCCTTGCGCCGCGGCGCGCGCAGGCGGCGGCGATGCGGGCGGGGAACCCGTCGGACAGGCCCGGCGGCTGGCTTCCCGAGAGCACGCAGAACCCGCCTTCGCTGAGGCTGCCCTCGAGCATCGCCAGCGCGATCTCGGCGTCGCTCTCGCTCCAGGCGGGCCCGGGCAGCATGAAGCGATACTGCGCGCCGGAGGATTCGTCGCCGACCGACAGGCTGATCCGCGTGTCGCCCGGCGAGGCGAGCAGCCCCGTGCGCACCCCCTCGCGCGCCAGCAGCGCCATCAGCTGCGCCCCGGTCGGCCCGCCGGCGGCGACCAGCGCGAAGGCGTCGCCGCCCAGCAGCCGGACGGCGCGGGCCACGTTGATGCCGCCGCCGCCGGGGTCGATCCGGGGCGGGCCGCAGCGCAGCTTCGCACCCGGATAGACCGAGGGCGCCGAGGTTGCGAGGTCGAGCGCAGGGTTGAGCGTGAGGGTCAGGATCGGGGTCATCGAGGACGGGCACCGCTGGCTCTTGGGGTCGTGTTGCCGGACGTCGTGTTGCCGGACGTCGTGTTGCCCGACTCCGGGCGCGGCGACCCTGCCATTCCGTGCGGCAGCGCGCCAGTCCCTGCGAGTCCGCACAGCGATCCTGCGATCCTGCGGAATGGTGCGCGCCGTGCCCTGTGGCAAGACCTCCTGCAGGGTCCGCAACCAGCCGGGGAGTCCGCACCATGAGCGCCGTCAAGCTTGCCGTGATCTACTATTCGACCTTTGGCACCAACCATCAGATCGCCGAGATCGCCGCCGAGGCCGCCCGCGCCGCCGGGGCCGAGGTGCGCCTGCTGAAGTTCGCCGAGACCGCACCGGCCGAGGTCGTCGCCGGACAGGAGGGCTGGAAGGCCCAGGCCGACCGCACCGCCCACATCCCCGCGGTGACGCACGACGACATGGAATGGGCGAACGCCTACTTCTTTTCCATCCCCACGCGCTACGGATCCGCCGCCAGCCAGGCCCGCGCCTTCATCGACACGCTGGGCGGGCTGTGGTTCCAGGGCAAGCTGGCCAACAAGGCGGTGACCGCGACGACCAGCGCGCAGAACCCCCACGGCGGGCAGGAGACCACCCTGATCGGGCTCTACACCACCTTCATGCACTGGGGCGCGATCATCGTCGCGCCGGGCTTCACCGACCCGGCGCTGTTCGCCGCCGGCGGCAACCCCTACGGCTACAGCCACACCGCCGGCCAGCCCGTGGGCGACAGCGCCCGGGCCGCGGTCGCGCACCAGGCGCGGCGGCTGGTCGAGATCGCCG
>CALDYW010000070.1 GCA_937944395.1 uncultured Paracoccaceae bacterium | reverse complement strand
CGGTCCCGCCCTGGCGGTTCACCGGCCAGGTGTAGGCCTTGTAGCCGCAGCCGACGATGCAGTAATGGCAGGTGACGTTGAATTCCTGCGCATCGGCAGGAATGATCGGCAGGCGGCCGATCTGACGCTTGTAAGCCATCTCTCTTCCCCCCTTACGCCAGCACGTTCGACAGACGGCCGTAGAGCAGCTCGTCCACGCCCTCGGCGTAGATGTCGCCCTTGTCGTCAACGCGCAGCTTGAACTGCGGCAGGTTCTGCGTGGCATGGCCCCAGATCTGCTGGCCGCCCGCCTCGCAGTCGAAGCGCGAGTGGTGGCCGGGGCAGTTCAGCGTCCTGTCGCCGGGATTGTAGCTCATCATCCATCCCTTGTGCGGGCAGAGCACCGAGAAGGCGACGATGTCGCCATCCGGCCCCACGCCGCCCTCGACCGCCTGACCGAGCTTGAGCAGGATCCCGGGGCTGTCCGCGTCGGGATAGGCGATGTCCATCGGTTCGTTGACCGCGAGGTCGGCCACATTGGCCAGGCGGTTCGCCGGGTATTCGACAAGCGCGAGCGACGTCTGCGCCTGCGCCTGGCCGGATCCCACGACGGTCGCCGCCGCCGCGCCGGCGGTGGCCACGAGACTCCCGCGCAGGAACTGGCGGCGGCCGACATCGACCAACCGGTTGCACTTCATGGCTGGGTTTCCTCCCTTGCATGCGGATGGGTGCCAGTCTAGTGGCGCGCCGGCGCGGCCGCGACGGGATACGACGGTATGCCGCGATGCGGCAAGTCGTTTATATTCCGCCTCTTTTTTTGGCGTTCGGAAATCCGAACGGCGCCCGGACGGTAAGATGCCCAGCTTCTGCATCTTTTCCCAGAGCGTCGTGCGCGAGATCCGCAGAAGCCTTGCCGTCTCGGTGATGTGGCCGCCGGTCCGCTCCAGAACCGCCACGATATGGGCGCGTTCGGCGGCATCGCGCACCTCGGACAGGGGTTTGACCTCCGGTGCGCCGGCCGCCTCGGGAAACAGGTCCACGGGCAGGACCAGCGGGCCCTCGGCCGCCTCGATCGCACGCGCGATGCGGGCGCGCATCTCGCGCCCGTTGCCGGGCCAGCCATGGGCGCGGATCGCCGCCTCGGTCGCGGCGGCAAGCCCCGTCCTTCGCCCCGCGTTGAGGCTGTCGAACAGCCGCCAGGCCAGCCACAGGGCATCCTCGGGACGTTCGGCGAGCGGCGGGATCGTGATCGAATGCGCCGCCAGCTGATCGCTCAGGTCGGCCCGGAACCCGCCGGCCTGCACCCGTTCCTGCAGCCGCATGCCGGCGGTCGCGATCAGGCCGAAGGCCGCGCCGCGCAGCCGGTCGGCCAGAAGGTCCTGCGCCGGCCCGGGCAGACGGCCGATGCCGACCACGAGCAGCGTTCCCTCGCCGGCCTCGTCGAGGGCGCGCGACAGCTCGGCGGCGCCGATCCGGCCGCGCAGCGCATCGAGCGTGACGATCGGGGCCGCGCGCCGGTCGGAGGCGGCATGGATCAGCCGGCCGAGCCGGGCCTTGCCGAGGCCCGGCATCCCCCGGATCAGCAGCGGCCGGTCGGAGCGCGCGGCTTCCGTCGCCTGCCGGTCCACGGCGCGCGCCTGCCGGCTGATCCCGGTCTGTTCCAGCAACCCCCGCCCTTCGAGAGGGCGCATGACGATCGCGAGCTTCTCGAGGAAGCCCCGCATCTCGAACGGCTTGGTGATGTAGTCGGAGGCCCCCGAGCGGATCAGCCGGACCGCCTGGGCGACTTCGCCCTGACCGGTGATGAACAGGAACGGCGGCGGGGTCGTCGTCCGCAACAGGGTGTGGAAGAGCTCCTCGCCGGTTCCGTCGGGCAGCCGGATGTCGCAGACGACCGCATCGACCGTCCGCCGCGGCGTGCGGATCGCCGGCACCGCGCGCGCGGCATTGCGGTGCCATTGCACTTCGGCGCCCTCAAGCGTCAGGCGCTGCACCAGCGAGGCGCCCATGATCTCGTCGTCATCCACCACGACGATCAGGCGCCCTTCAAGCATGCCCGGCCCCCCCGGCGGGCAGGCAGACATCGATCACCGTCCGGTGCGCATCCCGCATGTGACGCACCGTCCCGCCCAGACCCTTGACCAGATCGTGCACCAGCCGAAGGCCGACACCCCCGCCCGGGGGCAGCGGCCCCGACGCCAGAAGCCGCGCCAGATCGTCCGCTGCCAGACCCGGGCCGCTGTCGGCCACCGACAGATGCAGACCCTCCGCATCGCTGACCACGCGCAGCGCGACATGCCCCGACTGGCCGGCGGCGGCGCCGGCGTTCAGAAGCAGGTTCAGCACGATCTGGCGCACGGGTGCGGCCGGATGGCAGCCAAGGGCGGCGGCGTCGGCGCCGATCCGCCAGTCCAGCACCTGCCCGCGCGAGGCCGCCTCCGGCCCGAACAGAAGCCGCAGATCCTCGAAGTCCTCGGGGCGCAGCGGCTGGTCGGAACGGTCCAGCCGGTGCTGGTCGAGGATCGCGCGGCTGACGTCGCGCAGATGCGCCAGGCCGCGCTGGATCAGCCCGGCCGACTGGCGCACCACCTCGGGCCGGTCGGGGTAGCTCAGGATCGTGTCGGCGGCGTTCATCAGCCCGCCGAGCGGATTGTTGATCTCGTGCGCGAGCGAGGAGGCCAGCCGCCCGAGGCTCACGAAGCGCTCGCGCGCGGCCAGGCGGCGCTCGGCCTCGGCCCGGGCCTCGGCCGCCGCGGCCATGGCGTTGTAGGTCGCGAACAGCCGCATCAGCCCGGGGTCGCCGCGCGGCATCCGCGCTTCGGGGATCGCCTGTGGCACGCCGGTCTTGCCCCCCATCGCCTCGACCAGATCCCCCAGCGGCCGCAACAGACGCGCCACGACCAGCCAGCCGGCGAGACCGAGCAGAGCCGTTGCCCCGGCATTCCCGATCAGAAGCCAGAACCGCACCCGCGACCGCTCGGCCAGAAAGTCGGCGACGTCGAGTTCGGTCACGATGCGGCCGACCTCCCGGTCCTGGTAGAGAAGCGGTGCCGCCACGCGCAGCACCGCGTCGCCGGTCATGCGCACGGCCTCGGGTGCCGTCGCACCGAGCGTGAACGGGGCGATGCCGCTGCCGACGGGGGCGCGGCGCGGATCGGTCGCCGCCAGCACGCGACCCTCGCTGTCGGAGACGACGGTCAGCAGAAGCCTGTGCCCGTCGGCCGCCGCGCGCGCCCGGTCGAGAAGGTCGTAGACCTCCCAGACCTCCTGGCGCGGCACGAGGGGCCCGAGCGCGACCGACAGCCCCTGAACATGCAGCCGGGCGATCTCGCGCAGACGCGCATCCTGCAGGCGGCCGAGCACCGTCAGCACGCCGTGGCTTGCCACCAGACCGAGCGCCACCATCAGCCCGGCCACGATCAGCGGCACCCGGACGGTGACGGGCAGGCCCTGGAACCAGGCGACCCTCATCGCGACCGCCCGATCTCGGCCATGCGCCGGGCGATGCCGTCGTAGAGCCCGGGCTCCGCCGGTCCGACGCCGTCGAGGCGCAGAAGCCGCAGCGCCTCGCGCCCCGCCGCGGTCTGCCCGATGTTCAGGAGCGTGTCCCGGCAGGCCCTGACCCCGGGTTCCTCCAGGCGGTCGGTCCGCGCGACGAAGGGCGGAAATCCCATCCACTCCGACCGCGCGACCACCCGCGTGCGCACCGTCAGGTCGGGTTCGGCCTCGGCCAGCGTCTCCCAGACATAGCCGTCCACGCTGCCCGACCGGACCAGCCCGCCGGCGACCGCGCGCACGACGTTGCGGTGCCCGTAGGTGAAGATGAAGCGGCTGAAGTGGGTGTCCGGCGTGCGCCCCATCCGCGCCAGATCGGACGCGGTGACCAGGAACCCCGAATTGCTGTCGGGATCGGAGAAGGCATGGATCCCCCCGGCCAGGTCGGCCAGCCCGGTCGCCGGATCGTCGGGCGCCGCGATCAGGTAGGACTGGTAGAGCGGCCGGCCGCGCCAGACCGGCACTCCGAGGACGGTCAGGGTGTCGCGGTGCTGCAGGAAGGGATAGCCGCAGGTCCAGGCGGCATCGACCGAGCCGTCGAGCAGCGCGCCCGTGATCTCCTGATAGGTCCGGCGCTGGACGAGATCGACCCCCCCGGCAAGGCCGTCCTCCATCGCTGCCCGCAGGGCAGTCAGCACCGCCGCATCGTTGTCCAGAAAGACCGGGGTCAGGGCAAAGCGGAAAGGTGCCGCTGCAGCGGCCGGCAGGGTCGCCGCCGCGAGGGCGAGAGGCGAACACAGAAGGGTGCGGCGTGTCGGTCGCATGGCGACGGTTCTCCGGATCGATCGGCCTGTCGTGACAGGCCGAGGCTACGGCCCGGCCGACCGGCGGCACCATCCTACCGGGATGAAGGGAACCCGAGAAGGTCCGACGTCGGACCCGCCCCCTTGCGCCGCTTGCCCGCGCGAAAGCGTTCTCCCGAGCCGGCAGGAGCCGGTTTTTTCCTTGTTTTCAAAAATCATGCCGGAGGGGCTGGCAACCGGCCCATGCGCCAGGGGTCCGGAAGCGGTCGCTCCGGGCCGGTATCCTCCGGGCCTGATGCCTGCGCCGTTCAGCGGAATTTCCTGCAAAACACGATTGTCTAGAACGTCCGCTGGCCAGTTCGACGTGGGTGGCGTCGGCAAGATGGAACGGAGATCCAGCTTGCTGCCGCCTTCGAGCGGCCTTCGCCGGAGGCGCATCGATGGTCCCTGCCTCGTCGATCAGCGGCACGCGGCGGCGCCCGGGGGCGGCGCGTTCGGCCTCGAACTTTCGCTGCGCGTGCGGCCGGTCGATGGCGCCCCTGGACGCTTTCGCCGGCGCGCGGCGGACACGCGCGCGGGGGCCTTCGACGCGATCCGCGAAGCCATCACCGCGCTGCTGCAGGCGGTGCGCGGCTCTGGAGAGGAAATCTAAGGCGCGCCCGATGCCGCTGCCGCCGGGGCCCGGCGTGTCGCGCAAGCGCCGGACGATCCTCCGCCTCCCGCTCCCGGGGCGAACGGCAGACGGATGGCGCGGGTGAAGCGGCCGAAGGCGCGTTCGCGCCGGTGCCAGGTGGCGCCTTCGGGCAGGTCGGGCGCCTTGCGCTCGCCCGAGAGCGTCAGGATGTTGTCCTTGACCTGGATGTCGATGTCGCCGGGC
>CALDYW010000069.1 GCA_937944395.1 uncultured Paracoccaceae bacterium | reverse complement strand
CCCTCGACCCCCCGAGGATATTTTCGGACCGAACATGGGCCGGGGCTCGAGGGCGCAGTTCAGACGCCGGCAGGCGAGCCCGCCTCCATGTCCGGTCCTGAAATATCCCGGGGGGAGTCCCCGGCCTTGCCGGGGACGGGGGGCAGAGCCCCCCGCCGCCACCGGCCGCCGGCAGTGACCGCCGGGCGCGCCCCGTCTCCCCGTCAGCCCGACCAGGCGACCGTGCGCTGGCGCTGCTCGCCGAGCCCGGCGATGCCCAGGCGCATCTCCTGCCCCGGGCGCAGGAAGACGGGCGGCTTCTGGCCGAGCCCGACGCCGGGCGGCGTCCCGGTCGAGATGATGTCGCCCGGGTGCAGGCTCATGAACTGGCTGATGTAGCTGACCAGTTGCGCGACCCCGAAGACCATCGTGCGGGTCGAGCCGTTCTGGTAGCGGTGGCCGTCCACCTCGAGCCACATATCCAGGTCCTGCGGGTCGGGAACCTCGTCGGCGGTCACCAGCCAGGGCCCGATCGGGCCGAAGGTGTCGGCCGACTTGCCCTTGGTCCACTGCCCCCCGCGCTCGAGCTGGAAGGCGCGTTCCGAGACGTCGTTGACCACGCAGTAGCCGGCGACATGCGCCATCGCCTCGGCCTCGGAGACGTAGCGGGCCGGCGCGCCGATGACCACGCCGAGCTCGACCTCCCAGTCGGTCTTCTCCGACCCCTTCGGGATGACGACGTCGTCGCAGGGGCCGATGATCGCGCTCGTCGCCTTCATGAACAGGATCGGCTCGTCGGGCACCTTGGCGCCGGTCTCGGCGGCGTGGTCGGAGTAGTTGAGCCCGATGCAGATGAACTTGCCGACCCGGCCCAGGCAGGGGCCGATGCGCGGCGCGCCGGCGACCAGAGGCAGCGCCTCGGGATCGGCGGCGGCGATGCGGGCGAGCCCCGCGGGCGTCAGCACCTCGCCGGCGAGGTCCGGCACCACCGCCGAGAGGTCGCGGATGTGGCCCTCGGCGTCGAGCCGGCCGGGCCGTTCCCGGCCGGGCGGGCCGTAGCGCAGAAGCTTCATGGGGTGTCTCCTCAGATGTTGGTCCAGCCGCCGTCGATGGCGATCGCCTGCCCGGTGAGAAAGGCCGATTCGTCGGAGGCGAGATAGACGGCAAGGGCGGCGATCTCCTCGGGCCGGCCGATCCGGCCCATCGGCTGGCGGGCGATGAAGGCGGCGCGGGCGGCCTCGTAGTCGCCGGTCGCACGCAGGCGCGCCTCGAGCGAGGGGCTTTCGACCGTGCCCGGGCAGATCGCGTTGGCGCGGATGCCGCGGGTCACGAAGTCCGCCGCGACCGACTTCGTCATCCCGATGACCGCCGCCTTGGTGGCACCGTAGACGAAGCGGTTCGGGGCGGCGATCAGCGAGGAGGCGACCGAGGCGACATTGACGATGCTGCCCCCGCCCGCCTCCAGCATCGCCGGCAGGAAGGCCCGCATCATCCGGTACATCGACCGGACGTTGAGGTTCACCGAGAAGTCGAAGGCCGCCTCGTCGCAGTCGAGGATCGTGCCGTGGTGGACGAAGCCCGCGCAGTTGAACAGCACGTCCACCGACCCCGCCTCGGACGCCGCCGCGGCGATCTGCCCGGGGTCGAGCACGTCGAGCCGGCGGGTTCGGATGCCGAGGTCGGCGAGCGGGGCGAGGCCGGCCTCGTCGATGTCGGTGGCGATCACCTCCGCCCCCTCGGCGGCGAAGGCCCGCGCCGTGGCCTGGCCGATCCCGGCGGCCGCAGCCGTCAGGAAGGCGCGCTTTCCGGCTAGTCTCACGTCTCGGTCTCTCCTCTTGTCCGGGCGCCGTCACATCACCGCGCCGATCTGCCAGGGCACGAACTCGGCGCCGCCGAAGCCCAGCGCCTCGCTGCGCGTCCGCTCGCCGCTGGCGACCCGCAACATCAGGTCGAGGATCGCCTCGCCCTTGCCCGCGATGTCCGCGCTCCCGTCGAGGATGTCGCCGCAGTTGATGTCCATGTCGTCGGCCATGCGCGCATACATCTCGGAATTCGTGGCGAGCTTGATGCAGGGAACCGGCTTGTAGCCCGAGACCGAGCCGCGCCCGGTGGTAAAGCAGATCAGCGTCGCGCCGCCGGCGATCTGGCCGGTGACGGAACAGGGGTCGTAGCCGGGGGTGTCCATGAAGACGAAGCCGCGCGTGGCGATCGGTTCGGCGAACCGGTACACACCTGCGAGCGGCGCGGTGCCGCCCTTGGCCACGGCGCCGAGCGACTTCTCGAGGATCGTCGTGAGCCCGCCCTTCTTGTTGCCGGGAGAGGGGTTGTTGTTGATCTCGCCGCCGTTGCGGGCGGTGTAGTCCTCCCACCAGCGGATGCGCTCGACGAGCCGTTCGCCCACGTCGCGGCTGACCGCGCGGCGGGTCAGCAGGTGCTCGGCGCCGTAGATCTCGGGCGTCTCCGACAGGATCGTGGTGCCGCCCCGGGCCACCAGCAGATCCGACGCATGGCCGAGTGCCGGGTTCGCCGTGATCCCGGAATAGCCGTCGGACCCGCCGCACTGGAGCCCGACCACCAGCGCCGAGGCCGGCGCCGGCGCGCGCGCGGCGCGGTTGGCGACCTCGGCCATCTCCTTCAGCATCGCGACGCCGCGGGCGATGGTGGCGCGGGTGCCCCCGGTGCCCTGTATCGTCATGTAGCGGAAGTTGCCGTCGGCGCGCATCCGGCCCTGGCCGATCAGGTCGGGCACCTGCATCACCTCGCAGCCGAGCCCCACCAGAAGGATGCCCCCGAAGTTCGGATTGCGGGCCCAGCCCTGCAGCGTTCGGTAGAGCGTGGCATAGCCTTCGTCCGACCCGCTCATGCCGCAGCCGCTGCCGTGCACGATCGGCACGACACCGTCCACGTTCGGGAAGTCGGCCAGCCAGCCCTCGCGCTCGACCGCCTCGGCGATGAAGCGGGCGACGCTGCCCGAACAGTTCACCGAGGTGAGGATGCCGAGGTAGTTGCGTGTCCCCACCCGGCCGTCGGCGCGGTGATAGCCGAGGAAGCCCAGCGCGTCGCCGGGCGCGGGCAGAGGGCGGACATCGGTGCCGAAGGCATAGTCGCGCTCGTGCGGTCCCATGCCGAGGTTGTGGACGTGCACATGGGCTCCGGGCGCGATGTCGGCGGTCGCCGCGCCGATGATCTGGCCGTAGCGGATCACCCGCGCGCCCGCGGCGATGGCGCGGGCGGCGATCTTGTGACCGCGCGGAACCGGGCCGGGAAGCGGGCAGGGCAGGCCGGGCAGTTCCATGCCGGCCGGAAGGTCGGCCAGCGCGATCAGCACGTTGTCGGCCGGATTGAGCCGGAGCGCCGGTGACCGGCCGCTGCCCTGACCGTCCATGCTCTGCCCCCTGACCCGGCCGCTTGACAGGTCGGACCCTGCCGCTAGCATGCTAACATGCTACAGGCCGGAGCCGAGGAACCGCAAGGGGCATCCCCGGGGACTCCCCGGCTGCGACCGCTGTCGGAACTTGCCGGATCGCTGTCGCAGCGCGTCTATCTGGTTCTGCGCGAGGCCATCCTGTCGTTGGCCTACCGTCCGGGTGAGATCCTGCGGAAGGGCGAGATCTGCGCCCGGCTCGGCGTGTCGCGCAGCCCGGTGAGCGAGGCGGTGGCCCGTCTGGCGGCCGAGGGCCTGGTCGACGTCGTGCCGCAGGCCGGCACCTTCGTCGCGCGCTTCTCGATGGCCGACCTGCGCGAGGGGGCTTTCCTGCGCGAGGCGATCGAACTGGCGGCCGTCGAGCGCGTGGCCCAGACGGTCACCGAGGACGAGCTCGCCGAGCTCCGGCGCAACCTGCGGATGCAGCAGGCGATGGTCGCCGACGGCGATCACGCCGGGTTCTATCGTCTCGACGGCGAGATGCACGAGATGATCCTGTCGTTCACCGGGTATCGGCGGCTGGCGCAGGTGGCGCAGACCGCATGGGTCAACGTCAACCGGGCGCGGCAGCTGGTGCTGCCGGTGCCCGGGCGGATGCAGGCGACGCTCGAGGAGCATCGCGCCATCGTCGCGGCGATCGCCGCGCGCGACCCCGGGGCGGCGCGGGCGGCGACTGGGCGGCATCTGGCCCAGCTTCTGACCTATATCGAGCCGCTCGAGGCCGCGCATCCCGAACTCTTCGCGCCGCGCTGAGCCTGCCCGACCCGGAGACCTGCCATGGACCTGCCGAACCGCCCCCGCTATGCCGCGCGCCTCAATGCCTTCGCGGTGCCGGGGGGAAGCGTCGCCGAGATGCTGGCGCGGGCCGCCGAGGTGGGCGGGCTCGACGCCGCAGACCTGAACTATCCCGACCATCTTGCCCGTCACTCGCCGGAGGATCTGCAGCGAATCCTGTCTGATTCCGGCATGGCGCTGAACGGGCTGGCGATGCGCTACTACACCGAGCCGGCCTTCCGCCTCGGCGCCTTCACCCACCCCGATCCGGCGGTGCGCCGGCGCGCGATCGACCTCACGCGGCGGGGCATCGACACCTGCCGCGCGATGGGCGGGCGGCTGATGACGCTCTGGCTCGGCCAGGACGGGGTGGACTACCCCTTCCAGGGCGGCTTCGGCCGGATGTGGGACGATACCGTGGCGGCGCTGGCCGAAGTCGCGGCGCACGATCCGGATGTGGCCATCGCCGTGGAATACAAGCCGAACGAGCCGCGCGCCTTCGCCCTGCTGCCCGATGTCGCCACGACGCTCATGGCGGTCGGCGCGGCGGGGGCGCCGAACCTCGGCGTCACCCTCGACTTCGCCCATGTGCTCTATGCCGGCGAGATGCCGGCGCATGCGGCGGCGATGGTGGCGCGGCACTCGCGGCTGCTCGGCGTGCACCTCAACGACGGCTACGGGCGGCGCGACGACGGGCTGATCGCGGGCTCGATCCACCCGGTGCAGACCCTCGAGCTGCTCGTCGAGCTCGACCGGATCGGCTATGACGGCGTGCTCTATTTCGACACCTTCCCCGACCACGGCGGCATGGATCCGGTGGCCGAGGCACGGGCGAACATCGCGCTGGTCGAGCGTCTGCGCAGCGTCGCGGCCGGACTGGCCCGCGACCCCGACCTGGCCGCGGCGACCGACCGCCAGGATGCCGCCGCGGCGATGCGGGTCGTCGCCGCCGCGCTCTACGGGGCCGGGCGGTGAGCGTCTGGGTCGCCGGGTCGATCCACCACGACGTGGTGGTGCGCGCACCCCGCCTTCCCGCGCTCGACGAGACGCTCCCCGGCGAGGGCGTGGCCCGGCTGCCGGGCGGCAAGGGGCTGAACCAGGCGGTGGCCGCCGCGCGGATGGGCGCGCGGGTGGCGATGACCGGGGCGGTCGGGCGCGACGCGGCCGGCCGCACGGTGCTCGCGGCCCTGAGGCGCGAGGGGGTTGCGGTCGCCGATGTGGCTCGGGTGGCCGGGCCTACGGGGATGAGCGTCGCCATCGTCACCGCCGAGGGCGCCTACGGCGCGGTGATCGTGACCGCCGCGAACCGCCATGTGCGGGGCGATGCCGCGCCGCCCGAGGGCGCGCGGCTCGTGCTGCTGCAATCCGAGATCCCCGAGGCGGCAAATCTGGCGCTCGCCCGCCGGGCGCGGGCGGCGGGCCTGCGGGTGGTGCTGAACGCCGCTCCGGCGCGGCCGGTGGCGGACGACCTCCTTGCCCTCGTCGATCTGCTCGTGGTCAACCGGGTCGAGGCGGCGATGCTGTCGGGCACGGACGATCCCGGGGCCGCGGCCGCCCGCCTGGCGGCGCGCGGCGTCCCGCGCGTCCTCGTCACCCTCGGCGCCGCGGGCCTGATCTGCCGGGGTGCGGACGGCGGCGGGTTCGACCAGCCGGCGCCCGAGGTCGCCGTGGTCTCGACGCATGGTGCGGGGGATGCCTTCCTCGGCGCGCTCGCGGCGCGGCTCGACGCGGGCGACGACCTCGCGCCGGCCTGCGCCTTCGCGCAGGCGGCGGCGGCGCTCCATGTCTCTCTGGTGCCCGCGCGCCGGGCGCGGGTCACGCCCGAGGCGGTGCGCGCGCTGCAGGCGCGATGCGCCCGCGCGCCGGCCGGCGCCGGCTGAGCGCGTCCGCTCATCCGGTGCGGGGCGACCCGGGCGGCCGCGGCCGGGCCGGAGGTCGCGGCGGCGGCGGCACCGCGAGGGCTGCGGGACGCGCGAGCAGGACCGCAGCCCAGACCATCGTCACCGCGGTCAGCACCGCGCCGCCGGCGCCGCCGAGATCGGTCGCGGTCACCAGATTGAAGGCCGTATGCCAGACCGCCGCCGCCGCCAGCCCCGCGGCCGCCGCCACATGCGCCAGCACCAGCGATCCGGCCAGCAGCCCGAGGCCGAATCCGAACAGCAGCACGAGCGCCCCCATCTCGCGATAGGTCGCCAGAACGGCGAGCATCGGCAGATGCCAGAAGGCCCAGACGAGGCCGGTCAGCAGCGCTCCGGCCCGCGGTCCGCAGAGTGCCTGAAGCCGCGGCAGCAGGTAGCCGCGCCAGCCGATTTCCTCGCCGAAGCCATTGATCGAAAGCACGATTGCCGCGACGGCGAGGGGCGCGAGCTCGGGCAGGCCGGAATAGCGCGAGAGCCCCGCCCAGTCGCCGCCGAGGAGCGGCGCCGCCGCCAGCAGCGCCGCCGGCGGCAGCATCAGGACGGCCGCGATCTCCGGGCGCGACCGGACGCGCAGCCGCGCCCGCAGGTCGCCGAGCCCGCCCGCCCTGGCCGACAGCAGCAGCGCCGCGGCG
>CALDYW010000068.1 GCA_937944395.1 uncultured Paracoccaceae bacterium | reverse complement strand
ATTCACCCCCCGAGGATATTTGCGGACCGGACATGGGGGGCGGACGGGCGGCGCGTGGGGCGGGCCGCAGGGCGGAGGCGGCCGGGGCGCATGGGGCGCGCCCCCCCCCGGAGCGGACCCGGGCCGGGCGCCTCGCCTCGGCCCGCGGCCGGTCGCCGCCCGGGTCACGGGGGGCGGGAGGGCTCCACGTGAGGCGATCCCGCGCTAGCGCCGGCGGCGCAGGGCGCGCGCGACCTCCGACAGCCGGAAGGCGCCGATCAGGTGGCCGGTCGCGAAATAGACGGCCATCCCGCCGAGGATCAGCCCGGCGAGTGCGGGCGCCCCGGCCGTGCCCGGCGCCATCCAGGGCGCCAGAGCGACGGTTCCCGCCCAGAGCGCCAGCCCCATCAGCCCGGAGGCCACCGCGATGCGCAGCACCCGGGCGCGGAACCTGTCGTCGAACCGCGCCGCCGGCCCCATCGCGGCGGCGCCGCGATGGAGCTGCCAGACCATGCCCCAGCCTGCCACCGTGGTGCCGAGTGCCGCCGCCGCGAAGCCGATCACCGGAGCGAGCCCGATCGCCAGGAGCGCGTTCACCCCCATGGACAGGCTGGCGTAGAGGAACGGACGGCGCGTGTCCTCGCGTGCGAAGTAGAGCGGCTGGAGCACCTTGTGCAGCACGAAGGCGGGCAGCCCCGCGCCGTAGATCGCCAGCGCCAGTGCCGTTGCCAGCGTGTCGTCGCGGGTGAAGGCCCCGCGCTCGTAGAGCACCGCGACGATCGGAACCGCGATCACCACCAGCGCCACCGCCGCCGGCAGCGTCAGCATCAGGGCGAATTCGCCCGCCCGGCTGAGCGCGTCGCGCCCGCCGGCCTCGTCGCCCGCCGCGAGGCGCCGGGCGAGGTCGGGCAGGAGCACGACGCCGATGGCGATGCCGACGACGCCGAGCGGCAGCTGGTAGAGCCGGTCGGCATAGGACAGCCAGGCGATGGCGCCGTCGAAGAAGCTGGCGACCTGCCGGCCGACCAGCAGGTTGACCTGCACCACCCCGCCGGCCAGGGCCGCCGGGGCGGCGATCGCGGCCAGCCGCCGGAGATCGGGGGTGAGGCGCGGGCGCACGAGCCGCGGCGCGAAGCCCGCCCGCGCCGCCGCCCACCAGACCAGCGCAAGCTGCGCCGCCCCGCCCACGGGCACCGACCAGGCCAGCCAGTCGCCCAGCGCGAAGGCGAAGGCGTCCTCGGCCATGTGGCCCGGGCGTGCGACGGCCGCGGCCAGCAGCACGCCGAGGATGAAGACGAGGTTCAGAAGCACCGGCGCGGCGGCGGCGGCGACGAAACGGCCGGTGGCGTTCAGCACCCCGGAGAGGATCGCGGTGAGCGAGACGAGCAGGACATAGGGAAAGGCGATGCGGCCGTAGGCCACGGCCAGGGCGAAGCGGTCGTCGCCGAGGAACCCGCTGGCCATCGCCGTGACGAGCAGCGGCATGGCGAGGATGCCGAGGACGCTGAAGCCCGTCAGCAACAGGCACATGCCGGCGAAGGCCTCGGCCGCGAAGCGCTGCGGGTCGGCGTCCTGTTCGAGCTTCTTGGCGAACATCGGCACGAAGGCCACGTTGAAGGCGCCTTCGCCGAAGAAGCGGCGGAACATGTTCGGCAGCGAGAAGGCGATCAGGAAGGCTTCCGCCACCGGCCCCGCGCCGAGGAAGGCCGCCATCAGGATGTCGCGGACGAAGCCGAGGATGCGGCTGACCAGCGTCCAGACGCCGACGGTCAGGAAGCCCGAGACCAGGCGGATCGGCTTCATCCGGCGCGGGCCCGCTCGGCGCCCTCGGCGATCGCCGCCCGCAGCTTCTTCTCCAGCGCCTCGCGCTTCTGCCGGCCGTGCAGCTTGAGCCCGAACATGTCCTTGACGTAGAAGGTATCGACCGCCTGCACGCCGTAGGTCGCGATCACCGCGCTGGCGATGGAGATGTTGGCTGCCGCCAGCGTGCGGGTGAGATCGTAGAGCAGGCCGGGGCGGTCGCGCGTATCGACCTCGATGATGGTGTAGATGTCGGACCCCTCGTTGTCGAAGGTGATCACGGTCGGCACCTCGAAGTCCTTCTGCCGCCGCCCGATCCTGTCCTTCGACTTCAGCGCCTCGCGCGCCACCACCTCGCCGCGCAGCGTGCGCTCGATCATCTGGCGCAGGCGCGGCAGGCGCGCCTCCTCGTAGGGCGTGCCCTCGGCGTCCTGGATCCAGAACACCGCGGTGGCGAAGCCGTCCTTCGAGGTGTAGGTGCGCGCGTCCACCACATTCGCCCCGGCCAGCGCCAGCGCCCCGGCGAGGCGCGAGAAGATCCCCGGATGGTCGGCCAGCGCGAAGGCGGCGCGGGTCGCGTCGCGGGCCTCGTCGGGGTGCAGGTCGATGCGGATCTCGCCCGGGCCGAGCCCGCGCAGGAGGCGGGCGAAGACCGCCTGCGTCTCGGTCGGAAGCCCCTGCCAGTAGGGGCTGTAGTGGCGGGCAAGCTCGGCCTCGACCGCCTCGGCCGGCCAGTCGGCAAGCGCCCGGCGCAGCGCCGCCTTGGCCTCGTCCTCGCGCGCCTCGCGACCGAGCGCCTCGAGCCCGCCCTCGAGCGCCTCCGCCGTCTGTCGGTACAGACCGCGCAGGAGCATCGCCTTCCAGTTGTTCCAGACGTTCGGTCCGACCCCGCGGATGTCGCAGACGGTCAGCACCGTCAGCAGGTCGAGCCGCTTGCGCGTCCGAACCGCCTTGGCGAAGCCGCGCACGGTGCGCGGGTCGGCGATGTCGCGCTTCTGGGCGGTGTCGGACATGCGCAGGTGGTTGCGCACCAGCCATTCGACCGTCTCGGATTCCTCGGGGTCGAGCCCGAGCCGCGGCGCCACCTTCCGCGCGATCTGCGCGCCCAGCACCGAATGGTCCTCGGGCCGGCCCTTGCCGATGTCGTGCAGAAGCAGCGCAAGGTAGAGCACCCGGCGGTTCACGCCCTCCTTCAGGATGCGGCTGGCGATCGGCAGTTCCTCGACCAGCTCGCCGCGCTCGATCTGGGCGAGCGTCGAGACGCACTGGATGATGTGTTCGTCCACCGTGTAGGCATGGTACATGTTGAACTGCATCATCGCCACGACGGGCTCGAACTCGGGGATGAAGGCGGCGAGCACGCCGAGCTCGTTCATCCGCCGGAGCGCCCGTTCGGGGTTGCCGTGGGCGATCAGCGTGTCGAGGAAGATGCGTGCCGCCTCGGGATCGTGGCGCATCTCGTCGTCGATGCGGTGCAGGTTGGCCGCGATCAGCCGCATCGCGTTCGGGTGCAGCAGCACGCCGGTGCGCAGCGCCTCCTGGAAGACCCGGAGCAGGTTCAGCTTGTCGGCCAGGAAGGCGGCCTCGTCGCCGACGTCCAGACGGTTCTGGTTGATCCGGTAGGGCGCGCGCGCCGGCCGGCGCCGGCGCAAGAGCCCGATCAGCGCCGGTTCCTTCTTGACGTGGCTTGCCTCGAGCGCGGTCAGGAAGATCCGGGTCAGCTCGCCCACCCGGGTGGCATGGCGGAAATAGTCCTGCATGAAGTGCTCGACCGCCCGCCGCCCGCCGCCGTCGCGGTAGCCCAGACGCCGCGCCACCTCGACCTGCAGGTCGAAGGTCAGCTGTTCGGCGGCGCGCCCGGCGATGAGGTGCAGGTGGCAGCGCACGGCCCACAGGAAGGTCTCGGCCCGGCGGAAGGCCTCGTGCTCCTCCGGACGGAAGAAGCCGAGCGGCAGAAGCGCCTCGGTGGTATCGACCCGGTGCAGGTATTTCGCGATCCAGAACAGCGTCTGCAGGTCGCGCAGGCCGCCCTTGCCTTCCTTGACGTTGGGTTCGAGCATGTAGCGCTGCCCGCCGTGCTTCCGCAGCCGCTCGGCGCGCTCGGCCAGCTTGGCCTCGACGAACTGCGGTCCGGTCGAGCAGAAGAGCTCGCGCCAGAGCCGGTCGGACAGCTCGGCCGCGAGCGCGGCATCGCCGCAGACCGGCCGGTGCTCGAGCAGCGCGGTGCGCACGCTGATGTCCTCGCGGGCGATGCGGATCGAATCGGCCACCGTGCGCGTGGCATGGCCGACCTTCAGCCGGAGGTCCCAGAGGGTGTAGAGCATCGATTCGATGACGCTCTCGGCCCAGGGTGTGACCTTCCAGGGCGTCAGGAACAGAAGGTCCACGTCCGAGAACGGCGCCATCTCGGCCCGGCCGTAGCCGCCGACCGCGATCACGGCGATGCGCTCGCCGGCGGTCGGGACGGGCAGGGGATGGAACCGGCGCACCGCCATGTCGAACACCGTGCGCACCAGGACGTCCGTGAGGTAGGCATAGGCGGCGACCGTCTCGCGGGAACGTTCAGGATGGGCGGCGAAGGCGGCGGCGATCGCCGCGGACCCGTCGCGGCGCGCCGCGGCAAGCACGGGAAACGCCGCCGCGCGCAGCGCCCGGGCCTCCGTCGCCCCGGCCCAGGCGGCGGCCCGCGCCGCCTCGAGGGCGGCGGTGTCGCGGATCGCGTCGGGGGGACGGATCAGGTTGGCAGGGCCGGTGCCGGGCCCGGCGCCGTCGGCCCCGGCCACCGCGTCACGAGCCGGGGCCGGCGAAGCTTCGGGGTGCGGGGTCAATCACGATCACCTGATTGTTGCGCACCTCGGCCACCGCCAGCGCGCGCTCGGCCGTGCCGTCCGGGCGCAGCCGGAAAACCCCGCCGGTGCCGACGAAGCCCGAGGCCTGGGTCAGCGCGCGCGCGGACAGGGCATCGGTCCGCCCCTGCCGCAGCAGGGCGCCGACGGCGGCCACCCCGTCGTAGGCGAGCCCTGCGATCAGATGCGGCTGGGATCCGTAGGTTGCGCTGTAGCGTGCCTCGAACGCGCGCGTCAGGCCGGGGTCGGGAAGTGCGAACCAGCCGCCCTGAAGCCCCGGCAGGGCCAGGGTGGCGGCGGGGATGTCCCAGCGCGTGAGCCCGAGGAACTGCACCGCGGCCGGGTTCAGGCCGCGTTCGGGCAGCAGCTGGGCCAGCAGCGGAAGCGCGCCCACCGTGTCGGCAGTGAAGAACACCGAGGTTGCCGCGGCGGCCCGCGCCGCCGCCGCGATCGCGGGGGCAGCCGCAACCACCGCCTCCTGGCTGAAGCTGTAGCTCTGGATCCCGGCAAGCTGCGCCCCGGCCCGGCCGATCGCCGCCTCGATGGCGCGCCGACCGGCCTCGCCGGCCGCGGTCTGCTCGTGCACGATCAGGATCCGGCCCTTGCCCTGCCGGGCGGCATAGGACACCAGCCGGTTCGCGGTGTTGGCGAAGGTGTTGCCCAGCACGAAGACGTTGCCGCCCGCGATGTCGGCGTTGTTCGAGAAGCTGAGCACGTTGATGCCGCGACCGGCAACCGCAAGGCCCGCGGCGTTGGCCGCATCGGCGAACACCGGCCCGAGGATGATGCGCGCGCCCTCGTCGGCGGCCCGGACCGCCGCGCTGGCGGCGCCCTGGGCGGTCGGGCCGGTGGTGTAGACCTGCAGGTCGATCCGCACCCCCTGCAGGTCCGCGACCGCCATCCGCGCGGCGTTCTCGAGACTGCGCGACAGGATGTCGTCGCCCGCGATGCCCGAGGAACCGGGCAGGAGCAGCGCCACCCGGACCGGCCCCGAGGGATCGACCCGCGGCCCGCCGCCGCCCGCCCCGCCGCCGAGGTCGATCGGCTCGCAGGCGATGAGGCCGAGCGCCGCGACGGCCATCGCCGCCTTCAGCACCGCCCGGCGTGCCATTCCCAGAACCCGCACCATGCGCCTCCTCCGACCGATCGCCCCCGCCGCCCGTCTGACGTCCGGGTGTGGACGACCGGGCCGGCGCGAGCCTAAGGTGTCGGCAGGCCCAAGTAAACGCCGGAGGCCGAGCCGCCCGATGTCGTGGCAGACAACCGAGCTCGCCGCCGGGCTTTACCTGGTCGCCACCCCGATCGGAAACGCCCGCGACATCACCCTGCGTGCGCTCGACACCCTGGCATCGGCCGAGATCCTCGCCGCCGAGGACACCCGCACCCTGCGCCGGCTGATGGAGATCCACGGCCTGCGCCTCGGCGGCCGTCCGCTGGTGGCCTACCACGATCACAACGGCGAGCGCGTGCGGCCGCGGCTTCTGGCCGAGCTGCGCGCCGGCCGGTCGGTGGCCTATGCCTCGGAGGCCGGTACGCCGCTCGTCGCCGACCCCGGCTTCGCGCTGGCGCGCGCCGCGATCGCCGAGGGCGCGGCCGTCCATGCCGTGCCCGGCGCCTCGGCCGTGCTGGCAGCGCTCACGGTTGCCGGCCTGCCGACCGACCGCTTCCTGTTCGCAGGCTTCCTGCCCGCCGCCGGCGCGGCCCGTCGTGCGGCCCTGGCCGAACTCGCGGATCTGCCGGCAACCCTCGTGATCTGCGAATCGCCGAGACGCGTTAGGGAATTGTTCGACGATCTGGTGCAGGTTCTGGGAGAGGCACGGCAGGGTGCACTCTGCCGCGAGCTGACCAAACGCTTCGAGACGGTCGTGCGGGGCACGCTCGGCGACCTGTCGGCCCGGCTCGCCAGCGATGCCGTGCGTGGTGAATACATGGTCGTCATCGATCGCGCAACGGGCCCGACGCACAGCGAGGCCGAGCTCGCGGCGGCGCTGGCAGAGGCCCTCTCGCGGCTCTCGCTGCGGGAGGCTGCCGAGACGGTTGCGGCGGCATACGGAAGGCCGCGGCGTGCGGTGTACCGCATGGCGCTGCGATTGGCCGGGCGTGGCTGAGAAGGAGGGCGGCATGGCTGACAGGAGGGGAACGCAGGCAGCGGGGCGCAGTCCTTCGGCGGGTCTGCAGACCGGCGCGTCAGCCGCGACGCAGCGCGGGCAGAGGGCGAATCTCGCGGGTCTCGCGGCCGAGGCCTCGGTTGCGGCGGACTATGTGCGCCGGGGCTACCCGATCGCGCGCCGGCGGTTCCGCGGTCGCGCCGGCGAGATCGACCTGATCGCGCGCGACGGCGCAGGCTTCGTGCTGGTCGAGGTGAAGAAGGCCGCGACCTTCGCCCGCGCCGCCGAACGCGTGACCCGAAGGCAGATCGAGCGGATCTTCGCGGCCGCCGGCGAGTTCCTCGCCACCGAGGTTCTGGGCATGAACACCGACCTGCGGCTCGATGTGGCGCTGGTGGACGCCCGCGGCATGGTGCGGATCATCGAGAACGTCATGGCCGACTGACGCGGCGCTGGCCTGTCCTGCGGGCGTTGCATCCCCTGCGCGGCCGGGCGATGAAGGGTCCGGGACGAGGAGGACGAGCCGATGGGCCTGAAGGTCGCGCTGCAGATGGATCCGATCGGCTCGGTCAACATCGATACCGATTCGACCTTCCGCCTGGCGCTCGAGGCGCAGGCGCGCGGGCACCGGCTGTTCGTCTACACGCCCGACCAGCTGTCGTTCCGCGTCGGCCGCGTGGTGGCGCGCGGGAACTGGATCGAGGTGCGCCGGGTGCCGGGCGATCATGTGCGCGTGCTCGAGGAGGCCGAGGCGGACCTGTCCGACCTGGACGTGGTCTGGCTGCGCCAGGATCCGCCCTTCGACATGGGATACATCACCACCACGCATCTTCTGGAACTTGTCCATCCGCGCACGCTCGTGGTGAACGATCCGTTCTGGGTGCGGAATGCGCCGGAGAAGCTCCTCGTGCTCCGGTTTCCGCGACTGACGCCGCCCACCGTGATCGCGCGCGATCTCGCCACATTGCGCGCCTTCAAGGCGCAGCAGGGCGACATCATTCTGAAGCCGCTCTACGGCAACGGCGGGGCCGGCGTGTTCCGGCTCGACCCGAACGACCGCAACCTCGCATCGCTGCACGAACTGTTCACCGGCATGAGCCGCGAGCCGCTGATCGCGCAGAGATACGTCCCCGAGGTGATCCGCGGCGACAAGCGGATCATCCTGGTGGACGGCGAGCCGGCGGGCGCCATCAATCGCGTGCCGGCCGAGGGCGAGACGCGGTCGAACCTGCATGTCGGCGGCCGCGCCGAGCCGGCGGCGCTGACCGCGCGCGACCGCGAGATCTGCGCCGAGATCGGGCCCGTCCTGCGCGAGAGGGGGCAGGTGTTCGTGGGCATCGACGTGATCGGCGACTGGCTGACGGAGATCAACGTCACCTCGCCGACCGGCATCCAGGAGCTCGAGCGCTTCGACGGCGTCAATGCCGCACGGCTGATCTGGGAAGCGGTGGAGCGCCGGCGCGCCGCGGCGGCGTGAGCTTCAGGCTCGACGCATTGAACGCGCTCCTGCGGGCGGTCGCCCGCCGGCGGCTTGCCGCCGTCCGCGAGCCGCGGCGGGCGCGCGCGGAATTCGCGCTGTTCGCGCGGCTCTTCCTGCGGCCGCCACGGGGCACGCGGCTGATCCGCACCCCGGCACCGCCACCTGCCCCGCCGCTCTGCTGGGCGGTGCCCCGGGGCGGCCCCGGCCCCGCCGATGCCCCGGTGCGCGGCGCGGTCCTCTACCTTCACGGCGGCGCCTTCATCGCCGGCTCGCCCCGCACCCATGCCGCCCTCGCCGCGCAGCTCGCCCGCCTTTCGGGCCTGCCGGTCTGCCTGCCCGACTACCGGCTTGCGCCCGAGCATCCCTTCCCCGCCGCCTGGGACGATGCCCGGGCGGCGTGGGACGCGTTGATCGCCCGGGGGCTCTCTCCGCATCGCATCGCCCTGGCCGGCGACAGCGCGGGCGGCGGGCTCGCCCTTTCGCTGCTCGCCGACCTCTGCGCCGCGGGAACCCCGCCCGCCGCCGCAGCGCTGTTCTCGCCCTTCGCCGACCTGACCGCATCCGGCCCCTCGTGGCGCGAGAACGCCGCATGCGACCCCCTGCTGCCGGCGGAACGCCTGCCGGACCTGCTGGGTTTCGTGCTGGCCGGCCATCCGCCGGGCGACCCTCGCGCCTCGCCCTTCGCGGCCGCCTTCCCGGGCGCACCGCCGCTGCTGTTCCAGGTCTCGCGGAGCGAACTGCTGCGCGACGATTCGCTCCTGCTCGCGCGCCGGCTTGGCGCCGAAGGCGCCGCGGTCACGGTCGAGACCTGGGCCGACACGCCCCACGCCTGGCAGGTCTTCGCAGGCCGCCTTCCCGAGGCCGATGCCGCCCTCGGGTCCGCCGCGCGGTTCCTCGCCCGGGCCCTCGGCGCCGCCCCGGCCGCCCCCGGTCCGGCTCAGACCCCGGGAGAGAGCGGCAACCGGTAGCCCACCGCCTCGGCCACATGCGGCGCCCGAACGGCATCGGACCCGGCCAGATCGGCGATCGTGCGCGCAACCCTGAGCACCCGGTGGTAGCCCCGCGCCGACAGTCCGATCCGCTCGGCCACCCGCTGCAGGAGCGCGCGCCCCTCGGCGTCGGGGGCCGCCACCTCCTCGAGCAGCCGCCCCTCGGCATCGGCATTGGCGCGCGCGGCGGGGTGGCCGGCATAGCGTGCGGCCTGCCGCGTCCGCGCCGCCGCCACCCGCGCCGCCACCGCCGCCGACCCTTCGGCCGGCGCGGGCAGGTCGAGGTCGTGCCACGCCACCGGTGGCACCTCCACGCGCAGGTCGAAGCGGTCGAGCAGCGGCCCCGAGATGCGGCCGAGGTAGTCGGCTCCGCACTGCGGCGCCCGGGCACAGGCGCGGGCGGGATCGGCGAGCTGGCCGCAGCGGCAGGGATTGGCGGCTGCCGCCAGCAGGAAGCGGCAGGGATAGCGCACATGCGCGTTCGCCCGCGCCACCACCACCTCGCCGGTCTCGATCGGCTGGCGCAGCGTCTCGAGCACGGCGCGCGGAAATTCGGGGAACTCGTCCATGAACAGCACGCCATTGTGCGCAAGGCTGATCTCGCCGGGCTTCGCCCCGCGGCCGCCGCCGACGATCGCCGCCATGCTGGCGGTATGATGCGGCTCGCGGAAGGGCGGCGCGCGCGAGATGCCGCCGTCGGTCAGCAGCCCCGCGAGCGAATGGATCATCGAGGTCTCCAGCGCCTCGGCCGGGGTCAGCGGCGGCAGAAGCCCGGGCAGCCGTGCGGCCAGCATCGACTTGCCCGACCCGGGCGGGCCCAGCATCAGCAGGTGATGCCGCCCGGCCGCGGCGATCTCGAGCGCACGCTTGGCGCGCTCCTGCCCCTTCACGTCGGACAGGTCGCGTGCCGCCCCTGCGTCCAGCACCTCGCCGGGCGTCGCGGGCGGCAGCGGCGCCTGGCCGCCGTAGTGCCGGATCGCCTCGATCAGGGTGGCGGGCGCGATCACCTCGGTCGCGCCCACCCAGGCCGCCTCGGCGCCCGAGGCGCGCGGGCAGAGCAGGCGACGGCCGTCCTCGGCCGCCGCCATCGCCGCCGGCAGCGCCCCGGCCACCGGCACGAGGCCGCCGTCGAGCGACAGCTCGCCCAGCGCCACCGTCTCCTCGACCGCGTCGCGCGGCACCACCTCGAGCGCGGCGAGCAGCGCCAGCGCGATCGGCAGGTCGAAGTGCGAGCCTTCCTTGGGCAGGTCGGCGGGAGAAAGGTTCACGGTGATCCGCTTCGAGGGCAGCGCGAGGTTGAGCGCCGACAGCGCCGCGCGCACCCGCTCCCTCGCCTCGCTCACCGCCTTGTCGGGCAGCCCGACGATGGCGAAGGCAGGCATGCCCGCGGTCAGCGCACACTGAACCTCGACAAGCCGCGCCTCGATCCCCTCGAAGGCCACGGTATAGGCGCGTGCCTGCATCCCCGTTCCCCTTCACCCCCCGGTTAACGGCCTAGGTCAGTTCGGTTACCGGATCGTAAACGCCCGCGCCCGCGCCGGGCCTGCGGGCGTGGGCCGCCCGGTGCGAGGTTCCCGCACCGGGTCGTTTCCGGTCCGGAGACATCCTCGGGGGGCGAAGGCGCGCAGGGCGCGCCCGGGGGGCGAAGGCGCGCAGGGCGCGCCGGGGGGGGCAGGCAGCCCCCTGCGTCGCGCGACGCCCGGGCCTCGGGCAGCCGGTGCGGCGGCCGGCTCGGCAACCGTTTTTTCATTCCGCAGGTGATCCGCCGGCAGCGACGCCGCGTAGAGAGGCCAGACAGGGGCATGCGGGCCCGTCAGCGGGCCGGAACCGGGGGATCACGCATGGCGCTCGACGGACTGACCGATACCACGCTCTCGCGGCGCGCGATGCAGGCGGAACTGCTCGACGCCGAGACCGAACTGCAGCTTGCCTATGCCTGGCGCGACCGCCGCGACGAGCAGGCGCTGCACCGGCTGGTGACCGCCTACATGCGGCTCGCGATCTCGATGGCGGCGAAGTTCCGCCGCTACGGCGCGCCGATGAACGACCTGATCCAGGAGGCCGGCCTCGGCCTGATGAAGGCGGCCGACAAGTTCGACCCCGACCGCGGCGTGCGCTTCTCGACCTACGCCGTGTGGTGGATCAAGGCGTCGATCCAGGATTATGTGATGCGCAACTGGTCGATGGTGCGCACCGGCTCGACCTCGAGCCAGAAGTCGCTGTTCTTCAACATGCGTCGGGTGCAGGCCCGGCTCGAGCGCGAGGCGCAGGCGGCCGGCGTCCGGCTCGACGCCCACCAGCTGCGCCAGAGGATCGCCACCGAGGTCGGTGTGCCGCTGGCCGATGTCGAGATGATGGAGGGTCGGCTCTCGGGCTCGGACTATTCGCTGAACGCCACCCAGTCCGCCGACGACGAGGGGCGCGAATGGATCGAGACCCTCGAGGACGACAGCCTGCAGGCCGCGGACCTCGTCGAGCACAGCCGCGACACCGCCAGGCTGCGCGGATGGCTGGTGACCGCGATGCAGGCGCTCAATGCGCGCGAGCGCTTCATCGTGCAGGAGCGCAAGCTGCGCGACGAGCCGCGCACGCTCGAGAGCCTCGGCGCCGAACTCGGCCTGTCGAAGGAGCGGGTGCGCCAGCTCGAGGCGGCCGCCTTCCAGAAGATGCGCCGCAGCCTCGAGGGCCAGAGCCGCGAGGTGCACCAGTTCCTCGGCTGACCGCAGGGGCCGGTGCCATCGCAGGCAACCTCCGCCGCCGATCGGCGAGGCCGAGGTCGGCAGTTGTGCCCGCCTCCTTCGCGGCCTAGAACCGGCCTGCGGCGAAGGGTGGGGCGATGCTGGCCGGAAAGCGGATCCTTCTGATCGTCGGCGGCGGGATCGCGGCCTACAAGGTGCCGGAACTCGTGCGGGCGCTGCGCAGCGCGGGCGCCGGGGTCACCCCCGTCCTGACCCCTGCGGGGTCGCGCTTCGTGACCCCGCTCACGCTTGCCGCCCTCGCCGGCGAGGCGGTGCGCTCGGAGCTCTTCGATCTCGACGCCGAGGCGCGGATGGGCCACATCGAGCTGAGCCGCGCGGCCGATCTGGTGGTGATCGCCCCGGCAACCGCCGACCTGATGGCCCGGATGGCCACCGGTCAGGCCGACGACCTGGCGTCAACCCTCCTGCTGGCCACCGACAAGCCGGTGCTCATCGCGCCGGCGATGAACGTGCGGATGTGGGAGCATCCGGCGACCCGGCGCAACCTCGCGACGCTTCTCGCCGACGGCGTCCGCGTGGTGGGACCGAACCCCGGCGAGATGGCCTGCGGCGAATGGGGGCCGGGGCGGATGGCCGAACCGGCCGAGATCCGCGCCGCGATCGAGACCTGCCTTGGCGGCGGGCCGCTGGCCGGGCGGCATGTCATCGTCACCTCGGGGCCGACCCGCGAACCGATCGACCCGGTCCGCTACATCGCCAACCGCTCGTCGGGGGCGCAGGGGGCGGCGATCGGGCGGGCTCTGGCCCACCTCGGCGCGCGGGTCACCTTCGTCACCGGCCCCGCCGCGGTGCCGCCGCCCCCGGGGGTGACGGTGGTGCCGGTCGAGACGGCGGCCGAGATGAAGGCCGCCGTGGAGGCCGCGCTGCCCGCCGACGCCGCCGTGCTGGCAGCGGCGGTCGCGGACTGGCGGGTGGCCGAGGCTTCCGCCGGCAAGATCAAGAAGGACGGCAGCGGCCGGACGCCGCGGCTCGATCTGGTCGAGAACCCCGACATCCTGGCCGGCCTCGCGCAGCGCAGCGGCGGGCGGCCGCGCCTCGTGGTGGGCTTTGCCGCCGAAACCGGCGACGTGGCGGAGAACGCCGCCGCCAAGCGCCGGCGCAAGGGCTGCGACTGGATCGTGGCGAACGACGTGCGCCCCGAGACCGGCATCATGGGCGGGACCGAGAATGCGGTGATGCTGATCACGCCCGAGGGGGCCGAGTCCTGGCCGCGGATGGGCAAGGACGCGGTGGCGCGCCGGCTGGCCGAGCGCATCGCCGCGGCGCTGGCATGAGCCGGGGGCGCCGGGCGGCGCCTTCGCGGCGAGGGGGCCGGCGCCGCGCGCGCGCCCGGCGCGGCGTCTGCGCCGCCAACGGGCCGGGGCGGGCGGCGCCGTGACCCCGGTCGTGCGCCTGATGTGGGAGCCCTGGGCCGACCGGGCGCTCGGCCTGCCCGTCTACGCCACCCCGGGCGCGGCGGGGGCCGACATCCGCGCGAACTTCCCGCCCGAGCAGCGCGGCTCGGGCCTCGTCCTCCAGCCGATGGCGCGGCGCGTGGTGCCGACCGGGCTCTGCGCCGAGATTCCCGAGGGCTGGGAGGTGCAGGTGCGGCCGCGCTCGGGCCTGGCCCTCGCCCACGGGATCACCCTGCCGAACACGCCCGGAACGATCGATTCGGACTATCGCGGGCCGCTCGGCGTCCTGCTCGTCAACCTCGGCGCCGAGCCCTACCGCATCGCGCACGGCGACCGGATCGCCCAGCTCGTGGTCGCCGCGGTGGCCCGCGCGCGGTTCGAGGCGGCCCCGGCGCTCGGCGGCAGCACCCGCGGGGCGGGCGGCTTCGGCTCGACCGGGCGGGCATGAGGGGCGGGCGGTGATCGCGGTCGTCGCGACGGGGGCGGCGCTCTGGGGCCTCGGCGCGCTGACGGGAGCCTCGCGTCGGGCGCGCTGGGGCGCGCTGGCCGCGCTCTACGCCGCCGTGGTCGCAGGCCATCTCGTCCTGCCCGCGGGCCATGCAGTCCGGACGGCGACCGGGGGATCGGCGGCGCCCCTGCTGATCCTCGGCGCGGCGGCGGCGCTGGTTGCGACCTATCGCGCGGGCCTCGCGCGGCTGCGCAGGCGGGCGGCCTCCGCCGCCGTCGCCGCCACCGCCGACCCCGGCGCCGCCGGCCCCCCTGCCGCGGCCGAGGACCGCCTGGGCCCGGACGAGCTCGACCGCTACGCGCGCCATATCCTGCTGCGCGAGATCGGCGGGCCGGGGCAGCGGCGGCTGAAGAGGGTGCGCGTGCTGGTGATCGGCGCCGGCGGGCTCGGCAGCCCGGCGCTGCTCTACCTCGCCGCCGCCGGTGTCGGCACGATCGGGGTGATCGACCCCGACTGCGTCGAGGCCGGCAACCTGCAGCGCCAGATCGCCCACGGCGAGGACCGGATCGGGATGCCCAAGGTGTTCTCGGCGGAGGCGGCGATGCGCGCGCTCAACCCGCATGTGCGGGTCAGGCCCTATCATCGCGCGCTGGAACCCGCGATCGCCGACGCGCTTTTCGCCGACTACGACCTGATCCTCGAGGGCACCGACAGCCCCGCCGCCCGCCGGCTCGCCAATGCCGCGGCGGTCCGGCGCGGCCTGCCGCTGCTGTCGGCGGCGCTGACCCAGTGGGAGGGGCAGGTGGCGCTGTGGCACCCCGCCGCGGGCGGACCCTGCTACGCCTGCGTCTTCCCCGACGATCCGGCCGCGGGCCTCGCCCCCGCCTGCGCCGAGGCGGGCGTGGCCGGGCCGCTGCCGGGCGTGGTTGGGTCGATGCTGGCGCTCGAGGCGGTCAAGTGGATCGTCGGGGCAGGCGAGCCGCTCCTCCGCCGGCTGCTGCTCTACGACGGGCTGTCGGCCGAGGTTCGCGTGATCCGCACCGCACCGCGGCCGGGATGCGCGGTCTGCGGCGGCGGCCAGGTGCCGCGGGACCAGCCCCCCGTCTAGGCCGGCGCCGGGCGACCGCCACGACCCGGGACCAGCCCGGCCTTCGCGCCCGCCGGGCCGCCCGCCTGCTTGCCAAGGCAGGCCAGAGCGCCATACTGCGCCGCCCATGCCTGACAGGGAGATACCCATGCGCACCCTTTCCGTCCCCGCCCTCGCCGCGGCGCTCGCCGTCGCCGGGCCCGCCGTCCTCGCCCAGGACCTGCCCGACCTCGGCGGGCGCGGGGTGGTGGTGGCCACCGAGAACGCCTATCCGCCGTTGCAGTTCGTCGATTCCGCCGGCAATGCCGTCGGCTGGGAATACGACGCCATGGCCGAGATCGCGAAGCGGCTGAACCTCAGCGTGACCTACGAATTCATCAGCTGGGACGCGATGATCCCGGCGGTCTCCGAAGGCCAGTTCGACATCGGCATGACCGGCATCACCATCCGCGACGACCGCAGGGCGATGGTCGATTTCTCCGATCCCTACATGCGGTCCGAAATGGTGATGATGGTGCGCGGCGACGAGGACCGCTTCACCGACGCCGCGGGCTTCGCCGCCAACCCCGAGCTGCTGATGGCCGCCCAGCCCGGCACCACGCCCTTCTACGTCGGCGTCTACGAGGTGCTGGACGGCGACGAGGCGAACCCGCGGATCAAGCTGTTCGAGACCTTCGGCGCCGGGGTCGAGGCGCTGAAGGCGGGCGACGTGGATCTGGTGCTGACCGACGGGACCGCCGGCAACGGCTATGTCGAGGCCTCCGGCGGGGGCCTCAAGATCATCGGCGAACCGCTCGGGACCGAGGACTTCGGCTTCATCTTTCCGAAGGGGTCCGATCTCGTCGAACCGATCAACGCCGCCATCGCGGCGATGAAGGCCGACGGCACCCTCGAGGCGCTGAACGTCAAGTGGTTCCTCGACTACAAGATGGGCGGCTGAGCCCCGCCGTGGGCGCCGGGGCCCCGCCCCGGCGCCGGCCGCCGCGATGACACCCCCCGCGCCGCCCGACCGCGACTTCCCCTGGTGGCTGGTCCTGCTGGCCGGGATCGGTGCATGGCTCTTCTGGCGCGTCCTTTCCGACGATGTCTACGCCGAGGTGCTTTCCAAGCTCGCGCGCGGCATCGAGATCACCGTGTTCGTGACGCTGGTGGCCTTCGCCCTTGCCTCGGCCCTCGGTCTGGTGCTGGCGCTCGGCGCGCTGTCGCGGGTCCTCGTGCTGCGCCAGCTCGCGCGCTTCTACATCGAGGTCGTGCGCGGTGTGCCGATCATCGTGCTTCTGCTCTACGTCGCCTTCGTCTTCGCGCCGCTGATGGTCGAGGGCTGGAACCGGGCAGCCGGGCTTCTCGGTCTCGAACCGGTCCGCCCGCGCGACTTCCCGCTGCTCTGGCGTGCCATCATCGCGCTGACAATCGCCTATTCCGCCTTCATCGCCGAGGTGTTCCGCGCCGGCCTGCTGTCGGTGGACCGTGGCCAGACCGAGGCCGCGCTGTCGCTCGGGCTGTCGCGCTGGCAGACCTTCCGGCTGGTCGTGTTCCCGCAGGCCTTCCGCACCATCCTTCCCCCCCTCGGCAACGACTTCGTGGCGATGGTCAAGGACAGTTCGCTTGTCAGCGTGCTCGGGGTCACCGACATCACCCAGCTCGGAAAGGTCATCGCGGCCGGGAACTTCCGCTATTTCGAGACCTACAACGTGGTCGCGCTGCTCTATCTGACGATGACGGTGACGCTGTCGCTGCTGCTCCGCCGGCTCGAACTGCGCCTGCGCCGGCGGCAGGTGCGCTGAGGGCCGCCGGCGGGGGCTCTGCCCCCGCACCCCCGGGATATTTTCAGACCGAACATGGGGGAGCCGGATTTCCTGCATGTCCGGTCCGGAAATATCCTCGGGGGGTGAAGGTGCCCGGAACGGGCACCGAGGGGGGCAGACAGCCCCCCTTGCGCGCCGGTCCGCCGGCTCAGCGCCGCGGGCCGTAGGTGCGCCAGAGCCAGATCAGCAGCATCGAACCCAGAACCGCGCCGACGAACCCCGCCATCCAGCCGGTCACGGTCAGGAGCACGCGCAGCACCAGGCCGCCGATCAGCGCCCCGAAGATGCCGATCGCCATGGTGGTAATCAGGTCGGTCTCGAGGCGCATCAGCCGCGTGGCGATGAAGCCCGCGGCGGCACCGACGACGATGAGGGCGATGAGCGGCATGTGCGGCCTCCTTCCGCTGCGGATATGGGGATGACGGCGGGGAAGGGAATGGGGTGTGCGGTCGCGGGAGCGTCAGAGCCGGCCGGGCAGCGCCAGTCCGCGCAGGAGCTCGGAGGCGGGCATCGGCCGCCGGCCGGGCCGCTGCGCTTCGAGGATCTCGACCGCGCCCTCGCCGCAGGCGACGGTGAAGCCGGACAGGACCGTGCCGGGGGGCGCGCCGGCGGGGTCGCGGTCGGCGACGCGGGCGCGCAGGAGCTTCAGCCGTTCGTCGCCGAGCGGCACCCAGGCGCCGGGAAGGGGCGACAGGGCGTTGACATGCCGCGCCACCGCCGCCGCCGGGCGGGTCCAGTCCAGGCGCGCCTCGGCCTTGTCGATCTTCGCCGCCCAGGTCACCCCCTCCGCCGGCTGCGGCACCGGGGCAAGCCCTGGCAGACACTCCAGCGCGGTCACGATCAGCCGCGCGCCCAGCCGGGCGAGGCGCGCGGCGAGTTCGCCGGCGGTCTCCTCCGGTCCGATCGGCAGCGCCTCGGAGAGCAGCACCGGGCCGGTGTCGAGCCCTGCCTCCATGCGCATGATGCTGACCCCGGTCTCGGCATCGCCGGCCAGGATCGCCCGCTGCACCGGGGCCGCGCCGCGCCATCGCGGCAGAAGCGAGGCGTGGATGTTGAGGCAGCCCGAGGGCGGCAGCCCGAGGATCGCCGGCGGCAGGATCAGGCCGTAGGCCGCGACCACCGCCGCCTCGGCGCCGTGGGCGGCGAAGGCGGCCGCCGCCTCGGGGCCGCGCAGGGTTGCGGGGGCTTCGACCGGCAGGCCGAGGGCAAGGGCGCGGGCCTCGACGGCGCCGGGGCGGGGTTTCTGGCCGCGCCCGGCGGGGCGCCGCGGCTGGCAGTAGACCGCCGCGATCGCATGGCCGGCGGCGTGCAGGGCGTCGAGCGCGGGAACCGCGAAATCCGGCGTGCCCATGAACACCAGCCGCATCGCCTCCGCCTCAGCCGTCCGGTTGCGCGAGGCCGAGCCGCTGCGCCAGCCGCGCCCGCGCCGCCCGCGCCGCCTCGGGCCAGGGGGCGGTGCGGGCCAGGAACAGCGTCGCCTCGCTGCGGAGCACCAGCCCGTCCGACAGCACCTTGAGGTGATTGGCCCGCAGCGTCTCGCCGGTGGTGGTGATGTCGGCCACCGCCTCGGCGGCGCGGTTGCGCACCGCCGCCTCGGTCGCGCCCTGGCTGTCCACCAGCTGGTAGTCCGCAACCCCCGCCTCGCGCAGGAAGTCGCGCACCAGGCGGTGATACTTGGTGGCGATCCGCAGCCGATGGCCGTGCACGCGGCGGAAGGCTGCCGCCGCCGCATCGAGGTCGTCGAGCGTGTCCACGTCGATCCAGGCCTGCGGCACCGCGATCACGAGGTCGGCCTGCCCGAAGCCGAGCCGCGCCCATTCCCCGACCGTTTCCGCCCAGTCCGGCAGGGTCTCGCGCACGAGGTCGGTGCCGGTGACGCCGAGGTGCAGCCGCCCGGCGGCGAGTTCGCGCGGCACTTCCGCGGCGGCCATCAGCACCACGTCGAGCTCGGCCTCGCCCGGGGCGGCGGCGGCGTATTCGCGCGCCTGTCCGCTGCGCCCGAGCGCGAGCCCGCGCGCCTTGAACCAGTCGAAGCACTGGTCCATCAGCCGCCCCTTCGACGGCAGACCGAGGCGCAGCCTCATGCCCGTCCCTCCGCCAGTGCCAGCGCGAGGCCGGGGCGGATGACGCCCCCCACCGCCGGGATCGCCGGGCCGGAGCCCAGCGCCGCGGTCAGCGCGTCGTAGCGACCGCCCGAAGCCACCGGGGGCAGGTCGGGGCGGCCCTCGGCATAGAGGCCGAACACGAACCCGTCGTAGTATTCGAGGCTGGTGCGGCCGTAGCTGGCCTCGAAACCCAGCGCCTCCACCGCGACGCCGCGGTCGGCAAGGGCCGCAAGCCGCCGGTCGAGCCGGTCGGCCGCCGGGGCGAGGGCGGCAAGGTCGCGGGCGAGCTCGCGCAGCCGGGAAAGGGCCGCCGGGGCCGGTGCCGCGAGGTCCAGGAGCGCGCCCAGAAGGTCGGTCTCGACGGCCGAAAGCGGCGGGGCGGCGGCATCCTCGGCCAGCGCGGCCATGCGGGCGGCCACCTCGGCGCGGGTGCGCAGGCCGGTCCCGGGGCCGGCCGCATCGAGCAGCGCCTCGCCCCGCCCCTCGGCCAGGGCCGCGACCAGCGCGGCGCGTGCGGGCGGCACCGGCGACCGGCCGGCATAGCGGTCGATCAGCGCGCGGAACCGGCGCGGGCGCCAGATGTGGCGGCGCAGCGCCGCCTTGCGCGCGGGCGTGGTCGCCAGCCCTTCGACCGCGGCGATCAGGATGCCGATGTCGCCCACGGCCGCGCGCAGGCCGAGCGGGGCGAGAAGCCCCGCGATCCGCGCGAAGACCTCGGCCTCGGCCTCCGCCGGATCGCCGCGGTCGAAAACCTCGAACCCGGCCTGCAGGTATTCCGCCGCCCGGGTTCCGCCGGCGCGGTCCTGCCGGCGGAAGACCTCGCCGAGGTAGCAGTAGCGCGCGGGCTCGGCGCCCTCGCGCATGTGCCGCTCCACCACCGGCACGGTGAAATCGGGGCGCAGCACCAGCTCGCCGCGGACCGGATCGGCGGTCAGGAAGGCGCGGGCGCGGATGTCCTCGCCGTAGAGGTCGAGAAGCGTCGCGGCGGGCTGCAGGATGTCGGCCTCGACCCGCACCGCCCCGGCGGCGGCGAAGGCGGCGAGGAACCGCTCGCCCTCGGCCCGGGCGCGCGCCTTGTCGTCCATGGCTTTCACCCGTCGCGGCGCGCCAGGATCGCGCGGACGCCCGCGACCAGACCGGACCGCGGCACCTCGACCTGCGCCGGTTGCGCCCGCCATTCCTCGTGGCTCGCCCCCGAGGCCAGCGCCGCGCCGAGCGCGAGATCCTTGAGCGTGACGATGCCGCGCGCCGCCTCGTCGCTGCCCTGGATCACCGCGGCCGGCGCGCTGCGGCGATCGGCGTAGCGGAGCTGGTTGCCGAAGTTCCGCGGGTTGCCGAGGTAGACCTCGGCGCGGATGCCGGCGGCGCGAAGCTCGGCCGCCATGGCCAGATAGTCGGCCATCCGCTCGCGGTCCATCACCGTCACCACCACCGGCCCTTCGGCCCCGCGCCCCGCGCCGGCGCGGGCGGCGAGCGCCGCGAGCAGCCGGTCCACCCCGATCGAGACGCCCGTCGCGGGCAGCCGCTCGCCGGTGAAGCGGGCCACCAGGTCGTCGTAGCGCCCGCCGCCGGCGACCGAGCCGAACCGTCGCGGCCGGCCACGCTCGTCGCGGGTCTCGAAGGTCAGCTCGGCCTCGAACACCGGGCCGGTGTAGTAGCCGAGGCCGCGCACCACCGCGGGGTCGAGCACCAGCCGGTCGGGGCCGAGTCCCTGCGCCGCGGCGAGGGCGGCGAGCGCCTCGAGCTCGTCCACTCCTTCGCGCCCCGCGGCCGACCCGCCCACGAGGTCGCGCAGCCGGGCGCAGGTGTCGGCCCCGGTTGCCCCGCGCGCGGCGACGAAGCCCAGCACCACCGCCGCCTGCGCCTCGGAAAGGCCCGCGCCGGCGGTGAAGTCGCCCGAGTCGTCGCGCCGCCCGGCGCCCAGAAGCGCGCGCACCCCTGCCTCGCCCAGACGGTCGAGTTTGTCGATCGCCCTGAGCACGATCCCGCGTTCGGCGGCGTGGCGTTCGGGGTCGGCCGGGTCGAAGAGCCCCGCCGCCTCCAGCACGCCGTTCAGCACCTTGCGGCTGTTCACGCGGATCAGGTAGTCGCCCCGCGCGATGCCGGCGGCTTCCAGCGCCTCGGCCAGCATGGCGCAGATCTCGGCATCGGCGGCCACGGTGGGCGCGCCCACGGTGTCGGCGTCGCACTGCCAGAACTGGCGGAACCGCCCCGGCCCCGGCTTCTCGTTGCGCCAGACCGGCCCCATCGCATAGCGCCGGTAGGGAAAGGGCAGCTCGGCGCGGTGCTGCGCCGCCACGCGGGCGAGCGGCGCCGTCAGGTCGTAGCGCAGCGCCAGCCAGTCGCCGTCCTCGTCCTGCCAGGCGAAGACGCCGGCATTGGGGCGGTCCACGTCGGGCAGGAACTTGCCCAGCGCCTCGACGGTCTCGACCGCGGGTGTCTCCAGCGGATCGAAACCCCAGGCGCGATAGACGGCGGCGATCCGCGCAAGCATCCCTTCGCGCGCGGCAACCTCGGCGCCGAACCAGTCGCGGAAGCCCTTCGGCGTCTCGGCCCTCGGGCGCCGGGGCCGTCCGTCCTTCGCCATCGCCGCCTGCCCTCCGTGCCTGCACGGCGCCCGCGTCGCACCCATGTTGCCGCCGCGCCGGTGTCGCGCCCGCGGGATAGCGGAAGGGGGGGCGGCGGGCAAGCCGGGCCGCGGCGGGCGGGCTGCCCCGCGCCGGCGATGCGCGCCCGGTCTGCGGCCGCCGCGGTCGCGACCCGCGGTCGGGCAGGTGTCAGGCGCGCACCAGGCGCTCGTAGTCTTGGGCGATCGCCCGCACCAGGGCGCCGACCTCGAACCGCCAGGGGCCGATCTCGCCGACCGGCGTCACCTCGGCGGCAGTGCCGGTCAGCCAGCACTGCTCGAACCCCTCGAGCTCTTCGGGCAGGATGTGGCGTTCGTGCACGCGGATCTGGCGATCCTTCAGCAGCCCGATCACCGTCTGCCGCGTCAGCCCGTTCAGGAAGCAGTCGGGCAGGGGCGTGTGCACCTCGCCGTCGCGCACGAAGAAGATGTTCGCGCCCGTCGCCTCGGCGACGTAGCCGCGCCAGTCCATCATCATCGCATCCGAACAGCCCTTCGCCTCGGCGGCGTGCTTGGACATGGTGCAGATCATGTAGAGCCCGGCCGCCTTGGCCTGGCTCGGCGCGGTCTCGGGGCTGGGCCGGCGCCATTTCGCCACGTCGAGCCGCGCGCCCTTGCGCTTCGCATCGCCGTAGTAGGCACCCCATTCCCAGGCCGCCACCGCCAGCCGCACCGGGTTGCGGCGGCTCGCCACGCCCATGTCCTCGCCCGCGCCGCGCCAGGCGATCGCGCGCACATAGGCGTCGGAAAGGCCGTTGGCGGCCATCACCGCCGCCTTGGCGGCCTCGATCTCGTCCACCGTCCAGGGGATTTCCATGTCGAGCATCTCGCCCGACCGCCGCAGCCGCTCGGAATGCTCGCGGCTCTTGAAGATCCGCCCGCCGTAGGCGCGCTCGCCCTCGAACACGGACGAGGCGTAATGCAGCGCATGGGTCAGGATGTGCACGTTCGCCGCGCGCCAGTCCACCAGCCGCCCGTCGAGCCAGATCTTTCCGTCGCGGTCGTCGTAGGGGCCGGCCATGAGTGAGTCCTTTCCGAATGTTGCGCAGGCTTCGGCCCAGCCGGACGGATCTTGCGCGAAACCGCTTCTGCGCTAGCAGTCGGCTCTTGGAAAGTCAACAAGGCTGACATAAAATCCGCGCCGCAGGGGAGGACGGCGATGACCGAGCGCGGGGCGGCAGCGGCGGGGGGCGAAGCCCTGCTCTATCTGACCGACGACCAGCTGCGGAAGGGGATCGAGGCGATGTATTTCGCCTATCGCGGCTTCACCGCCGACCCCGACCGGATTCTCGCGCGCCACGGCTACGGCCGCGCGCATCACCGCGCGATCCACTTCATCAACCGCGCGCCCGGCACCACGGTCAACAACCTGCTGTCCATACTCGGCGTCACCAAGCAGTCGCTGAACCGCGTCCTGCGCACGCTGATCGAGGACGGACTGGTGGAAAGCCGCATCGGCCAGGCCGACAAGCGCGAACGGCATCTGTTCCTCACCGCTGCGGGCCGGACCCTCGATCGCGAGTTGTCCGAGGCCCAGCGCGGGCGGATGCGCGCAGCCTACCGCGAGGCCGGGCCCGCGGCGGTGGCGGGGTTCCGGCAGGTGCTCGAGGCGATGATGGACGCCGACCTGCGCCGCCAGTTCGCAGCCCTGCGCGAGGGCGGGCCATGAGCCCGGCCCCCCCTGCCGCCCCCGCCGCCGGCCCCGCGCCGGCCGCGGCGCAGCCGGCGCATCTTCTGGTCGTGGACGACGACGAGAGGATCCGCGGCCTTCTGCAGAAATACCTGATCCGCCAGGGGTTCCTTGTCAGCGCGGCGCGCGATGCGGGGCATGCGCGCCGGCTGCTCGCGGGCCTCGAGTTCGATCTGATCGTGCTCGACGTGATGATGCCGGGCGAGGACGGCGTGACGCTGACGCGCAGCCTGCGCGAGCGGCTCGGCACTCCGATCCTGCTGCTCACCGCCCGCGGCGAGACCGGCGACCGCATCCACGGGCTCGAGGCCGGGGCCGACGACTACATCGTCAAGCCGTTCGAGCCGAAGGAACTGCTGCTGCGGATCAACGCGGTGCTGCGGCGCATGCCCGAGGCGCGGGCCGAGCCGGTGCGGCCCAAGGTGCTGCACCTCGGGGTGCTGCGCTACGACGTGGAGCGCGGCGAGCTCTGGCGCGGCGAGCACCCCGTCCGGCTGACCGCCACCGAGGCGCAGCTGATGCGCCTCTTCGCCGCCCGCCCGGGCGAGGCGATCAGCCGGTTCGAGCTGGTCGAGGATCTCGGTCGTGCCGGCGGCCGGGCGCAGGAGCGCGCGGTGGACGTGCAGATCACCCGGCTGAGGCGCAAGCTCGAGGCCGATCCGCGCGAGCCGCGCTACCTGCAGACGGTGCGCGGGGCGGGCTATCTGCTGGCGCCCGACTGACGGCGGCGCGGGCGGGGAAGGGGGCGGGGGGCTGTCTGCCCCCCTCGGCGCCCGTGCCGGGCGCCTTCACCCCCCGAGGATATTTGCGGACCGGACATGCAGCGGGCGCAGGCCGCCCGGCGGAGCCTGCCGCTCATTCGGTAGCAAGCACGCGGCGAGGGGGGGCGGCCTCGCCCGGAAGCGGGCGGCCGTGCGAGGGCCGCCGCGCCCCCAGCCGGGGATGCA
>CALDYW010000067.1 GCA_937944395.1 uncultured Paracoccaceae bacterium | reverse complement strand
CCCGCACGTCCCGGCGGGGCTGCCAGACGGGCCACCAGGTCGGCGAGATGGCCGATCTGCCACAACGCCATCCCCTCGGGGGCGGTGAGCGGACGGCCGCGCGAAGCCACCGGCTTCGGCAGGCAGGCGGACGCGAAGCCGAGCTTGGCCGCCTCCTTCAGCCGCGCCTCGCCCTGCGCGACCATGCGCACCTCGCCCGACAGCCCGATCTCGCCGAAGAACACCATCCCGGCATCGGTCGGCTGGTCGGCCAGCGCCGAGACCAGCGCGGCTGCGACCGCGAGATCGGCGGCGGGTTCGGCCACGCGCAACCCGCCGGCGACGTTCAGATAGACGTCGTGCTGGTGCAGGTCGAGCCCGCAGCGCGCCTCCAGCACCGCGAGCAGCAGCGCGAGGCGGCCACCGTCCCAGCCGATCACCGCGCGCCGGGGCGAGCCGCCCTCGGCCTTCGACACCAGCGCCTGGATCTCGACCAGCACCGGCCGCGTGCCCTCCACCCCCGCGAACACCGCCGAGCCCGAGACATTGCCGCGCCGCTCCGCCAGGAACAGCGCCGAGGGGTTGGCGACCTCGATCAGGCCGCGCCCGGTCATCTCGAACACACCGATCTCGTCGGTGGCGCCGAAGCGGTTCTTCACCCCGCGCAGGATGCGGAAGGCGTGGCCGCGATCGCCTTCGAAATACAGAACGGCATCGACCATGTGCTCGAGCACGCGCGGCCCGGCGATCGCGCCCTCCTTGGTGACGTGGCCGACCAGGATCAGCGCGAAGCCGCGCGTCTTGGCCAGGCGAATGAGCTCGGCGGCGCAGGCGCGCACCTGCGCGACCGTGCCGGGGGCGGAGTCGAGGCTGTCGAGCCAGAGCGTCTGGATGGAGTCGATCACGGCCAGGGTCGCGGTGCTCTCGGCCTCGAGGGTCGCGGCGATGTCGCGCAGGTTGGTGGCGGCGGCGAGGCCGAGCGGGGCGTCGGCGAGGCCGAGCCGGGCGGCGCGGAGCCGCACCTGTTCCACCGCCTCCTCGCCCGAGATGTAGAGCACGCGGCGCCCCGCGCGGGCGAGCGCGGCCGCGGCCTGGAGCAGCAGGGTGGATTTGCCGATGCCGGGATCGCCGCCGACCAGCACGGCCGAGGCGGCGACGAGCCCGCCGCCGAGCACCCGGTCGAGCTCGGCGATGCCGGTGGCGGCGCGCGGGGGTGCGGCGGTCTTGCCCTTCAGCCCGACGATGGCGAGGGGGCGGCCGCCCGCGGCGGGTCCGCCCTTGCCGGCGGGGCCGGGGCGGGTGTCGGCCGGTTCCTCGACGATGCTGTTCCAGGCGCCGCAGGTGGCGCACTGGCCCGCCCATTTCGGCGTGACCGCGCCGCAGGACTGGCAGACGTAGCGGGAGGTGGGTTTGGGCATGGGGTGGTGGGTTAGGGGGTGGTAGGGTGGAATGTCGAGAGGGCGGCGCGCCTTCGCCAAGGCCGCGCCGCGGGGTCGACCACGGCTCGCAGGCGGTCTCAGGATGCGTTCCTCCTGGACCCCGCCTGGAGACTGCTTTCGGATCACGAGGCCCTTGGTAGCACTACTGAGAAAACAAAGGTCCAAGTCGATGCCCCCGTTTCAGCAAGCCCAGCTTGAAGCAATCGCAAATGCATTGGGCGATACGGCGGATGGCTTGACCGGCACCCAGATCGGTCATGTCCTCAAGGTGTGCCGCCTTCCCGATCCGTGCCCCGGACTCGCGAAGCGCCACCGCCTCTTCAACGCGTTCGCAGAAGCGCAGAACGCCGCGCGCGACGGCGACCCCATCCTGCGCTTTATCCGCGAGGCAATGGACCCCGCTCGCTTTCTCGACGACCTTCACCGGTACGAGAAGCTGCGCGAGAATCTCAACCGCGCTCTCGCACTCGTCGGTCTCGCCGTCACGGCTGACGGCAAGGTCGGACAAGTACCACGCGCTACCACGATTGCTGATGCGGAACAGCGAGCAGCGGCATTGCGGCATGGTCTGACGCGCCGTGGCGTGCACCCCGACGTTCTGCGATTCTGCCGGAGCGAACTCCTCGTTGACAATTATTTCCACGCCGTCCTTGAGGCCGTGAAGTCCGTGGCTGACAAGATCAGGCAGAGGACCGGCCTCCACGATGACGGAAGCCCGCTCGTTGATCGGGCGCTTGCCGGGGAGCCTCCGATGCTTGCGATTAATCCGTTTCGGACAAAGAGCGAACGCGACGAACAGAAGGGCTTTGCAAATCTCGTCAAGGGCGTTTTCGGTATGTTCAGGAACCCTGCCGCCCACGAGGCACGGATCAACTGGGCGATGACCAAGGAGGATGCCGAGGATCTCCTGTCATTGGTCTCGCTGATCCATCGCCGACTCGACAAGTCCCACATGCCGCCACGGGTTTGATCCTGGCCACGTTTGCCCCTCCCCTGACCGTTCACGCCGTGCGCCGTCCCGACGCGGCGTCAGGTTGACCCGCCCCCACCCGCGCGCCGACCATCCCCGCCGATGAGCGACTCGCCCTCCGTCACCCTTACCGCCCCCTGGGCCCGGCTCGCCTGGACGATGCGGGCGTCGCGGGAAGCTTCTACGACGATTCCACCGATGTTCTCG
>CALDYW010000066.1 GCA_937944395.1 uncultured Paracoccaceae bacterium | reverse complement strand
GGTTCGGCAAAGCGGATCGGCACGGGCGGGCACCCGGGTTCGGCGACACGCTGCGGACCCGCGATCTGTGGTCCGCCCGGCTGTCGGAATGCCCCCCGGCCCTCAGCCCGCCGCCGCGCGGGCCGCGATCGCGCGGATCCGCGCCACCATCGCCTTCAGCCCGTTCGACCTCTGTGCCGAGAGATGCGAGTCGAGCCCCAGTCCCGCCAGCGCCCGGCCCGCGTCCACCGCCAGGACCTCGCGCGCCGTCAGACCGGAATACAGCGCGTGGAGAATTGCGATCAGTCCGCGCACGATCATCGCATCGCTGTCGCCACGGAACCGGATCACCGCCCCGGGGCCGGAGCCCTCCACTTCGGGCACGATCCAGACCTGGCTCGCGCAGCCCTCGACCTTCGTTGCCGGAACGCGGCATTCCGCCTCGAGCGGCGGCATCGCCCGCCCGAGGTCGATCACATGGCGATAGCGGTCCTCCCAGTCGTCGAGCAGGGCGAAGGTCTCGGCGATCTCGTCGAAAGCAGGGGTCGTCACCGGGTCGCTCCTCGGGCTCCGTCGCCCTGCACCTAGGCGTGCCGCCGGCGCGGGTAAAGGGCGCCGGGCTTTTCAAGACGGCCGTTTCGGGCTAACCCGATAGGCAGCACCGCCGACCGCGATCCCCGGAGACCCCATGCGCCGCCTGCACCTTGCCGCGATGATCGCGCTTCTGGCGCTCTCCGCCTGCGGCGGGTTCCGCGACTCCCGGCTCAATCCCTTCAACTGGTTCGGCCGCAGCGAAGCGCGTGCCGCCACGGCCGCCCAGCGCGCGGCATTCGAGCGTCCGGCCGATCCCCGGCCGCTCGTCGATCAGGTCACCGGGATGGTGATCGAGCGGGTGCCCGGGGGGGCCATCCTGCGCGCCACCGGCCTGCCGCCGCTGCAGGGCTACTGGGACGCCGAGCTGGTCGAGGTCCGCCGGGGTCCGGAGGACGACGCCGAGACGCTGACCTTCGACTTCCGCCTCGCCCCCCCGCCCTGGACCACCAATGCCGGCCCGCCGCGCTCGCGCGAGGTGGTGGTCGCGACCTTCCTGACCGACAACAAGCTCGCGGGAATCCGCGTCATCATCGTCCGCGGAGCCCGCACCGAACGGGTCGTGCGGCGCTGAACGCCGAACGCAGTCCCTTCCGGTGCCCCTCAACCCTTGATCGGCACAACCCTGACCCGGCCGCCCTTCGTTGCGGCCAGCGCCACCTCGCCGGCACAGAGCCTGAGCGCATCCGCCCCGAAGACCTCATGCCGCCAGCCCCTGAGGGCCGGCAGGTCGCGCGCGCCAGCGGCCAGCGCATCCAGGTCGGCGGCCGAGGCGATCAGCCGCGCGGCGACCCCCTCGGCCTCGGCCCGGGCCTTCAGCAGCACGCGCAGCAGGTCGGCCAGCGCACCGTTCGCCGGCTCCGGCCGGTCCTCGTCGTCGGGCGCCTTCGGCAAGGCCTCGGGCGGCAGCGCCTGCGCGCGGGCCACCGCGGCAAGGATCCCCTCGGCGATCTCGCCGCGCCGGGCCTCGCGCAGCAGCAATCTCAGCCCGGCGAGACTCTCCATCGACTCCGGGCGCGCGGCGGCGATCTCCAGAAGCGCGTCGTCCTTGAACACGCGCGAGCGGGGAATGTTGCGCGATTGCGCATAATCCTCGCGGAATCGCGCCAGTTCCCGCACGATCGCCAGGAAGCGCGGCGAAGACGAGCGCGTCCTGACCTTCAGCCATGCGTCCTCGGGACGGGTGACGTAGGTCTCGGGATCCTCGAGGATCGCCATCTCCTCGGCCACCCACCGTGTCCGCCCGGTGCGCTCGAGCTGCCGCGACAGATGCTCGTAGATCGCGCGCAGATGCGTCACGTCGGCGGCCGCATAGGCCATCTGTGCCTCCGTCAGCGGGCGCCGCGACCAGTCGGTGAAGCGCGAGGTCTTGTCCACGCTCGCCCGCGCGATGCGCTTGACCAGGGTCTCGTATCCGGCCTGCTCGCCGAAGCCGCACACCATCGCCGCCACCTGCGTGTCGAACAGCGGCTGCGGAATGACCCCGCCCTCGACGCAGAAGATCTCCAGATCCTGACGGGCGGCATGGAACACCTTCACGGTGCCGCGGTGCGCCAGAAGATCGTAGAGCGGCTCCAGCGACAGGCCGTCGGCCAGCGGATCGACCAGCACCGCCTCGTCGGCGCCGGGAAGCGCCATCTGCACGAGGCACAGCTTTGCCCAGTAGGTGCGCTCGCGCAGGAACTCGGTGTCGAGCGTCACATAGGGCGCCGCCTTCGCCTCCGCGCAGACGGCCGCCAGGCTGTCGGTGTCGGTCAGGATGCGCATCAGACCCCGGCGCGCCCGCTCCGGTCGGGCGTCCTGTCCGTCATAGGCAATCGACCGGCGCTTGGAAAGGGGCGCAACGGCGCGCCACGAACCTCATGCGGAACCTTCGGACATCAACGCAAGATGCTGTCGGAATATCCTAATCCTCCGGAAAGCTCAACAGAACCGGCCGCCGGTCCCCGGCCGCGAAGCGCCGCAGCACCGCCGGATAGAGCCGGTGCTCAGCCCGCAGGACCCGCGCCGCCAGCGCCGCAGCGGTGTCATCCGGCAGCACCGGAACCCGCGCCTGGCCGAGGATCGGCCCCGCATCCAGCTCGGGGGTCAGCTCATGCACCGTGCAGCCTGCCTCCCGGTCGCCGGCCGCCAGCGCCCGGGCATGGGTGTCGAGCCCCGGATACCGCGGCAGGAGCGAGGGGTGGATGTTCAGCGCCCTCCCGCGCCAGCGCTCGACGAAACTGCCGCTGAGAATCCGCATGAACCCGGCAAGGCACAGAAGGTCCGCCCCGGCGGCCTCGAGCCGTGCCTGCAGCGCGGCCTCGAACTCCGAACGCTGGGCGAAGGCGCGATGGTCCAGCGCGACCGCAGGCACCCCGGCCGCTTCGGCGCGGGCGATCCCCGCTGCACCCGGCTCGCTCGACACCACCAGGACCGGCCGCGCCGGATGACCGGGCCTTGCCATGTCGTCGATGAGCGCCGCCATGTTCGACCCCGATCCCGAGATCAGGATCGCGACCTGCCTCATCGGAACCGGCCGAGGTAGCGCACCCCGGCCCCGGGCACGACCCGGCCCATCGCCACCACCCGTTCCCCGGCCTCGGCGAACAGCAGCGCCAGCGCTTCCGCCCAGGCCGGCTCGACCACGACCACGAGGCCGATGCCGCAGTTGAACGTGCCCAGCATCTCGGCAAGACCAACGCCGCCCGCCTCGCGGAGCCAGGCCATCTCGGGCGGAAGCGTCCAGGCCGCCAGATCCACCTCGGCACCCAGACCCTCGGGCAGGATCCGCGGCAGGTTCCCGGTGATCCCGCCGCCGGTGATGTGCGCAAGGCCCCGGACCCCGCCTTCCGCGATTGCTGCCAGGGCGGGCCGAACGTATAGCCGCGTCGGCCGCAGGAACTCCTCGCCGAGGCTCCTTCCACCCCATGGGGCCGGGTCGAGCCAGCCGAGCCCCGCCCGCTCGACGATCCGCCGGACCAGCGAGAACCCGTTGGAATGCAGCCCGTCCGAGGCGACCCCAAGCAGGACATCGCCGGCCTCGGCCCGCCGCGGCAGGATGCGCCCGCGCTCGACCGCACCCACCGCAAAGCCTGCAAGATCGAAGTCGCCGGGCGCATAGAGGCCCGGCAACTCGGCTGTCTCGCCGCCGATCAGCGCACATCCCGCCGCGCTGCAGGCGCGCGCGATCCCCTCGATGACTTCGGCCGCGACATCGACCTCGAGCCGCCCGGTTGCGAAGTAATCCAGGAAGAACAGCGGTTCGGCACCCTGACAGAGCAGGTCGTTCACGCACATCGCCACCAGGTCCTGCCCGATCGTGCCGAACCGCCCGGTCTCGACGGCCAGTTTCACCTTGGTGCCCACGCCGTCGGTCGCGGCAACCAGCACCGGGTCCGCGAACCCCGCAGCCTTCAGGTCGAAGAGCGCACCGAAGCCGCCGAGCGCACCCATCGTGCCCGGTCGGGCGGTGGCATGGGCGGCCGGACCGATACGCTTCACCAGCGCATTGCCTGCCTCGATGTCCACGCCGGCCGCCGCGTAGCTGAGCCCGTCCTCGGTCATCCTTCCGCTCCCGTCCCTGCTCCAGACGGCCTTAGCGCATGTCCCCCGCAGCGGCAACGCGGCGAGCTTCCGGCCGGGGCCGGGGCCGGCCGCTCGGGCGATGCCTCGCGCCCGGCGCAGCCTGACCTCGCCTCGGCCGTGCCGCCGCGGCGCGGCCGGGTCGCCGTCAATGCGCGCGGTCAGGGTCGGGGCGGGGGCAGCGATGCCACGCTCGGTCATCTGCACGCCGAGCTTCCGCCGCCCCCCGACCGGCCGGCCGAAGCTCCGGCCGCGGGCGCCGTGACGATCCTGCATCCTGTCGGGATCGGTCTTCCCCGGGTGCGGGCGCTCGTCGAGGAACCGGCGGATGCGGGTGAAGGCAGCTCGCCGAAGCCGGCCGAGCCTGCCCGCGGCCGCGATGATGCCGCACACCGCGGCGACGGTTCCGGCGGTCCCCGCGACGCCGGCGCCATGGCGCCGTCCCGCCCGCAGATCGCGGTCCCGATCCCGCCGTTCCGGATCTCCCTGCATCCCGCTCCGGGACGCGGCGGCCGCATCCGGCGTCCGAGGGTCGAAGCCGCCAGGTTCCGGGGACCTGCCCGCTGCCTCTCGTCCGCAATCGAGTTTCCCTTTCCTCCGCAGGCTGGACTCCGGGTCGCCCGAAGCCCGGTGCGTGGGCGCGGAGGGCGCAACCATCCCCCGCCCATCCCTTGCCGGTTGCGGAAACTCTGCTTTGCGAGGAAGATGCCGAAGAACCGGGGGGGCCCGTAGCTCAACGGTCAGAGCGGGGCGCTCATAACGCCTTGGTTGGGGGTTCGAATCCCTCCGGGCCCACCAGGCCGATCCGTCGATCCGGAACAATCCCTTGCATCCGAACCGGCTGCGTCCGCTGCCGGCGACGGAACGGCTGCCGGAACCGGGGACCGGGGGGTGACCCGCAGGCCGCGCGACCGGCGGGAAGGCAAGGGCACATCCCGCGCACCCGCCGCGGTGCCGGCGCGGCCCCGCAGCGGTGTCGCATGACACCTGGTCCACGGTCCCGGGCCGATGCCCTCTGCGCCGTCTTGCGGGGCGGGGCGCCGTCGGCCCTTCCGTGCGCGGCGGCGGGTTCCGTCCGCCCGCGTCATCGGTCGGCTCCGGCCGGGGACGGCACACGCGCGCCCGAGCCGGACCGGCGCGCGGCGGGGTCGCCGCGGCCGTCAGCTCAGCCCTCCGTCCAGCCCGTAGCGGACGATCCGCACGGTCTCGAGCGTCACGAGACAGCTTCCCAGCATCGGTCGGGCTTCCTCGAGGAAGGACTCGACCCGGTCGGCCGCGTCCACGATCTCGATGACCACCGGAAGGTCCTCCGACAGGCGCAGGATCTTGGTCGTGTGAAGGCGGCTCGACCGACCGTAGCCCATGGCGCCGCGAAAGACCGTTGCGCCGGCGATGCCCGACCTGCGCGCCGCCAGAACGATCGCCTCGTGCAGGGGCCGGCCCGCATGTTCGTCGCTTTCGCCGATGAAGAGGCGCAGGAGGGTGGCGTCTGTCGTCTGCGTCATGCGATCATCCTTTCAGGCGGTTCAGGCGCCGCCCCGCACGGTAGCCGATCCAGACGGCGGCAAGCCACAGGAGCACGGATGCGCCGAGGTTCAGCGCCGCAGGGCCGAAGGCGCGCCGCTCGACCAGAAGAAGGGTCTCGAGGCTGAAGATCGAGAAGGTGGTGAAGCCGCCGCAGAAGCCCGCAAGAACGAACTGCCGCCGCGCGGGGCTGGTGAAGATCCGGCCGCCGGGCTCGGACAGCGTCGCATAGAGGCCGATCAGGAACGAACCCGCGACATTGACAGCCAGCGTGCCCCAGGCGAAGCCCGGCCCGAGCAAGTGCCAGAGCCCGACGGAGACCAGGCTGCGCGCGACCGATCCCAGCGCGCCGCCGAGGCCGACCGCAAGATAGAGGCGCCGCTGCGCGCTCATCCGGCGGTCCAAGGCGCAAGCGCCTGCAGGGTCGCAAGCCAGGTTGCGGCCGCCGCGGCGAGGCAGAGCGCGAGCGAGAGCACGATGTTGGCGAGCGCCCGCCCGAACTCGCCGCTGCGCGCCAGCGCAAGGGTCTGCAGCGAGAAGGACGAGACCGTGGTGTAGCTTCCCAGCAGCCCGCTGACCAGACCCGCCCAGACCGTCGGGTGCGCGACGGTGCGGGTGCCCGGCGCGAGCAGGAGCGCGCCCAGCATGCCGATCGCGGCAGCGCCGGTCACGTTCACCACGAGCGTGCCCCAGGGGAAGGTCTCGCCATAGCGGCGCGCGATCACGCCTGAGACCCAGAACCGCGCCATGCTGCCCAGCCCGCCGCCGAGGGCGACCAGCGCGAGGGTGCCAAGCGTCACCGAAAGCTGACCGGTCACCGTCTGGCGGTTCGCTGCGCGGACGGCAGCGCCGGCCACCCGGCGAAACCGATGGGGTCGTCTGACATGCTGCGACCGTAACGCCACGCTTGAGCCGTGACAACGTCGTGGCGACCCTCGATCGCGAACGCCCTGCCCGGACCCGCCGCCCCGCAACCTGCCGCTGAGGTTTCCTCCGTCTGGACTTGGGGTGCGGCGCTTGGTTGCAGGACGGACTGAACCGCGCCGGGTTTGCATGCGGGCTCCAACTCCTCGGTAGGATGGGGCAGCCTCTGTCCCCTTCACCTTCTTGGCTTGCCGATGACGTGACGGCCGCGATGATCGGTCCTCGGCCGATGCTGCGGCAGCCGGGGTGCGGGCGCTCGGTGTCTCGGACGACACGCACGCGCCGAGGCCGGCCCGCAGCGCCTCGACGCTGTCGCAGAACGTCTTGCCCATCCTCACCCCGGGGGATCCGTCGAGGGCGGTGGCGCTGAAGCGCACCGCGAAGCCGTCGGTCTTCGGCGAGCGGGCCTTGGTGCGGCGGGGCCCGATACCGTCGAGGCCGAGGTCGAGGCAGAGCGCGCAGGGATGTTTCTCGGTCCCGCAGACCCGCCGGCCATCGTCGGCGGGCACGGCCTTCACCGGCAGGTCGAGGTGCCCGGGATGTAGGCCTCTTGCATGACAGCGGTCAGCGCCTTCCCGGCCATCCGGCGCGGCTCAGAGAAGCCCGGGAAGTACGAGCCCGTCCGCAGCTTCGGGATGCGCAGCGCCACCGTCCCGGCGCGGGTCTCCCGGGCCCGGTCGCGGCAGCCGTTGCGTTGCGCCAGACGCCCGGCGCTCTTCTCGCCATGGGCCGCGCCGGTGAGGCCGCCGACCTCCATCTCCATCAGCCGCTCGGCGGCGAAGCCGATCCTGTCACACGGAAGGCCCGCGTCGGACGCCTTCTCCACCAGGCTGCGCTGCGTCATCATCTCGTGGGTCGTCGGCGTTCCCCGGTCCGGGTTGGCTCCCGCGAACCCGACCCCATCCGAGACCTCCCGATGGCCACCCGCCCGCTACGGCGCCATCGGAAGCGCGCGGGCGGGCGGGCGGCGGCGCGACCGGCGAGCTACACCTTCAGCCGGGGCACGACCCCGGCAACGTCAGGCCGCAGTCCTCGCTGGCCGACAAGACGCCCGCACGAGCGCGCCGGTCGCCTGCCTCGGGGGTGGCGAGGAGGGGTTGTTGCGAGCGACGGCAGCATCCGGCCTCCGCCGCAATCCACCCGCCACCGCTATCCGCTTGATTGCATTGGCGCACCCGACAGGATTCGAACCTGTGACCTCTGCCTTCGGAGGGCAGCACTCTATCCAGCTGAGCTACGGGTGCCTCTGCGCGGCTATAGCGGGACGGCGGCGCGACCGCAACGGGAAACGCGGCGACGGAGCGGCGCGGTCGTCCCTCTCAACCCAGAAGTTCGTGACAGAGCTCGAGCGCCGAGACCAGCGCATCCACCTCGTCGCGCGTGTTGTAGAGCCCGAACGAGGCGCGGCAGGTGGCTCCGACGCCCAGGTGCTCCATCAGCGGCATCGCGCAGTGGGTTCCCGCCCGCACCGCGATCCCGCGCCGGTCGAGTACGGTCGAGATGTCATGCGCATGGGCGGGGCCGTGCAGCGTGAAGCTGAAGATCGCGCCCTTGCCCGGCGCCCGGCCCTGCACCTCGAGCCAGTTCAGCCCCGACAGCCGCTGCGCGGCATAGTCCCTGAGGTCGGCCTCGTGCGCGGCGACATTCCCCATGCCGAGGCGCATCAGGTATTCGAGCGCCACGCCCATCCCGATCTGGTTGACGATGCCGGGGGTTCCCGCCTCGAACTTCATCGGCGGATCGGCCCAGGTCACGGCATCGCGGGTGACCTCGCGGATCATGTCGCCGCCGCCGAGGAAGGGGCGCATCTCGGCCTGCCGCTCGCGGGTGATGTAGATCGCGCCCGAGCCGCTCGGCCCGTAGAGCTTGTGGCCGGTGATCGCGTAGAAGTCGCAGCCGATCGCCGAGACGTTCACGGGCATGTGCACCGCGGCCTGGCTGCCGTCCACCAGCACCGGCACGCCGCGGGCGCGCGCACCGGCGCAGATCGCCGCCACATCGACGGTGGTGCCGAGAACGTTCGACATGTGGGTGACGGCCACAAGGCGCGTGCGCGGGCCGATCGCGTCGAGCACGTCCTGCGGGTCGAGGCTGCCGTCGGGGGCGATGCCGACCCATTTCAGCACCACGCCCTGGCGCTCGCGCAGGAAGTGCCAGGGCACGATGTTGGCATGGTGCTCCATGATCGTCAGAACGATCTCGTCGCCGGCCTGCAGCCGCGGCGCCGCCCAGGCGTAGGACACCAGGTTGATGCCCTCGGTCGTGCCGGTGGTGAACACGATCTCGTCCTCGTGCGCCGCCCCGAGGAAGCGCGCGACGATCCCGCGCACGGCCTCGTAGCGTTCGGTCGCCACCGTCGAGAGGTAGTGCAGACCGCGGTGGACATTCGCGTATTCGTGACTGTAGGCGTGCGTGACCGCGTCGATCACGGCCTGCGGCTTCTGCGCCGAGGCGCCATTGTCGAGATAGACCAGGGGGCGGCCGTTGACCTCGCGCGCGAGGATCGGAAAGTCGCGCCGCACCGCCTCGACATCGTAGCTCATGCCGCCTCCGCCAGCAGCGGGATCCCGAGCACCGCGAGCACGAGGCTTGCCGCAAAGACGAGCGCGACGAAACTCGCGATGATCCCGAAGATCACCCTGGCGCGCGAGGCAAAGCCGTGCAGCGCCATCACGAGGCCGGAGAACAGCCAGAAGAACAGGACGATGCCCGCAAGCCCCACAAGCGCCGCAAGCGGCGGCAGGACGACGAGCGCGACGAGCTGCAGCAGCTGCAGCATGATCAGCAGCGCCTGCATCCAGATCACCACATGCAGGCTTCCGTCGAGATCGCCGCGCCCGCCGAAGGCGCGCCCGATCGCCCATGTCGCGTGCACCATCGCCAGGAGGACGACGCCCTGGAGCAGCGCCGCGGCAATGGGGTTGGCGCTCAGCGCCGCGAGGAAGCCGGGCGCGGCCGCAGGGGCGACCAGCCCGGCGAGTTCGGTCAGCACGACGCTGAGACAGGACACCAGCACCAGAGCCTGCCAGAGCACCGGACGCGGCAGCGCCAGCGCCAGCACCCGCCGGCCGGCCGCCACCGGGTCGGCCAGGCTCAGGCGCACCAGTCCGACCAGATCCGCCCCCGTCACCTGCCACGCCTCCAAGCCGAACGCACGCACCCTAGGCACTCCCTTTGCCGGTCTCAACCCGACTCCGCCTCGATCAGCGCCAGGGCCCAGTGTCCGAGGAACCCGGCCGCCAGCACGCCGCCGGTCAGCGTCAGGGCCGGTCCGGGCCCGAGCAGGCCCGCCACCAGCCCGTGCAGCAGCACCAGAGGCGCCGCGACCAGCAGCGACCAGGCCAGCGCCAGGCGCGCGCCGAGCCAGGTGCCGCGCCCCCCGAGCGCCCGCGCCGCCAGATGGCTCGCCGCCGCGATGCCGTAGAGCAGAAGCGGCGCCAGGCCGAGCCAGGCGATCAGGGCTGCCCCGACCCGCGCCTCCAGCGGCACCTCGGGGGCCAGATGGGCCTCTCGCGCCAGACGCGGCCACTGCGCGACGAACACCAGCCCGCAGGCCGCGATCAGGTAGGCGAGCGCACGCCCCTCGCTCGCCCCGGCGAGCTGGCGCCGCATCGCGCTGCGCGGGCCGAGCCAGCTGCGCAGCATCTCGGTCGAGACCGCCACCGCTCTCAGCTCCGGTGTCGCGTGAGCCAGCCCTCGAGCCGCGCCAGGACCTCGGCCCGCAGCCGGTCGTCCTCGATCTCGTCCAGCGCCTCGGCGACGAAGGCCAGCACCAGAAGGTCGGTCGCCTCGGCCCGGGGCACGCCGCGGGCCCGAAGGTAGAACAGCGCGGTCTCGTCGATGGCCCCGCTGGTCGAGCCATGGCTGCACTTCACGTCGTCGGCATAGATCTCGAGCTCGGGCTTGGCCAGGAACTGGCAGTCCTCGTCCAGAAGCAGCGACTGGCTGATCTGGTAGCCGTCGGTGCGCTGGGCGGCAGGCCGCACCAGGATCTTGCCCTGGAACACACCCGTGGCGCCGCGACGAAGCACCTTCTTGAACACCTGCCGGCTCTCGCAGCCGGGGGCGGCATGGGTCACGAACACGGTGTCGTCATGATGGAAGGCCCCATCGCCCAGCGCCGCCCCCGCCACATGGGCCGATCCCCCCGCGCCCGCCAGTTCCAGCACCGCCTCGTTGCGGGTCAGCGCGCCGTTCTTGGTCAGCGTGAAGCTCTTCAGCCGGGCCGCGGCCCCGATCCGGCCGAACAGGTGGGTGACCGAACGGCGCGCAGGGTCGCGCCCCTGCACCCGGACGTGATGGAACGCCGCGCCCTCGGCCACCTCGACCTCGAGCACGGTATTGAGCCGCGCCGCCCCGGGCCCGGCCTCGAGCACGGTCAGGGATGCGCCGGGCTCGACCTTCACGCAATGGTGCAGGATCGCATCGGAAGCCTCGGATTCCCTGAGGTAGATCAGCGCGACGGGCCGCTCGGCCGCGGCGCTTGCGCGGATCAGCGCCCCGTCGGTGGCAAAGGCCGAGTTGAGCGCCGCGAAGGGCCGCGCCACCGGATCCTGTCCGCGCGCCTCGAGCGTGCCGTAAAGCTCGCGCGCCCAGTGGATGTCGCGCGTGGCCGCCTCGGACAGCCGCTCGATCTCGACCCCGGCAAGGCGCGGATCGTCCGACCGCTCGGGTGCGAAGACCCCGTCCACGAACACCAGGCGCAGGCTGTCGATCGCGTCGAAAGCCGGCGGCGCGGCCCCGTCCGGAAGTTCCGCCGCCGCCGCCTCGGGCGCGTTCAGCGTCGCCGGGTCGGTGTGGCGCCAGTATTCGTCGCGCCGCACCGGCAGCCCCATGGCGGCAAGCCGCTCGAGCGCGGCGCGCCGCGCGGCATTGGCCCAGGCACCGCCCTCGGGAAGCCCGAGCGCGGCCAGGCGCCGCCGGGTGGCGTCCTCCCGCAGACGCGCCGCCGCGGTCATGCCACCTCCGCAAGGATGTCGGCATAGCCGTTGCGCTCGACCTCGAGGGCAAGTTCCGGCCCGCCCGTGCGCACGATCCGTCCGTCGGCCATGATATGCACCACGTCGGGGCGGATGTGGTCGAGCAGCCGCTGGTAGTGGGTGATGACCAGGAAGGCCCGGCCGGCGTCGCGCAGGGCGTTCACGCCGTCCGCCACCAGCCGCATCGCATCGACATCGAGCCCCGAGTCGGTCTCGTCGAGGATGCACATCTTCGGCGACAGGATCGCCATCTGCAGGATCTCGTTGCGCTTCTTCTCGCCCCCCGAGAACCCGACGTTGACCGGCCGCTTCAGCATCTCGGCATCGATGTTCAGCCTCCTCGCCTTCTCGCGGATCAGCTTCAGGAACTCGCCCGCGCCCATCTCCTCCTCGCCGCGCGCCTTGCGCTGGGCGTTGAGCGCGGTCCTGAGGAAGGTCATGTTGCCGACGCCGGGGATCTCGACCGGATACTGGAAGGCCAGGAACAGACCCGCCGCCGCGCGCTCCTCGGGCTCCATGGCCAGAAGATCCTGGCCGTCCAGCGTCGCCGTGCCCTCGGTCACCACGTAGCCCTCGCGCCCCGCGAGCACATAGGACAGCGTGGACTTGCCCGACCCGTTCGGGCCCATGATCGCATGCACCGCCCCGGCGCCGACCGACAGATCGACCCCCTTCAGGATCGGCTTGTCCTCCTCCTCGAGGCGGACGTGAAGGTTGCGGATGTCCAGCATCGTTTCAGCCCCGTTCCGTTTCAGCCCCGTTCCAGCGTGACGGCGGTGCCCGAGGCCGACACCATCAGCATGTTCCCGATCACCTCGTAGTCGAGATCGACCCCGACCACGGCATTCCCCCCGGCCCTTGCCGCGCGCTCCTCCATCTCGGACAGCGCGGTCGCGCGCGCCTTGCCGAGCTCCTCCTCGTAGGCGCCGGATCGGCCGCCGAAGATGTCGGTGACGCTGGCGAAGAGGTCGCGCACGATGTTCGCGCCGAGGATCGCCTCGCCCACCACGATCCCGTGATAGGCGGCGATCCGGTGCCCTTCCACCGAGGGCGTGGTGGTCACGATCATGCCTGCGGCCATGATGTCACCCCACGCTCCCCTCGAGGCTGATCGCGACCAGGCTTTGCGCCTCGAGGGCGAATTCCATCGGCAGCGCCTGCAGCACCTCGCGGCAGAAGCCGTTGACCACCAGCGCCACCGCCTCCTCCTCGCTCATGCCGCGGCTGCGGCAGTAGAACAGCTGGTCCTCGGCGATCTTCGAGGTGGTGGCCTCGTGCTCGACCCGGCTCGTGGCGTTGCGCACCTCGATATAGGGAACCGTATGTGCCCCGCAGCGGTCGCCGATCAGCAGCGAATCGCATTGCGTGTGGTTGCGGCTGCCCGCAGCCCGCGGGTGCATCGAGACCAGCCCGCGGTAGGTGTTCTGCGCCTGTCCCGCGGAGATCCCCTTCGAGACGATGCGCGAGCGGGTGTTGCGCCCGAGATGCACCATCTTGGTGCCGGTGTCGGCCTGCTGGAAGTTGTTGGCGATGGCGATCGAGTAGAACTCGCCCTGGCTGTCGTCGCCGCGCAGGATGCAGGAGGGATATTTCCAGGTGATCGCGCTGCCGGTCTCGACCTGCGTCCACATCACCTTCGAGCGCGCGCCGCGGCAGTCGGCGCGCTTGGTGACGAAGTTGTAGATCCCGCCCCGGCCCTGCTCGTCGCCCGGATACCAGTTCTGCACCGTCGAATACTTGATCTCGGCATCCTCGAGCGCCACGAGCTCGACCACCGCGGCATGCAGTTGCGCGGTCTCGCGGCGCGGCGCCGTGCAGCCCTCGAGGTAGCTGACGTAGGATCCCCTGTCGGCGATGATCAGCGTGCGCTCGAACTGGCCGGTGTTCTCGGCATTGATGCGGAAGTAGGTGGACAGTTCCATCGGGCAGCGCACGCCCGGGGGCACATAGACGAAGCTGCCGTCCGAGAACACCGCCGAGTTGAGCGTGGCGAAGAAGTTGTCGGTGGGCGGCACGACCGAGCCCAGATACTTCCGCACCAGCTCGGGGTGCTCGCGCACCGCCTCGGAGATGGCGCAGAAGATCACGCCGGCGCGGCGCAGCTCCTCCTTGAAGGTCGTGCCCACGCTGACCGAGTCGAACACCGCATCGACCGCGACCTTGCGCGCCGCCGCCGGCGCGCCCTCGGCGCCCTCGACCCCGGCCAGGACCATCTGCTCGCGCAGCGGGATCCCGAGCTTCTCGTAGGTCGCCAGAAGCTTGGGATCGACCTCGTCAAGGCTTGCGGGCTTCGCGGACAGGCTTTTGGGCTTGGCGTAATAATACTGGTCCTGATAGTCGATCGGCGGATAGCGGACCATCGCCCAGGTCGGCTCCTCCATCCCGCGCCAGCGCCGGAACGCATCGAGGCGCCATTCGGTCAGCCACTCCGGCTCGCCGTTCTTCGCGCTGATCAGGCGGACGATGTCCTCGTCCAACCCTTTCGGCGCGTACTCGGTCTCGATGTCGGTTTCCCAGCCGTACTTGTAGGCGCCGACCGAACGGACCGCCTCGACCGTCTCGCGGTCAACCCCCTCGCGCACCTCGATGTCGAGCGCCACCATCGTCCGATCCCCCGTTGTCATGCCGGTCATGCCGCGCGCGCGCGATGCCGCCCGAGCGCCCCGGTCCAGGCCTTCGCGAAGCGCAAGACCTCGTCGCGCGTCGTCAAGGGCCCGAGCGAAACCCGGATGGCCGAGCCGGCCGCCTCGGGATCAAGCCCCATGGCGGCCAGAACGCGGCTCGGCCGGACCTTGCCCGAGGAACAGGCCGATCCCGCCGACACCGCGAACCCTGCCAGATCCATCCGCATCACCTGCGTCTCGCCCTTCCATCCCGGCGTCGCGAGGCACACCGTGTTCGGCAGCCGCTCGACCCCTTTTCCGACAAGAATAGTCTGGTGTGCGGCGAGTTCCAGAGTCTCTTCTAGAAAGATTCTAAGTTCGGCGACCCGCTCCCAGACGCCCTCGGCAAGATCCCGCGCCGCCGCCTCGGCCGCCGCGCCGAAACCGGCAATGCCGACCAGGTTCTCGGTCCCCGACCGGCGCCCCGTCTCCTGCCCGCCGCCGGCCACCAGCGGCGCGATCTCGGTGCCGGCGCGCAGCAACAGCGCGCCCACTCCCTTCGGCCCGCCGAGCTTGTGGCCGGAGACGATGGCCATGTCGGCCCCCGACCAGGCGAAGGAGAACGGGATGCGCCCCACCGCCTGCGCCACGTCCAGAAGCAGATGCGCCGACGACCCGCCGCCCCAGGCGATCCGGCCGTCGGACCCGCGCGGCGGGGGCGCGGCGATCACCCCGGTCTCGTTGTTGGCCAGACCCCAGGCCAGCACCGACCCTGCCTCGGGCCCGTCGCGCCGATGCACCCAGAGGCAGTCATGCGCGGTCGGCTCGACCCGCACCGCCCCCGCGGCCTGCGCCAGAACCCCCGCCGCCTCGGTGGCGCCGGAGGTGAACACCACTTCCTCCGGCCGCGCCCCCAGCGCGGCGGCCACCTGTGCGCGCGCCCGCTCGACCAGCGCCCGGGCCGCACGTCCCTCGGCATGAACCGACGAGGGGTTGCCGACCACATCCATGGCCGCCGCCATCGCCGCCCGCGCCTCGGGGCGCAGAGGGGCCGAGGCATTCCAGTCGAGATAGACCCGCGGCGCCGCCGTCATGCGCCACCCTCCGGGCCCGCGGCTACCGCCTTGCGCGAACACCCGCGGCAGGGCCGGCCGCCGGGAACGGGCGGCAGCGCCAGGCAGAACGCCCGCCCCGGCCGCATCCGGTGGGAAGACCGGCTCATCCCTCGTCCACCACCTCGAACAGGTTCGGCACCGCCGGGCAGGGCGTCAGGTCGTCGCGAACGACGTCGGCCAGCCGGGTCTGGTGCAGGAACACATAGACATGGGCGCTCAGTCCCTCCCACAGCCGGTTGGTCAGAGCCTGCGCCCGCGTCCCCGAATGGGCGCCCGACGCCCCCGCCCCCTCGTGCAGCGCGCTCACCGTCTCGTCCACGGCCGCGAGGATCTCGCTGATCCGGATCGCCTCGGCCGACCGCGCCAGCTTGTAGCCGCCGCCCGGACCGCGCACCGATTTGACCAGCCCCGCCCGCCGCAGCTTGACGAAGAGCTGTTCGAGATAAGGCAGCGAGATGTCCTGGCGCCGGGCGATCTCGGCCAGCGACACGAGGGCCGGGCCCTCCTGTTCGGCCAGATCGGCAAGAGCCACCATCGCATAGCGCCCCTTGGTGCTGAGTTTCATGGCACCCCGCGCCCGAAGCCGTTGACGATGCCGGGACGGACGCTTAACTCGTTCCCGGCGGCGGAGCGGCTTCGCCACCCGTTTAGAAGCATTCTAAGTAGCCCGAGCGATTTCGTCAAGAAACGCCGCGGCGGAGATCGAGGCTGGGCATGCCCGAGGTGATCTTTCCCGGCCCCGAAGGCCGGCTCGAAGGACGTTACCACCCGCAGAAAGAGCGCGACGCCCCGATCGCCATCGTGCTGCACCCGCACCCGCAGTTCGGCGGCACGATGAACAACCGGGTCGTCTACAATCTGCACTACGCCTTCTACAACATGGGCTTCACGGTGCTGCGCTTCAATTTCCGCGGTGTCGGGCGCAGCCAGGGCGAATACGACCAGGGCATCGGCGAGCTGTCCGACGCGGCCTCGGCGCTCGACTACCTGCAGTCGCTCAACCAGAACGCCAAGACCTGCTGGGTCGCCGGCTTCTCCTTCGGTGCCTGGATCGGGATGCAGCTGCTGATGCGCCGGCCCGAGATCACCGGCTTCGTCAGCGTCGCACCGCCGGCGAACATGTACGACTTTTCGTTCCTCGCCCCCTGCCCCGCATCGGGTCTGATCATCAACGGCACGGCCGACCGGGTCGCGCCGCCGAAGGACGTGGCGGCGCTGGTGGCCAAGCTGCACGAGCAGAAGGGCATCACCATCACCCATCGCGAGATCGAGGGGGCAGGTCATTTCTTCGAGGATCCGCACATGGACACGCTGATCGCCGAGGTCGATGCCTACGTCCGCCGCCGATTGACCGAGACCACCCGCTGACCCGTCAGCACCCTGCAGGCCGCCGCCCCGGGCAGGATCCCGGCGGGCGGAAGGAGGATCGCCCCATGCGTCTCGCCCGGAGGGTCGAGCAGATCACCGGCGGCGAAGGCGACGGCTGGGAAATCTACTACCGCGCCCGCGCGATGAAGGCCGCAGGCGTGGCGGTCACCGACCTCACCATCGGAGAGCACGACATCCGCACCGATCCCGCGATCCTGCGGGCGATGCACGACAGCGCGGTTGCGGGGGCGACCGGCTACACGGTCGGGGCCGGGATCGACCCGCTGCGCCGGGCCGTGGCCGAGCGCGCGGAGCGGATGACCGGGGTGCCGACCCGTCCCGAAAACGTGGTGATCACGCCAGGCGGGCAGGCGGCGCTCTTCGCCGCCCACATGGTGCTGCTCGATGCGGGCGACACCGGGCTTTACCTTTCGCCGCATTACGCGACCTACCCGGGCACGATCCGGGCGACCGGCGCCCGGGCGGTGGCTGTCCCGACCCACGCCGAGGCCGGATTCGCGCCCGAACCCGGCCCCCTCGGGGCGGCGATCGCGGCGCAGCCGGGGGCGCGCACGCTGCTGATGAACACGCCCAACAACCCCACCGGCGCGGTCTACGGGCAGGAGGCGGTGCAGGCCGTCGCCGAGGCGGTTCTTGCTGCCGACCTCTGGCTGATCTCGGACGAGGTGTACGACTGCCAGGTCTGGGAGGGCGCGCACCTCTCGCCGCGGGCGCTGCCGGGGATGGCCGCGCGCACGGTGGTGGTGGGCTCGATGTCGAAGAGCCATGCGATGACCGGCTCGCGGCTCGGCTGGGTGATCGCGCCGCCCGAGGTCGCCGCCGCCGTCACCGAGCTTGCCACCAGCACCACCTACGGCGTGCCGCCCTTCATCCAGCACGCGGCGGTCTGGGCGCTGGCGCAGGGCCCGGCCTTCGAGGCGCGGATCGCCGAGCCGTTCCGCCGCCGCCGGAGGCTGGCGCTCGCGCTGCTTGCCGGCGCAACCGGCCTTTCGGTGGTGCCGCCGCGGGGGGCGATGTATCTGATGCTCGATGTCCGTGCGACCGGTCTTTCGGGTGCGGCCTTCGCCGCGGCGCTGCTCGAGGCCGAAGCCATCGCGGTGATGCCGGGCGAGAGCTTCGGCGCCGCCGCGGCCGGTCATGTCCGCGTGGCGATGACGGTGGCCGACGACGCCTTCGCCGATGCCCTCGGCCGGATCGCGGCCTTCGCCGCGGCGCGGACGGGCTGAGCCGGCCCGCGGCGGGGGCCTTGGCCGGACCCGCCGCAGCGGGGGTCTCCGCCCCCGGCCTGCCCGCCCCCGAAGGACATCGCAAGGAAGAGGCGGGGATCCCCGGGCGAGGGCAGGGGCGGGCGCCGCCGGCGGGCCGGCGAGGTCGCCGGGACACCCGCTGTCGGTCGGTCGGACGGCCGCAACCCGGCGCGACCGCCGGACGGCCGGCGCGCCGCCGGTCACGGCGCACTGGACAGCCGACCCTCCGCAGGCCAGTCTCGCTGCCCCAGGGGAGGGCCGCCCATGCCGCCGCGCCGGATCATCATCGACACCGACCCCGGCCAGGACGATGCCGTGGCGATCCTGCTCGCGCTCGCGAGCCCCGAGGAGATCGAGGTTCTCGGGATCGTCGCCGTCGCCGGCAACGTGCCGCTGCCGCTGACCGCCCGCAATGCCCGCGTGGTCTGCGAACTGGCCGGGCGCCCGGAGGTTCCCGTGTTCGCCGGCTGCGACCGGCCGCTGGCGCAGCCGCTCGTGACCGCCGAACATGTCCACGGCAAGACCGGGCTCGACGGCGCCGACCTGCCCGAGCCGCACATGCCGCTGCAGGCCCGTCACGGGGTGGACTTCATCATCGGGACGCTCAGGGCCGAGCCGTCGGGGACGGTGAGCCTGTGCTGCCTCGGACCGCTGACCGACATCGCCACCGCCTTCACCCGCGCCCCCGACATCGTGCCGCGGGTGCAGGAGATCGTGCTGATGGGCGGGGCCTACTTCGAGGTCGGCAACATCACGCCGGCGGCCGAGTTCAACATCTACGTCGATCCCGAGGCGGCCGACATCGTGTTCCGCTCGGGCGTGCCGCTGACGGTGGTCCCGCTCGACCTGACCCATCGGGCGCTGACCTCGGCCGCGCGGGTGCAGGCGTTCCGCGACCTCGGCACACCGGTCGGCCGCGCCGTGGCCGGCTGGACCGACTTCTTCGAGCGCTTCGACAGGGAGAAGTACGGCAGCCAGGGCGCGCCGCTGCACGATCCTTGCGCGATCGCCCGCCTGATCGCGCCCGGGCTGTTCTCGGGGCGCTTCGTCAACGTGGTGATCGAGACCCGCGGCGACTACACCCGCGGCATGACGGTGGCCGACTGGTGGCGCGTCTCGGGGCGCGCGCCGAACGCCACCTTCCTGCGCGAGCTGGACGCGGAGGGCTTCTTCGCGCTGCTGACCGAACGGATCGGGCGGCTGTGAGCCGTGCGGCGGCGACGCCCGGGCGCAGGCCGGGCGGCTGCGGGCAGGGGGGCTCTGCCCCCCGGCCCCTGCGGGGCCTCCCCCCGGGATATTTCGCGACCGAACATGGGCAGGCGCGCGCGGGGTCGGGGGCGGGGCGCCGGTCCGCCGGGGGTGGCCCGCCTCGAGGCCCCGCCCGGCCGCCGCGGATCGGTCGCCGCGGATCAGTCGCCGCGGATCAGCTTGCGGCGCAGCCAGCCCGAGAGCCAGTCCATCAGCACGACCATCAGCACGATCAGCACGATGTAGTAGGCGACCTCCTCCCAGTCCTTCTGGGTCTGGATCGCCTGGGTCAGCATGAGCCCGATGCCGCCGCCGACGATGGCGCCGATCACGGTCGCCGACCGGCTGTTCGATTCGAGGAGATAGAGCACCTGGCTGAGCAGCACCGGCGCGATCTGCGGGATCACGCCGAAGCGGTAGCGCTGCACCGGCCGCGCGCCGGTGGAGCGTACGCCCTCGATCTGCTTGTCGTCCACGTTCTCGAGCGCCTCGGAGAAGAGCTTGCCGAAGGTTCCCGAATCGGTGACGAGGATCGCCAGCGCCCCGGTCATCGGACCCGGCCCGAAGGCGCGGGCAAGCACGATCGTCCAGATCAGGCCGTCAACGCCCCGGACAAAGTCGAACAGCCGCCGCACCAGGAACCTCAGCCATCGCGAGGGGGCGAAGTTGCCGGCGGCGACGAAGGCGAGCGGCAGCGCGACGAGGGCCGCGCCGAACGTGCCGAGGAAGGCCATCAGCACCGTCTCGCCCATCGCCCAGGCGACATCGGCGTGCCGCCACATGGAATTGTACCAGAACCCGCGCCACATGGCGCCGACGTTGGACACCGCCGGGTCGAGCCGCTCCTGCCAGAGGGCGAGGCCGAGGAGTTCGCCCGGGCCCTTGCCGTGGAACGGGCTGTCGAGGGTGAAGAAGAACAGTTCCCAGCCCCAGAAGTAGCGGAACACCTCGGTCCGGTTGCGGGTGACGGTGAGCCGCCCCTCGGGTGTCGTCACGCCGAGGCGGGTGTCCGAGGCGCTGATCCAGGCCGGCACATCGCCCGGGGGGAGGTCGACGGTGATCCCCTCGGCGCCCGGGACGGCGCGGATGGTGCCGTAGTCGGGGATCGCGAAGGTCACCGACCCGTCGGGCAGGTAGGTCACGAGATGCCCGCGGCCGAGATCGATCACCGTGGTCTCGCCGAGGCTCACCCAGTCGGGCCCCTGCCCCGCCGGCCAGGTTCCCTTGCGCTCGCCCTCGATCGCGACCGAGACCGCGCCGTTGCGGTTGTCGCGCGTGACATGGACCTTGTGGCGCACCGAGTCCGACATCAGGATGAGGGCGTTGTCCATGCGCGCGCGCTCAGCGAGCCCGGGCACGTCGAAGGCGACGAAGATATAGGCCAGATAGATCAGCACCAGCGCCGGAATGCCGAAGGCCACGATGCGCTTGCGCGCGAACAGGCGGTCGGCGGCGGCGCGGCGGCGCTCGGGCGTGTCTGCGAAGTCGGCGACAGAGGTCATGGCCGGCGTCCCCCGGTCAGATGGGCGCGCGTCGAGGACGAGATCTGATCGACCACGACGATCGTGACGAACAGCAGCAGGAACACGGACGCGGCCTCGTCGAAGCGGCCCGGGCCCCAGGTCATCGCGTTGCGCAGTTCGTAGCCGATGCCCCCCGCACCGACGAAGCCGAGGATCGCCGAGGCCCGCACGTTCACCTCGAGCCGCAGCAGACCGTAGCTGAAGTAGTTCGGCAGAACCTGCGGGAAAATCCCGAGCCACATCCGCTGCGACCAGGCTGCGCCGACCGAGGCGAGGCCCTCGACCGGCCTCAGATCGGCGTTCTCGTTGACCTCGGAGAACAGCTTGCCCTGTGCGCCGGCGGTGTGGATGGCGATGGCGATCATCGCCGGCACCGGCCCGCCGCCGAGCACGAAGATCAGGACCAGCGCGATCACGATCTCGGGCACGGCGCGGAAGAGGTCCGACAGGCGGCGGAAGAGCGGGATCAGCCGCGGCCAGGGCGCAAGGCCGCGGGTGGAGAAGAGCGCAAGGACCGTGCCGGCAAGGGAGCCGAGGAGCGTGGAGACGAGGGCGATGTTCACCGTCTCGAGCAGGGCGCGGAAGTGCGTGGCTATGTGGCCGGGCAGGCGGTCGCGCCTCGCCCAGGCCTCGGACAAAAGCCCCGCCGGATAGTCGAGGATCTGCGGCAGGCCGTTCAGCAGCCCGCCCGCGTTGCGGTCCTCGACGATGCGGAAGCCGCCGACGAACAGCAGCACGAACACAACCAGCAGCAGACCGGAATAGATCCGGCGGCGGCGCACGAGGGCGAGGTAGTCCGCCCGCACGTTGCCGACCCCGCCGGCCGGCCCGCTTCCGGTGATTTCTGCCATCGCCTCGCTCCCCCGGTCGGAAAATGGCGGACCCTGCCGCCCGGCAGGGCCCGCCAGCATCGCGAAGGGATCAGTTCATCTGGCGGCGGCGCACCTCGATGAGCGTCTCGTAGGCCTCGTGCGTGATCGGCGTGAAGCCCGCGGTCTCGCCGGCCGCCACCAGATAGGTGCATTCCGGGTCGCGCTCGTGCAGGCCCATCATCAGGTCGATGACGGCGGCCTTCACCTCCTCGGGCAGGGCCCGGCGCAGGACGATCGGCCCCTCGGGGATCGGCTTCGACTTCCAGATCTCGACGAGGTCGTTCATGTCCACGAGGCCGGCGTCCGCGGCCTTGCGCAGCGCGCCCGAGTTGTAGCCGTCGGCCCAGTCGCCGAGGCCGTCGGCCCAGGTCACGCCGGCGTCGACGTCGCCGTTGGCGACCGCGACGATCGTCTGCTCGTGACCGCCGACGAACACGATCTCGCCGAAATGCTCCTCCATCGGCTTGCCGAGCTCCTGCGGGATCTCGATCGAGGGGATCAGGTAGCCCGACCCGGAGTTCGGATCGCCGAAGCCGAACCGCTTGCCGGCCGCATCCTGAAGCGAGGTGATCCCCGAGTCGGCACGCGCGAAGCCGATGGAGTAATAGGTGTAGGATCCGTCGAGGTTGGTCTTGACCAGCGCCACGTCCACGGCCTCGGGGTCTTCCAGCCAGACGCCGGCATAGGCCGAGGGCCCGAGCCAGGCGAGGTCGATGGTGCCGCCGAGCAGCCCCTGCATGACGCCGTTGTAGTCGGCCGGGGCGAACAGCTTGGTCGGCACGCCAAGGAGCTCCTCGATGTAGACGCGCAGGCACTCGTTCGAGTTCAGCCGGTCCTGGGCGTTCTCGCCGCCGAGGATGCCGATCCGGAACTCGCTGATTTCCTGCGCCGACAGCGGCGCAGCCAGCAGCGTCGTCGCGGCAAGGATCGCAAGCGTCTTCTTCATGGTGATCTCTCCGGGTCAGGGGCCGCGGCGGCGTGCGGGCCGCCGGGGCGGAAGGCGGGGCAGCTCAGGCGTAGGCGGCGGCGCGGTCGGGCAGGTCCTCGATCGCGGTCGAGGTGGCATGTTCGCTGAAGCTCGCGTCGGCGCCGTAGATGTCGCGGGCGACGCCCGTGGTCAGCTGCTCGGGCGTGCCGTCGAACACGATGCGCCCGGCGCGCATGCCGATCACCCGGTCGCAGTAGCGTCGCGCCGTGTCGAGCGTGTGCAGGTTGGCAATGACGGTGCGGCCGTCCTCGTCGTGGATGCGGCGCAGCGTGTCCATCACCACCTGCGCGTTCATCGGGTCGAGGCTCGCGATCGGCTCGTCGGCGAGGATCACCTTCGGATCCTGCATCAGGGCGCGCGCGATCGCGACCCGCTGCTGCTGGCCGCCCGACAGCGCCTCGGCCCGCTTCGGCGCCTGCTCGGCGATGCCGAGGCGTTCGAGGATGTCGATCGCGCGATGGATGTCGGCGCGCGGCCAGAGCGAGAACACGGTGGCCAGCGTGGAGCGGCGGTTGAGCGTGCCGTGCAGCACGTTCGAGACCACGTCGAGCCGCGGCACCAGGTTGAACTGCTGGAAGATCATCGCGCACTGGCTCTGCCAGGCGCGGGCCGCCGCTCCCTTCAGCGCCAGCACGTCGGTGCCCTCGAACAGGATGCGGCCCGCGGAGGCGTCGGTCAGCCGGTTTATCATCCGCAGGAGCGTGGACTTGCCCGCACCCGACCGGCCGATGATGCCGAGGAAGACCGGCCGGTCCAGCGCGAAACTCACATTGTCCACGGCACGATTGGTGCCGAAGACCCTCGTCACGTTCTCGACCGACAGAAGCATCACGTCCCCGGCACCTGGCTGCCGGGCGGGTGCTACAGGCCGGGTCTAACGCGATTGTATCGCTCTCATGAAATTTCCATGACAGGCGGGCGGCGCGAAGCCCTCGTCGGCCAGCACCACCGCCCGACCCTCGGCGGCCGAGACCTGCGCCGCCTGCCCCATGGCCACCGCCCACCAGCCGTCGGTCAGCGTGACCTCGGGCGCGGCCTCGCCGCGCACCACGGCGGCGAACCGCCGGTGCTGATAGAAGGTCGATCCGTTGTGGTCGCCCGCCTCGAGCAGGTCGGGATCGACCGGAACCTCGGTCACGACCGGGCCCTTCGGATCGCGCGGGCTGACCACGATCTGCGCCACCGGGGGGGCGCCGAGGTGGTCGGGCCAAAACCGCGTGGGGCCCGGCACGAGGGCCTCGATCTTGCCGGCGGCGCCGAGGGCGCAGAGCTCCTCCTGGTAACGGCTGCCTTCCGCAAACATGCAGAGCTCCAGCATCGCCCGCACGCCGCCGTCGAATTCGACGATGACATAGCCGTGGTCCCAGATGTCGGGCCGCTCGCCGCCGTAGCTCTCGCCGCGGTGGTTCACCGCCTGCCCGGCCGAGGCCATCACCCGCACCGGATCGCGCCCGAGCAAGAGCCGCATCAGGTCGAAGAAATGGCAGCACTTCTCGACGAGGGTGCCGCCGGTGTTGCGGTTGAAGCGGTTCCAGTCGCCGACCTTGGTCAGGAAGGGAAAGCGGTGCTCGCGGATCGTGAGCATGCGGATCCCGCCGGTGGCCCGGTCCGCCTCGGCGAGGAACCGCGCCACCGCCGGCATGTAGCGGTATTCCATCGCCACCCAGACCGGCGCGCCATAGCCTGCGGCGAAGGCGGCCAGCCGGTCGCGATGTGCGGGGTCGGTGAACAGCGGCTTCTCGACCAGCACCGGCAGCTTGCGTCCTGACGCCGCCACCATTTCGAGCTGTTCGAGGTGGCGATGGTTCGGGCTGGCGATCAGCAGGCAGTCGATGTCGGCCGCGATCACCGCGGCGGGCGAGCCGAGGCACCGCGCCCCGGGCGCGAGCCGGGCGGCCTCGGCGGCCATGCCGGGGTCGGGCTCGTGGATCGCGGCGACCTCGGCATCGCCCAGAAGCGCGATGTTGCGCAGGTGCTCCTGCCCCATCATGCCGCAGCCGATCACGCCGTAGCGCAGCTTGGTCACGTCTGTCTCCTTCCTCAGCGGTGGCGCTGGACGTAGACCGCCCGCACCGGATCGAACCAGGTCTGTGACCATTCGCAGGGGCTGCCGTCCTGCGCCCAGGCCAGCCGCTCGACCAGGCCGCAGGGGGCGCCGGGCGCCAGGTCGAGCGCCGGCGGCGCCCAGTCCGGCAGAGCGCCAACGCCCACGCGGTCCTCGGCGCGGGCCACCCAGAAGCCCAGCCGCGACCGGTAGTGGTGGTAGAGCGATTCGCTCAGCTCCCCGGGGGTCAGCCGCGACGCGCGGGCGGCGTCGAGCCAGATCTCCTCGGCCGCCGCCGGCGTGCCGGACAGCCGCCGCAGCCGCCGGATCCGCCAGGCCTCGGCCGAGGGACCGAAGCCGGGCGCCTCGGCCGGTTTCGGCAGCCGCGCGACCGACAGCACCTCGGCCGTGGGAAGCCCCGCGCCGCCCGCGCGCAGCTCGAGCCGGAACAGCGAGTAGAGGCTGTCCACCCCCTGCCCCGGCCGGTGACGCACATAGTTGCCCGAACCGTGCACGCGCTCGAGCAGGCCCTTGGCGGCAAGCGCGGCCAGCGCCTTGCGCAGCGTTCCCACGGCGATGCCGAGATCGGCCGCCATCTCGCGCTCGGGCGGCAGCCGCTCGCCGTCGAGCAGCCGGCCGGCCAGAACCTCGCGGATCAGCATCTCGCTGACCTGAACATAGAGCGGAAGCGCGTTCGGTGCGGTCAAGGCGACTCGGGACGGAAAATTGATGCACTATTGATCTACATCATGGCAGATGCTACGCAACCCCCGACGGAGCAGAGCCGGGAGGGAATCATGACCGTCGTGCCGGTCCGCTCGGCCGATCTGGACGCCGCCGAAGTCAGCTGGTTCGCCGCGCTCTGCTCGGACGACTACCGCTGGCTGGGCGTCCCCGACGGATCGCTGCGCTCGTCGTGGGAGCACTGCTCGGCCATCGTCACCACCGCCGAGGAACTGGGTTTCCGCAACATCCTCTGCCCCTCGTCCTACCAGGTCGGGCAGGACACGCTGACCTTCGTCGCCGCCTGCGCCCCGATCACCAGCCGCATCAACCTTCTGGCCGCGATCCGCTGCGGCGAGCTGCATCCGCTGATGCTGGCGCGCACGGTGGCCACGCTCGACCACATGCTGAAGGGTCGGCTCACGCTCAACGTCATCTCCTCGGACTTCCCCGGCGAGAGCGCCCCATCCGCCGAACGCTACCAGCGCTCGCGCGAGGTGGTCGAGATCCTGCGCGCCTGCTGGGAGCGCGACGAGGTGGAATACCGCGGCCGCTTCTACGACCTCGCGCGCGTGCCTGCCGATCCCGCCAAGCCCTACCAGCAGAACGGCGGGCCGCTGCTCTACTTCGGCGGCTATTCGCCCGAGGCGCTGGCGCTCTGCGCCGAGCACTGCGACGTCTATCTGATGTGGCCCGAGCCGAAGGAGGCGATCGCCGGCCGCATGAGGGCCGTCGCCACGCTTGCGGCCGAGCGGGGCCGGGTGCTCGACTACGGCCTGCGCGTCCACATGATCGTGCGCGACACCGAGGCCGAGGCGAAAGACTATGCCGAGGAGCTCGTCTCGCGGCTCGACGACGACCACGGCCGGATGATCCGCGAACGCGCCCACGACGCCGGCTCGCTCGGCGTCGCGCATCAGGCGCGGATCCGCGAACGCGCCGACCGCTTCGGCTATGTCGAGCCGCATCTGTGGACCGGGATCGGGCGCGCGCGCTCGGGCTGCGGCGCGGCCCTTGTCGGATCGGTCGATCAGGTCATGTCCGAGATCGAGGAGTATCGCCGCATGGGAATCCGCGCCTTCATCTTCTCGGGCTATCCGCACCTCGACGAGGCGCGCCACTTCGGCAGCAAGGTGCTGCCGAACCTGCGGACCTGCTCGCTGCCGCACGAATACGGCCGGGTGCCGGCCACCACCCCGGCCACGCCGCTCGGCGCCGGTGAGCGGCGCTGAGGGCCCCGGCGATGGACCGCGTCGCGATCGCGCCCGGGCTGAGCTTCAGCCGCCTGGTCTATGGCATGTGGCGGCTCGGCGACGACCCCGATACCTCGCCCGCGCGCGTCCAGGCCAAGGTCGAGGCCTGCCTTGCGCAGGGGATCACCACCATCGACCAGGCCGACATCTACGGCGGCTACACCGCCGAGGGACTGCTCGGCGCCGCGCTCCGGCAGGCCCCCGGGCTGCGCGACCGGATCGAGATCGTCACCAAATGCGACATCGTCGCCCCGGTCGGCCGCTACGCCCATGCCCGGGTGAAGCATTACGACACCTCGGCTGCGCATATCCGCGCCTCGGTGGACCATTCGCTGCGCGCCCTGGCCACCGACCGCATCGACCTGCTGCTGATCCACCGCCCCGACCCGCTGATGGACCATCGCGAGACCGGCGCCGCGCTGGACGGGCTGGTCGCATCGGGCAAGGTGCGGGCGGTGGGCGTGTCGAACTTCCGCCCCTGGGACTGGGAGCTGCTGCAGTCGGCGATGACAACGCCGCTGGCGACCAACCAGATCGAGATCAGCCTGATCGCGCATCAGCCCTTCACCAACGGCGACCTGGCCTTCCTGCAGCGTCACGGCGTTCCGCCCATGGCCTGGTCGCCGCTGGCGGGCGGGTCGCTCTTCGCCGAGGCGCCCGAGGGCCTGCGCGCCGCGCTCGACCGGATCGGGGCCGGCCACGGCGCCGATGCCGCGGCGGTGGCCGTGGCCTGGCTGCTGCACCATCCCGCACGGATCCTGCCGGTCATGGGCACCAACGATCCCGCCCGCATCGCCCGTCTGGGCGACGCCCTGCGCATCCGGATGGACCGCGAGACCTGGTTCGAGCTTTACAGCCTTGCCCTCGGCCGCGAGGTGCCCTGAGATGGACGGCGCGTTCCTGCAGGGGCCGAAGATGCAGAGCCAGAGTCCCGGCCCCGACCAGAGCCGCGCGCTGCGCGATGCCTTCGGCCGCTTCGCCACCGGGGTGACGGTGATCACCACGGCGACCCCCGAGGGGCCCCTGGGGATCACGGCCAACAGCTTCGCGAGCCTCTCGCTCGACCCGCCGCTGGTGCTCTGGTCGCCGGGGAAGTTCTCCAAGCGGTTCGCTGCCTTTGCCGGGGCCTCGCACTTCGCGGTGCATGTGCTTGCGGCCGAGCAGTTCGATCTCGGCGCGCGCTTCTCGCGCGACGGCCGCGACTTCTCGGGACTGGCGGCCGAGCCCGGGCCGGGCGGCGCGCCGCTGCTGCCCGGCTGCCTGGCCCGCTTCGCCTGCCGCACGAGCGCGGTCCACGAGGGCGGCGACCATGCCATCGTCGTCGGCGCGGTGCTGGCCTTCGACATCCGCGAGGGCACGCCGCTCGTGTTCTCGCAGGGCGCCTACGGACGCTTCGTGCCCGGGGTCTGAGCGCCCGGACGGGGACTGCCGCGACCGGGAATACCCGGCCGGCCGATCGAGGGGAGGAGCCGCCGATGGGCGTGCTGGTGGGTGCGGTGCGCGCGCTCGGTTGGATCAACCATGCCGCGCTCACGCTCGGCCTCTGGCTCGGCGCGGCCGCGATGGCGCTGATGGTCGCGGCGATCCTGGCACAGGTCTGGTTCCGCTACGTGATCGGGGTCGCCCTGCCCTGGTCGGAGGAGGCGGCACGGTTCCTCATGCTCTGGAGCACCGGGCTCATGGCCCCGACCGCCTTCCGCCGCGGCGGCTTCGTGGCGATCGACATGGTGCAGAAGCTGATGCCGGCGCGGGTGGCGGCGGCGCTGCGGATCGTCCTGCTCGGACTGTCGCTCGTCGTGCTGGTCGTCGCCTTCCGGATCGGCTGGGCCGAGATCACGGGCCTCGGCGGCCGCTTCACCACCGCCTCGCTGTGGTACCCGACAGCGCTGGTCCCGCTGGAATGGGCCAAGGTGCCGCGGGCCTGGATGATGCTGTCGGTCCATGTCGGCGTGACACTCATGATCCTCGTCAATGCCGAGCTGCTGCTGCGCGCGCTGGTCAGCTTCCTCGGCGGCGCGCTGCGGCTGCCCGCGATCCGCGACGCCGAGACCCCGGCCGGAGCCGAATGAGATGCTGAGCCTGTTCCTGCCGCTGTTCCTCGCGCTGCTGCTGCTCGGTCTGCCGGTCTTCTTCGGCCTCGTCTTCGCCCCCGGCATCCTGCTCTGGCTGAACGGCCAGGAGCGCGACATCGCGCTGCTCTACCGCAACGTCTACAACGGCATGGACAGCTTCCCGCTGATGGCGATCCCGTTCTTCATGCTGGCCGGCGAGCTGATGAACCGCGGCGGGATCACGCTCAGGATCGTCGAGTTCAGCCAGGCGCTGATCGGGCACCTGCGCGGCGGGCTGGCGCATGTCAACGTGATGTCCTCGATGCTGTTTGCCGGGCTCTCGGGCTCGGCGGTGGCGGATGTCTCGGCGCTCGGCTCGATGCTGATCCCGGCGATGGAAAGGCAGGGCTACACCCGCCGCTTCGCCGCCGCGATCACCGCCGCCTCCAGCGTGATCGGCCCGATCATCCCGCCCTCGGGGATCATGATCATCTATGCCTACGTCATGGGCGAATCGGTCGCCGCGCTGTTCCTCGCCGGGGTCGTGCCCGGGGTGATGGTCGGCCTCGGGCTGATGCTGCTGATCGGGCTGACGGCGGGGCGCCACAACCTGCCGGCGGCTTCGGCGCGGGCGACCTGGGGCCAGCGCGGGCAGGCAAGCCTCAAGGCCTTCTTCCCGCTGATGACACCGGTCATCATCCTCGGCGGCATCCTCGGCGGGGTCTTCACCCCGACCGAAGCGGCGGCCGTGGCCGTCGGCTATGCGATCGTGATCGGCCTCTTCGTGATGCGCTCGCTCGGCCCGGGCGACATCCCCGGCATCCTGATCCGCGCCGGCCTGACCTCGGCGGTGGTGCTCCTGCTCGTCGGCGCCGCGATGGCGTTCAAGACGGTCGCCTCGCTCGCCCACACGCCCGAGCTGCTGGCCGGCCTGATCCTGTCGCTCTCCGACGACCCGCTGATCCTGCTGTTCCTGATCAACATCCTTCTCTTCATCGTGGGCATGTTCCTCGACGCCGGCCCGGCGATCATCATCCTCGGGCCGATCCTCGGGCCGATCTTCGTCGAGATGGGCGTGCACCCGGTGCACTTCGCCATCATCATGGCGGTGAACCTGACCGTGGGCCTGGCGACGCCGCCGATGGGGCTGGTGCTCTTCGTCACCGCCGCGGTCTCGGGGCTGAAGGTCGAGGAGGTCGTGCGCGGCATCCTTCCGATGCTCGTCGTCCACGTTACCGTCATCTTCCTGATCACCTATTTCCCCGCCCTCTGCCTGACGATTCCCCGGCTCGCGGGCTTCATCAACTGACCCAAGGACACACGGCACCGAAAGGGAGGATCCGACCCATGCCCAAGACATCGCTCACCGCGCTGGTGGCCGCCGCGCTGCTGGCCGGCGCCGCCACCGTGGCGGCGGCGCAGGAAATCACGCTGCGCGCCACCGCCACCTCGAACACCGAGGACGAGGACTACGACGGCCTGATCGTGTTCAAGAACTACGTCGAGAATGCCTCGAACGGGCGGATCGCGGTCGAACTGTTCATCGGCACCCAGCTCTGCGCCACCGGCGAGGAATGCCTGCAGGGCGTGGCCGACGGCTCGATCGACGTGTTCATCTCCACCTCGGGCGGGGCGGCCGGGCTGTTTCCCTACATCCAGGTGCTCGACCTGCCCTACCTGATGTCGGACGACCGGGTTGCCGAGGCGGTGCTGACCGGCGACTTCGTGCGCATGCTGCGGCAGATGGCGCTCGAGGATTCGGGCGGACTGATCCGGCTGATGACCATCGGCAACACCGGCGGCTGGCGCAACTTCGCCAACACCCAGCGGCGGGTGCGGACGCCGGCCGACCTTGCCGGGCTCAAGCTGCGCACCGTGCCGGCCGACCTGCCGCAGCAGCTGGTCTCGACGCTGGGGGCCGCGCCGACGCCGATCCCCTGGCCCGAGCTCTTCACCTCGCTGCAGACCGGCGTGGTCGAGGGCACGGCGAACGGCATCACCGACATCATGAACATGAAGTTCCCCGAGGCGGGTCTGAAGTTCATCACGCTCGACGGCCACAGCTACGTCGGCGCCTTCTGGTGGATGGGCGAGGAGCGGTTCCGCGCGCTGCCCGACGACCTGCGCCGCATCGTCGTGGACGGCTTCGCCGAGCTTCAGCAGGCCACCTTCGCCAGCCCCAAGCGCAAGTCGATCCAGGCCTATGCCGACTTCGTGGCGGCGGGCGGCGACATCTACGTGCCCACCCCCGAGGAGAAGGCCGCCTTCCAGGCCGCCGTGGCGCCGGTCTACGACTGGTTCCGCGCGAACGTCGCCCGCGGCCCCGAGGTGCTGGCGGCCTTCGAGGCGGCGGTCGCCGAGGCCCAGGCCGCGGTCGATGCCGCCCGCGCGGCCGACCTGAACTGAGCCCGGGCGCGGCCGGACGGCGACCGCTCCGGCCGCGCCTTCCCCTCCCGCACCCCTGCCGGAGCGCGACCGCCTGCCCCCGATCCCGCCGCAAACGATGACCGCTGC
>CALDYW010000065.1 GCA_937944395.1 uncultured Paracoccaceae bacterium | reverse complement strand
CGGCGACGGCCGCGGCCGCGCGGATCCCTGACCCCGGCGCGCCGCGGGCGGCCGGGCCCGGATCCGGCCGGGGCGGCCCGCCGCCCGGCCCGGAGCGCAGAGCGTCCCGCCGGGTTCGCGCCGGTTCCTCCCGGTTTCGGCGCCGCGACGCTGCGGCGCCGCGACGCTACGGCGCTGCGGCTGCCGCGCGCTCGACCGGCCGCGCGCCCCTTGCGCCGCCGCAGCGGCCGGCGCAGCATTCCGGGCATGACCCCCTCCGCCCGTGCCGCCGCCGCGATCGGCCTGCTCGACCGCATCCTGGCCGGCGAACCGGCCGAGCGCGCGCTGACCTCCTGGGGGCGGGGCGCACGCTATGCCGGAGCGCAGGACCGCGCGGCGGTGCGCGACCTCGTGTTCGACGCGCTGCGCTGCCGTCGCAGTCACGGCGTGCTGGGCGGGGGGAGCGACGGGCGCGCGCTGGTTCTGGGCGGGCTGCGGGCCCGCGGGCTGGAGCCTTCGGCGGTCTTCGCCGGCGGTCCGCACGGCCCGCCGCCCCTGACGCCCGCCGAGGCGGCCCCGCCGCCCGCGCCGACGGGGCTCGACGCGCTCGACTGCCCGGACTGGCTGGAACCCGAACTGCGGCGCACACTCGGGCCGGATTTCGCGGCGGTGCTCGGCGCCCTGCGCCTGCGCGCGCCGGTGCACCTGCGCGTCAACCTGCGCGCCACCACGCGCGACGCGGCGGCGGCCGAACTGGCCGCGGAGGGGATTTCCACGCGCCCGCACCCGCTGGCCGACACCGCCCTCGAGGTCACCGACGGCGCGCGGCGGGTGGCGCGGTCGGCGGCCTATCGCGCGGGCCGTGTGGAACTGCAGGATGCCGCGAGCCAGGCGGTGGCCGCGGCGCTGCCGGTTCCGGCGGGCGGGCGCGTGCTCGACCTCTGCGCCGGCGGCGGCGGCAAGACGCTGGCGCTCGCCGCGCGGGTGGATGCCCGGTTCACCGCCCACGACGCCGACCCGCGGCGGATGGCCGACCTTCCCGCCCGCGCCGCCCGGGCAGGGGTCGGCGTGCGGCTGACCGACCGCCCCGAAGACGGCGCGCCGCACGACCTCGTGCTCTGCGACGTGCCCTGCTCGGGGTCGGGCGCCTGGCGCCGCGCACCCGAGGCGAAATGGCGGCTGACCGCGGAGCGCCTCGCCGAGCTGCGGCGCGTGCAGGCGGCGATTCTCGACCGGGCTGCGGGCCTGGTCGCGCCGGGGGGGACGCTGGCCTATGTCACCTGCTCGCTCCTCGAGGCCGAGAACGGCGACCAGGTCGCCGCCTTCCTCGCGCGCCACCGCGGCTGGCGCGTTGCGGCCACGCAGCGCCTCACACCGCTTGACGGCGGCGACGGTTTCTACTCGGCGCACTTGACGCGATAGCGAATCGGCTCACTCTGCAACTTTGGGGAGAGAGATTCGACGCGCTTAAGTGGCGGTTAAGACATTCCGCCGGAGAACGGAGCGGTCAGGAATCGGGAACGGGGGGTGCCGTGGCGCAGTCCGTCGAGATGCAGGATCCGCTCGGGCGCGTCTCGGCGGTGCTCGCCGGCAACGGGATCCGGCTGGTCGCCGCCGCGGTCGCGCTGCTGACCGTCGGAACCTTCCTCCTGCCGCAGCATCTGGGGCTGGTCGCCTTCGGCTCGGGGGCGGCCCTGGCCACGCTCGCCGGGCTCGGCCAGGCTGTGGCGCTGCGCCGGCTGATGGCCGCGCGCGCCGCGGTGCGCGAGGTCGCCGCGCTGTCCGACCATGACCCGACGCCCTGTCTGGTCACCAACTCCGAAGGGGAGGTGCGCTACCTCAACGCGGCCGGGCGCAAGCGGTTCCGCTCGGCCGAGGGCACGACCCTGGCCCGCGCGCTCGGCGACCTCTTCGCCAACCCGTCGGGTGTGCTGTTCCGCCTGCAGGAGAAGGCCGCGGCGCTCGGCGGCGCGCGGGAGGACGTGGTCACCCGCAAGGGCCATGTCCGGCTGACCGTCGTCGACCTCTCGGGCGAGGGGTTCCTGTGGCGCTTCGACGAGGTGGCCGAGGCGCGCAGCCCTGCGCGCGGCGCCGAGTCGCTCAGCCTGCCGATGCTGACCGCCACGTCCTCGGGCGCGATCCTGTTCATGAACGAGGCGTTGCGCCGGGTGCTCGGCGGGCGCGTCAAGCACCTCGACCGGGTGATCACCGACCTGCCGCTCCGGCCCGGCGACGTGCACGAGATCGCGGCCGAGGCGGGACCGCTGCGCACCCGCGTCGCCGAGGTTCCGGGGCCGGGCGGGCGCAGCGAGCTCTATTTCCTTCCCGCCGAACCGGGTGCCCGCCCCGGTTCCGGCGCAGCACGTGCGGAGTTCGAGGATCTGCCGGTCGCGCTGCTCGAACTCACGGCCGAGGGAAGGATCCTCGCCGCGAACCGGCTTGCGCGCAGCCTGATCGGGCAGGGCGAGGCGGCGCTTCCCGCCGGACTGATGCTCGCCGACCGGCTCGAGGGGCTGGGCCGGCCGATGCGCGACTGGCTTGCCGAGGCGGCGCAGGGCAGGGGCCTCGGCCGCTCCGAGGTGCTGCGGGTGCGCGAGGGCGATCCGCAGACCTATGTTCAGGTGACCCTCGGCCGCGGCAGCGGCGACGGCGAGGTGCGACTGATCGCGGTTCTCAACGACGTGACCGAGCTCAAGACGCTCGAGGCGCAGGTGGTGCAGAGCCAGAAGATGCAGGCCATCGGCCAGCTCGCGGGTGGCGTGGCGCATGACTTCAACAACATCCTGACCGCGATCTCGGGCCATTGCGACCTTCTGCTGCTGCGCCACGACCAGGGCGACCCCGACTACGGCGACCTCGTGCAGATCCACCAGAACGCCAACCGTGCGGCGGCGCTGGTCAGCCAGCTGCTGGCCTTCTCGCGCAAGCAGACCATGCAGCCCGAGGTCTTCGACCTGCGCGACACGCTGTCGGACCTCACGCATCTCTTGAACCGGCTGGTCGGCGAGAAGGTGACGCTGCGGCTGCGCCACGACGCCGTGCTGTCGCCGATCCGCGGGGACCGGCGCCAGATCGAGCAGGTGATCATGAACCTCGTCGTCAATGCCCGCGACGCGATGCCCGAGGGCGGCGAGGTTCTGGTCGAGACCCAGTTGCGCACCCTGGCCGAGGATCTCCACCGCGACCGCGCGGTGGTGCCGGCGGGCAGATATGTCGTGGTCAAGGTCGAGGATCACGGGGTCGGCATCCCGCCCGACCGGCTGCAGAAGATCTTCGAGCCCTTCTACACCACCAAGCGGGTGGGCGAGGGCACCGGGCTCGGCCTCTCCACCGCCTACGGCATCGTCAAGCAGTGCGGCGGGTTCATCTTCGTGGACAGCCTGGTCGGGATGGGCTCGGTGTTCACGCTCTACTTCCCCGCCGCCGAGGCCGAAGAGGGACGCGAGGCGGCGACGCGCCCGACCGAGGTCGGGGCGCTGCTCGACCGGGTGATCGGCGACGCGGCGCTGGGCGGCATCGCCGCGGCCGGGCGGGTCGATCTGGTGGCGCCGGCGGCTGCGGCGGCCGAGGCGGGCAGGGCGCGGCGGGCCCCGGCGCAGCAGGCATCGAGGCGGCCGGCCGCGACGGCCGGGGAGGGGGCGGTGGCCGCGCTGCAGGCGGCGCCCGTTGCGGAAGCGCCTCCGCGGACGGCCGGGCCGGGGGTGTCGGCGGAGGCTGGCCCGGCGCGAGGCACGGAGGCGGCGGCGGCCGCGCCGGTCCACCCCGATCACCCGCCCGCGGCCGAGGATGGCGCCGAGGATGGCGAGGCCGGCGGCCGGATGGACCCTCCGCCGGCGCCCGTGACCGAGCGCGACACGCCGGTTTCGGCCTCGCTGTCCGACTTGTGGAGGCCGTCACCCGCAGAGGATGCCGCGCGGCCGTCGCAGGCGGCCGGTCCCGCGGCCGTTGCGCCGGCGGGGCCAGATCGGGCATCCGCCGGGGCAGAGCCGGCGGCGCCGCCGGCGCTGCCGCCGCAAAGGGGCAGGGAGGGCGTGGTCCTGCTGGTCGAGGACGAGGCCCCGGTGCGCGCCTTCGCGTCGCGCGCGCTCAGGATGCGCGGCTACACCGTGATCGAGGCGGCCGACGCGGAGGAGGCGCTCGACACGCTCGAGGATCCGTCGCTGAAGGTGGACGTCTTCGTGACCGATGTGGTGATGCCGGGGATGGACGGGCCGAGCTGGGTGCGCAAGGCGCTCGAGAAGCGGCCCTCGGTCAAGGTGGTTTTCGTTTCCGGCTATGCCGAGGAGACACTCGGCGAGGATTACCCGCGCATTCCGAACGCCGTGTTCCTGGCAAAGCCGTTCTCGCTGTCGGAACTGACGTCGATGGTGCAGACGCAGATCCACTGACCGGGCGGCAGCGGAGAGGCCGGGTGCCTGCCCCCGCCGCGCGCAGCCGGTGATCCGGGCCCGCATCCCGCCGCGGCGGGGCCGGAATGTTGCTGTTTCCTTTCTCCCGCCCGCATCTCTCCCGCCCGCATCCCGCTCGCGTCCCGCCCGCATCGCGCCCGAGTCCCGCCCGCGGTGCCGCAAGCTCGGCACCTGCCGTTGGCCCCTGCGGAGGCCGCCGCGCGGTGGCCTGCAGGGATGGCGCCGCACGGCGGTCTGTCCGGGCGGGGCCGGGCGATGTCCCGCCCGGGACCGGACAGCCCGCGACCGGCCGGGACCGGGCGGCCTCTGGCCGGCCTCGCGCCGCCGCGCGGGCGCCGGGTTCGGGCCGGCCTCCGGGTGGTTCTCCGCTCGCCGCCGAGGCGGTGCGCGGCGGTCGCAGCCCTTCGGTCAGCCCAGGCTTGCGTAGAGACGGAAGTCGGCGGCGCGGGCAGCGGCGAGCCGGGCCGCGAGGGCGTCCGGCAGTGCGGTGTCGCCCGCCGGCGAGGCGTTGAGCCGCGGCAGCACCAGGTCGCAATCCAGCCGCTCCTCGAGGAAGGCCGTGAAGGCCTCGAACCGGTCGTAGCGGAACAGCCGGTCCACCCCGCACCCGCCCAGACCATCGCCGAGGAAGGCCGCCTGCGACCCGACGTCGGCGACCGCGGGCGGAGCGGGTCCGAGATGGGCCGCCACGAAGGCCTCGAAATCCGCAAGGGCTTCCGTGCTCGCGGGATCTTCCGGCCAGCCGGCTTCCTGCGCCTCGCGCAGCTCGGCCCGGTACCAGCTTCCCAGCCAGTCCACCGGTTCGCGCATCAGCGCGACGCTCTCGAAGGGCGCACCGGCGGCGGCCTCGAGGTAGGGGATCACATGCGCCCGGCAGGCTGCGGCAGAGGTATGCTTCAGCGCGCGCGGCCGCAGCACGGCGACATCGGCCAGCGATTCGAGCGCCGCCTCGAGCGAGGTCGATCCGGTCTTGGGCGTAGCAAGGACGACGAGGCGCTGGCGCCAGAAGATGAGCATGATGCGCAACGATCTCCCGCCCCATCCTCCTGCATCTGCCCGCAAGCGCAGCTGCCATAAACTACTCCTTAACCCGGCGCTGGCAAGGATCGGAAGAATTCGATTGAAATGTTCCCTGTTTGGTCCGATAACGCGGGAACAGGCAGGGAACACGGGCGGCGATGGACGCCCGCCGGCGAAGCGGGTAAGGGAGAGGGAGCGCAGGCGATGGCGACGGGGACGGTCCTTGAGATGAACGACAGGCGTCCGGGAGACCGGCAGCGCGCGCTCGAGAGCGCGCTGCAGCAGATCGAGCGGCAGTTCGGCAAGGGCTCGATCATGCGGCTCGGCACGAACAACCCGGTCATGGACATCGAGGCGACCTCGACCGGCTCGCTCGGGCTCGACATCGCCCTCGGGATCGGCGGCCTGCCGAAGGGCAGGGTGATCGAGATCTACGGGCCCGAGAGCTCGGGCAAGACCACGCTGACCCTGCATGTGGTGGCCGAGGAACAGCGGAAGGGCGGGGTCTGCGCCTTCGTCGATGCCGAGCACGCGCTCGACCCGCAATACGCGCGCAAGCTCGGTGTCAATCTCGACGAACTCCTGATCAGCCAGCCCGATACCGGCGAGCAGGCCCTCGAGATCGTGGACACCCTGGTGCGCTCGGGCGCGGTCAGCCTGGTGGTCGTCGACTCGGTTGCCGCGCTCACGCCGAAGAGCGAGATCGAGGGCGACATGGGCGATGCGCAGGTGGGCGCCCAGGCGCGGCTGATGAGCCAGGCCATGCGCAAGCTGACCGCCTCGATCAGCCGGTCGAACTGCATGGTGATCTTCATCAACCAGATCCGGATGAAGATCGGGGTGATGTTCGGCAGCCCGGAGACCACCACGGGCGGAAATGCCCTGAAGTTCTACGCCAGCGTCCGGCTCGACATCCGCCGCATCGGCGCGATCAAGGACCGCGACACGGTGGTCGGCAACCAGACCCGCGTGAAGGTGGTGAAGAACAAGGTCGCACCGCCCTTCAAGGAGGTCGAGTTCGACATCATGTACGGCGAGGGCATCTCGAAGACGGGCGAACTCGTGGACCTCGGGGTGAAGGCCGGCGTGGTCGAGAAGTCCGGCGCCTGGTATTCCTACGGCGACGAGCGGATCGGCCAGGGCCGCGAGAACGCCAAGGCCTTCCTGAAGGCCAACCCGGCGGTCGCCCAGGCGATCGAAGAGCGGATCCGGGCGAGCCACGGGCTCGACTTCACGTCTTCGGCGTCCGACGACGGTGCGGGTCTGATGGAGTAACCCGGCCGCGAGGCCCGGCGCGGATCGCGCCGGCGCGCGGACCGGGGCAGGACCGGTCCCCGGTCGGCGCGGGGAGAACCCGATCGGCCGGCGCGGCGTTGCGCCGGCCTCTGCCACGGCAAGGGGGCGGGGAAGCGGCAGCGCGGTCGTGCCGGGCGGGCCCCGCGCAGCGATGGACAGCACCCTCCCCGCCCGGTAAACCCCGACCCGAGAGACCGCCGCGCAGCCCTGCGCGGCCCCGTTCCCCGAGGCTCCGACCGCGCCCATGCCCAGCCTGAACGAGATCCGATCGACCTTCCTCGACTACTTTGCCCGCAACGGCCACACCGTCGTGGACAGCTCGCCCCTCGTGCCGCGCAACGACCCGACGCTGCTGTTCACCAACTCGGGCATGGTGCAGTTCAAGAACCTGTTCACCGGGGTCGAGCGGCGCGACTACACCCGCGCGGCGACGGCGCAGAAATGCGTGCGCGCGGGCGGCAAGCACAACGACCTCGACAACGTCGGCTATACCGCGCGCCATCACACCTTCTTCGAGATGCTGGGGAACTTCTCGTTCGGCGACTACTTCAAGGAGGCCGCGATTCCCTTCGCCTGGGAGCTCCTCACGCGCGATTTCGGCCTGCCGCGCGAACGGCTCAGCGTCACGGTCTATCATACCGACGACGAGGCGGCGGCGATCTGGAAGAAGGTTGCCGGCCTTCCCGACGAGCGGATCATCCGCATCCCGACCGACGACAACTTCTGGCGCATGGGTCCGACCGGCCCCTGCGGCCCCTGCACCGAGATCTTCTACGATCACGGCCCGCATGTGGCCGGCGGGCCGCCCGGATCGCCCGAGGCCGACGGCGACCGCTTCGTCGAGATCTGGAACCTCGTGTTCATGCAGAACGAGCAGATGCCCGACGGAAGCCTGCGTGTGCTCGACATGCAGTCGATCGATACCGGGATGGGGCTCGAGCGGATCGGGGCGGTGCTGCAGGGCAAGCACGACAACTACGACACCGACCTGATGCGGTCGCTGATCGAGGCCTCGGCCCAGGTCTCGGGCGTCGATCCCGACGGCCGCGGCCGCATTCACCACCGGGTGATCGCCGACCATCTGCGCGCCTGTGCCTTCCTGATCGCCGACGGGGTGATGCCCTCGAACGAGGGGCGCGGCTATGTGCTGAGGCGGATCATGCGGCGGGCGATGCGCCATGCGCACCGTCTTGGCACGGCGGACCCGATGATGCACCGCCTGGTTCCGGCGCTGACCGCGCAGATGGGCCCGGCCTATCCCGAACTCGTGCGCGCGAAGGCGCTGATCGCCGAGACCCTGCGGCTCGAGGAGACGCGGTTCCGCGAGACGCTCGAGCGGGGCCTGCGCCACCTCGAGGACGAACTGGCGCGGCTGCCCGAAGGCGCGCCCCTGCCGGGGGCGGCAGCGTTCCGGCTCTACGACACCTACGGCTTTCCGCTGGACCTGACCCAGGACGCCCTGCGCGAGACGGGGCGCACGGTGGATGTGGCCGGATTCGAGGCGGCGATGGCCGAGCAGCGGGCGCGGGCGCGGGCCGCCTGGGCGGGCTCGGGCGAGACCCGCGACGCGGCGATCTGGTTCGACCTGGCCGAGGCGCACGGGCCGACCGAGTTCCTCGGCTACGAGACCCTGCGCGCCGAGGGGCAGGTTCTCGCCCTCGTGGCCGAAGGCGCGGCCGTCGCGGCGGCCGGCGCGGGCGACGAGGTGACCGTGATCGTCAACCAGACGCCCTTCTACGCCGAGGCCGGCGGGCAGGTCGGCGATGCGGGGCACATCCTGACCGAGGGCGCGCGTCTGGCGGTGCGCGACGTGCGCAAGGCGGCCGGGCTGTCGCTGCATCTCGCGGTGGTCGAGGAGGGGACGATCCGCCCCGGGGAGTCCGCGGTTCTCAGGGTGGACGAGGCCCGGCGCATGGCGATCCGCGCCAACCACTCGGCCACGCACCTTCTGAACGAGGCGTTGCGGCGGGCACTCGGGGAGCATGTGGTGCAGAAGGGCTCGCTCAACGCCCCCGACCGGCTGCGCTTCGACTTCAGCCACGGCAAGGCCCTGACGGCCGCCGAGATCGACCGGGTGGAGGCCGAGGTCAACGCCTTCGTGCGCCAGGACGCGCCGGTGGAAACCCGCGTCATGACGCCCGACGAGGCGCGGGCGCTCGGCGCGCAGGCGCTGTTCGGCGAGAAATACGGCGACGAGGTGCGGGTGGTCTCGATGGGCCGGCTGCCGGGCTCGGGCAAGGGGGCCGACGGAGCGACCTATTCGATCGAGCTCTGCGGCGGCACCCATGTGGCGCGCACCGGCGAGATCGGCGCCTTCGCCATCGTCTCCGAGGCGGCCTCGTCCGCCGGTGTGCGGCGCATCGAGGCGCTGACCGGCGAGGCGGCGCGCGCCCATGCCGCAGCCGAATCGCGGCGGCTTGCCGAGGTCGCCGCGGTGCTGAGGGCACCGGCGACGGAGGTGGTCGAGCGCGTGCGCGCGCTGGCCGAGGAACGCCGCGCGCTCGAGGCGCAGGTGGCGCAGCTGCGGCGCGAACTGGCGCTGGCCGGACCGGCGGGCGCAGGCGCCGGTGCGCTGCAGGGGTTGCGGCAGGTGGCCGGCGTGCCCTTCCTCGCGCAGGTGCTGCAGGGCGTCTCGGGCAAGGATCTGCCGCCCCTGATCGACGAACACAAGGCCCGGATCGGCTCGGGCGCGATCCTGCTGATCGCCGAGGCCGGCGGACGGGCCGCGCTCGCCGCCGGGGTGACCGACGACCTGACGGCGCGGCTGTCGGCGGTCGAGATCGTGCGTGCGGCGGCCGAGGCGCTGGGCGGGCGCGGCGGCGGCGGCCGGGCCGACCTCGCGCAGGCCGGCGGCGCATCGGCGGCGAACGCGCCCGCCGCGATCGCCGCGGCCGAGGCGGTGATCGAGGGGGCCGCAGCATGAGCGCGCTCTGGATCGCCCATGTCACGGTGACCGACCCCGAGGCCTACGGCCGCTACGCCGCCCGGGCGAGCGCGATCATTCCCGCCCACGGCGGCACCTTCCTTGCCCGCGGCGGGCGCTACCGGCAGATGGAAGGCACCGACCGGCCGCGCAACGTGGTGGCGCGCTTCCCGAGCTTCGAGGCGGCGGTGGCCTGCTACGAAAGCCCAGAGTATCAAGAGGTTCTGGCGATCGCCCGGGCGGCGGCGGTGCGCGATCTGGTGATCGTGGAGGAGACCGCGCCCTGACCGCGGCACCCCAGCCCGAGCCCTTGGGGCTCGACGCCTGGCTGATCCGCTTCGCGGAGGAGTTCGACGAGGCGGCGAACCGCGCCGCGCTGGCCTTCCGCGCCGCGGTCGAGGCGGCGCGTCTGCCCGGCGTCACCGAGACGGCGCCGACGCTGGCCTCGGTGGTGGTGCGGTTCGATCCCGAACGGGCCGATCCCGAGGCACTGGCCGCGGCGCTGGCCGGGCTTGCGGCCGCGCGCGACTGGCGCACCGCGCCGCTGCCCCCGGGGCGGCGGCTGTGGCGGGTGCCGGCTGCCTTCGGCGGCGCCGACGGCCCGGACCTCGAGGACGTGGCCCGGGCGGCAGGGGGCGACCCGGCCGCGGTCCTCGCCGCCCGGCCGCTGCGCGTGCTCACGCTGGGGTTCGCGCCGGGCCAGCCCTACCTGGGGTGCCTGCCGCCGGCCTTCGACCTGCCGCGCCGCGACCGGCTGAGGCCGGGGGTGCCGGCCGGGGCGATCGCGGTGGCGGTGCGGCAGGCGGTGCTGTTCAGCGTGGCCTCGCCCACCGGCTGGCACTGGGTCGGCCGCACCGCCTTCCGCGCCTTCCGGCCGGAGAGCCGCGAGCCCTTCCCGCTCCGTCCCGGCGACGAGATCGCCTTCGTGCCGGTCAGCAGCGCCGAGCTTGCACGGATCGCCGGGCGCGACCCCGAAGACGGCGGGGCGCGCGCGGCGGCGCTGGCGGAATGACGGCGGGCCTCGGGATCCTGGCGCTCGGCCCCGGCGCCAGCCTGCAGGACCGCGGCCGGCCGGGCCTGCTGGCCTTCGGCCTGCAGCCGGGAGGCGCGGCCGATCCGGTCGCGCTCGACGAGGGCGCGGTGCTGCTCGGGCAGGAGGCCGGACTTGCCGCGCTCGAGATGCCGGCGGGGGGGCGCTTCCGGGCGACCGCAGGCCTGCGCGTGGCGCTTACCGGGGCGCCGGCGGCAGCCGCGGCCGGGGGGCGCGCGCTCGCCTGGAACGCGGTGCACCGGCTGGAACCGGGCGAGGTGCTGGAGATCGGGGCGCCGCGGTCGGGGGTGTGGAGTTATCTGCACCTCGGCGGCGGGATCGACCTGCCGCCCGTGCTCGGCGCCCGCGCCTTCGCCGCCCGGGCCGGCATCGGCCATGCCCCGGGCGCGGGCGGCTTTCTGCCCGCGGGCGCCGACCCGGCACCCGGCCGCGCGGGCCTCGGCCTGCCGCCGGCCGAGCGCTTCGCGGGGGGCGCGGTGCGGCTGGTCGCGGGCGCGCAGACCGCGCTCTTCCCCGAGGCCGAGCGCCGGCGCTTCGAAGCCCTGGCCTTCACGCGCGACCCGCGGTCGGACCGGATGGCGGCGCGGCTTGTCCACGAGGGCGCCCCGTTCCTGGCGCAGCGGCACCGCCGGCTGCTGTCGGACGCGGTCGTGCCCGGCGACGTGCAGGTGACCGGCGAGGGCAGGGTGCTGGTGCTCATGCCCGACTGCCAGACCACAGGGGGGTACCCGCGCCTCGGGACCGTGGTGCCCGACGACCTGCCGCGGGTGGCGCAGGCGGGTGCCGGCGCGGTGCTGAGGTTCCGCTTCATCGGACTCGCCGAGGCGCGCGCGGCCCGGGTGGCACCGGCAGAGCGGCGCCGGGCGCTGGCGCAGGCGGCGGCGCCGGTCCGCCGCGACCCGCGCGACATCCCCGACCTGCTGGCCTACCGGCTGATCGACGGCGTGGCGGACGCGCGCGACACGACGGAGGAGCGATGAGGACGGTCGATCTCAACGCCGACATGGGAGAGAGCTTCGGACCCTGGCGCCTGGGCGCCGATGCCGGCCTTCTCGAGGTCGTGACCTCGGCCAACATCGCCTGCGGCTTCCATGCCGGCGATCCGCAGGTGATGGTCGCGACGATGCGGGCGGCAGTGGCCCGCGGCGTCGGCATCGGCGCGCATCCCGGCTTTCCCGACCTGCAGGGCTTCGGCCGGCGCCGGATCGCGATGCGCGCCGACGAGGTGGCGAACCTGGTCGCCTATCAGCTCGGCGCCGCGCAGGCGATGGCGCGACTCGCGGGCGGGCGGGTCCGCCACCTGAAGCTGCACGGGGCGCTGGCCAACATGGCCGCCGAGGACGAGGCGCTGGCGCGTGCGGCCTTCGCCGCGGCGCTGGCGGTCGATCCGGACCTCGTGATCCTTGCCATGGCCGGGACGGCGCAGCAGCGCGCGGCCCGCGCCCTCGGCGCCGCGGTCGCCGCCGAGGCCTTCGCCGACCGCGCCTATGCCGCCGACGGCACGCTGCTCGGGCGGGACCGGCCGGGTGCGGTGATCGACGACCCCGAGGCGGTGGCAGCGCGGGCGCTGCGCATGGTGACGCGCGGGGAGATCCCGGTGGCGGCGGGCGGCGCGATCGCGGCGCGGATCGACAGCCTCTGCCTGCATGGCGACACGCCCGGTGCAGGGGCGCTGGCGCGGGGCTTGCGTGCAGCGCTGGAAGGGGCGGGGGTGGCGGTGCGCGCCTTCCCCGCGCCCGCGCGCGCGCCTGCGCCTGCGGGCTGAGGCGGCGGGCTGAAGGCGGCGGCCGGCGCCGTCAGGGCCCCGCCGGCGGCGGCGCTGCGGCCGCCCGGCGCCGGCCCGAGAGGTTCAGAAGGTTGGCGGCCAGGATCACCGCGCCCCCCGCCAGCACCGCCCAGCTCAGCGGCTCGCCGTAGTGCCAGACGCCCACCAGCGCCATCACCGGCAGCCGCAGGAACTCCATCGGTGCGACCAGGGTCGCCGGGGCGCGGGCGAGCGCCGCGGTCAGCGACAGATGCGCGCTGAGCCCGGTCAGCCCGACCAGCACCAGCCAGGGCAGGACGGAAGCCGAAGGCAGGGGCAGGCCGCCCGGCGCGCCGAGCACGACACCCATCACCGTCTGGCTCGCCGTCATCCAGAACAGCACGCAGAGCACGCCGTCATGCGCCATCAGGCGCCGCGTGAAGATCGTGGTCAGCGCGAAGCCCAGCGCCGAGGCCAGCGCCAGCGCATGGCCCGCGCCCACCGCCGCCACGCCGGGGCGGGCGACGATCAGCACGCCCGCAAAGCCGAGCGCCGCCACCAGCGCCCCGCGCGGGGTGAAGCGCTCGCCCAGGAGCAGCGGCGCCAGCAGCGCCACCCAGACCGGGTTGGTGAACTCGAGCGCCACCAGTTCGGACAGCGGGATCAGCATCAGCGCGGTGAACCACAGGTTCTGTCCGGCGAAGTGGAACAGGTTGCGACGGACATGCAGCCAGGGCACCGCGGTGCGCACCGGCGCAAGGCCCTGCCGCCGTGCCGCCAGCACCGCCGCGACCACCGCAAGGCCGATGGCCGAGCGCCAGGCCATCAGCTCGAAGCTGTCCATCTCGGTCTGCACCACGCGCCCCGCCACCGCCATCAGCGTGAACGAGGCGATGGCCCCCAGCATCCAGAGCGCGGCCGAGAGCGGGCGGGCGGGGGCGGTCATCGGCAGGTGGTTCCCGTAGTGCGCGGGGGGAAAGGCCCGTCGTCATCGCCCGTTCCTTGGCCGGGCGCAAGCGGGCGCCCCGCTCGGGGTCGGTCCGCGCAGGCGGGCTGCACGGGGAGGGCG
>CALDYW010000064.1 GCA_937944395.1 uncultured Paracoccaceae bacterium | reverse complement strand
GCCATGGCCGGCACCCGCGGCGCGCAGGTGATCGACGCGCTGGCCCCGGTGGGGGCGGCGCGCGAGATCGTCTCGCCCAAGCGCTTCTACGGCGCCTTCGACGAAACCGGGCTGGGCGAGACGCTGGCCGGCTACGGCGTGACCGAGGTGGTGCTGACCGGCCAGCACACCCATTGCTGCGTGCGCCATTCGGCCTATGGCGCCTTCACCCGCGGCCTTGGCATCACCGTTGCGTCGGATGCGACCTGCGTCTTCCCCGGGGTCGATCAGGACGCGGCGCTCGACTATCTGCGCACGATCTACGGCGCCCGGATCGCCCCCACCGCCGAGATCCTCGCGCAGAACCGCTAGGGGCGGCGCGGCGCCCGGGGGCGGCGCGAGACACGGCTTGCCGCACCGGAGGGCGCCGTGCCACATCTTGCCAGACCATCGAAGGCCCGCATCCATGACCCGCATCTGCGCCATCGAGATCGACGACAGCGGGCTTGCCCCGCCAACGCCCGAGATCGAGCAGGAGCGGCGGGTGGCGATCTTCGACCTGCTCGAGGAGAACCGCTTCGCCATCCCCCCGCGCGACGGCCGGGCCATCCCGCCCGGACCCTACCGGGTGCATCTGGCGATCCGGGCCGGGCGGCTGGTGTTCGACATCGCCACCGAGGACGGCGAGAAGGTGGGCGAGTTCCACCTGTCGCTCGGCCCCTTCCGGCAGGTGGTGAAGGACTACTTCCAGATCTGCGAGAGCTACTTCGAGGCGGTCAAGCGCCTGCCCCCGAGCCAGATCGAGGCGATCGACATGGCCCGCCGCGGCATCCATAACGAGGGCGCGCGGGTGCTGATCGAACGGCTCGAGGGCAAGGCCGAGGTCGATATCGACACCGCCCGGCGGCTCTTCACCCTGATCTGCGTCCTGCACTGGGGCTGAGCGGTTGCCGCGGTTCCCCGCCTCGGTCCTCTACTGCTGCGACCACAATGCCGTGCGCTCGCCGATGGCCGAGGGTCTGATGAAGCGCTTCTACGGCCACCGCGCCTATGTGCAGTCGGCGGGCGTGCGCAACGACATGGAGATCGACGCCTTCGCCGTGGCGGTCTGCCGCGAATGGGGCATCGAGCTCGACCGCCATCGCTCGCGCAGCTTCGAGGAGATGCAGGCCTGGGGCGACGACCTCGGCCAGTTCGACCTTGTCGTCGCGCTTTCGCCCGCGAGTCAGCGCCAGGCGCTCGAATACACGCGCTTCTACCACCTCGACGTCGAATACTGGCCGATCCTCGACCCCACGGGCATCGGCGAGACGCGCGAGGCAAAGCTCGCCGCCTACCGGCAGGCGCGCGACCAGATCCGCGACCGGATGATCCAGCGATTCGGGCCGCCGAGCGCGCCCGGCAGACCACAGGGAGACCCGCGATGACCGATGCCGAGACCGCGCGCGCGACCATCGCGCGCTACTACGACGCCTTCAACCGTGGCGATGCCGAGGCGATGCTGGCCGAGCTTACCGAGGATGTCGCGCACCATGTCAACGAGGGCGGGCTGCGCCGCGGCCGCGCGCTCTTCGCCGAGTTCCTCGCCCACATGAACCGCTGCTACCGCGAACATCTGACCGACATCGTCATCCTGGTCTCGGAGGACGGCACGCGCGGTGCGGCCGAGTTCGTCGTGAACGGCACCTATCTGGCCACGGACGCCGGGCTGCCCGAGGCCCGCGGCCAGACCTACCGCCTGCCGGGCGGCGCCTTCTTCACCCTCGCGGGCGGGCGGATCGCACGGGTGACGACCTACTACAACCTGAAGGACTGGATCGCGCAGGTTTCCGCCTGACGCGATCCGGGTTAGGTTCGGGCAGGCGGCGGCGGAGGGGGCAGATGGCCGGAGGCTGGCTGCGCGACGGCGCGGTTTCGGACCGGATCGAGGCGATGGTCGCCGAAGGGCTCGCCCGGCTGCGGGCCCGCGGCGGCCCGTCCGGCGGCGGCGAGCGGACGCACTGCGCCGAGTGCGACGCACCGATCCCCGAGGCGCGACGGCGGGCCCTGCCCGGCGTGGCACTGTGCATCGACTGCCAGCGCGCGCAGGACGCCCGGCGCGGCGGTGGGCCGCGCCGCGGCGGCTGAGGGGCGCCGGATGGGCCTTTCCGTCCGCACCCTGACCGGCGCGGCGCTCGATGCCGCGCTCGAGGATGTGGCGCGGCTTCGCATCGCGGTGTTCCGCGACTGGCCCTATCTCTACGATGGCGACCTCGACTACGAGCGGCGGTATCTCGAGACCTACCGCAACAGCCCCGGCGCGGTGCTGGTGGGCGCCTTCGACGGGCCGCGGCTGGTGGGGGCGGCGACCGGCACGCCGATGGAGGACCATGCCGAGGCCTTCGCCGCTCCCCTGGCGGCGACCGGGCTTCCCCTCGCCGCGATCTTCTACTGCGCCGAATCGGTGCTGCTGCCGGAGTATCGCGGGCAGGGGGCGGGACATGCCTTCTTCGACCGGCGCGAGGCCCATGCCCGGGCGCTCGGGCGCAGCCACGCCGCCTTCTGCGCGGTGATCCGCCCCGACGACCACCCCGCCCGGCCGGCGGGCGCGCGCAGCCTCGCACCCTTCTGGCGCGGTCGCGGCTATGCCCCTCTTCCCGGGGCCGTCGCGCGGTTCTCCTGGCGCGACCTCGGCGAGGCGGCCGAAACCGAGAAGCCCTTGCAGGTCTGGATGCGGCGGCTATAGTGCTGCGATCCTGCGCGATTTCCCTTGAAATCCGGCGCCGCCCGGCGCATTTCTCTGCCGTCCGCCCGGCTCGGGGCGGATGCGGTGCAGCGGAGTGACCATGGCCAAGGAAGACATTCTCGAATTCCCCGGCGTCGTGAAGGAACTCCTGCCCAACGCGACGTTCAGGGTCGAACTCGAGAACGGCCACGAGATCATCGCGCATACGGCAGGGAAGATGCGCAAGAACCGGATCCGGGTTCTTGCCGGCGACAAGGTTCAGGTCGAGATGACGCCCTACGACCTGACCAAGGGGCGCATCAATTACCGTTTCAAGTAGGCCGCGGCTGATCCTGGGTTCGGCCTCGCCGCGGCGGCTCGAGCTGCTCGCGGCGATCGGGGTCGTGCCCGACGCGATCCGGCCGGCCGAGATCGACGAGACGCCCGAGCGGGGCGAGGCGCCGCTTGGCTATGTGCGGCGGATGGCGCGCGGCAAGGCCTGGGCGGTGCCCGCTGCGGCGGACGAGGCGGTGCTGGCGGCCGACACGACCGTCTGCCTCGGCCGGCGGATCCTCGGCAAGCCTGCGGGCCCTGCCGAGGCGACGGCCTTCCTGCGGCTGATGTCGGGCCGGCGGCACCGGGTCATCACCGCGGTCGTGCTGCGCCTCGGCGACCGGCTGAGCGAGCGGACGGTCACCACCGCCCTGCGCATGAAGCGCCTCTCCGCATCCGAGATCGAGGCCTATATCGACAGCGGCGAATGGCAGGGGAAGGCGGGCGGCTACGGCATCCAGGGCCGGGCGGCGGCCTTCATTCCCTGGATCTGCGGCTCGCATTCGGCGGTGGTGGGCCTGCCGCTGGCCGAGACCGCGGCGCTGCTGTCGGCCGCAGGGATCCGGCCGTGAGGGGGAGGGTCGTGGCGCTCGGAACCCTGCGCGGCCGCGAGGCGGCGGCGCTGGTCGTGAACGGGCAGCTCGAGGATCTGCTGCTGTCGCCGCCGCCCGGGGCGCCTCCCGCGCCCGGAACGGTCTTCCGCGGCGTCGCCGACCGGCCGGTGAAGGGGCTGGGCGGTCTGTTCCTGCGCCTGCCCGGGGGCGGGCGGGCCTTTCTGCGCGAAACCCACGGGATTGCCCCGGGCAGCGGCGTGGCGGTGCAGGTGACCGGCTGGGCCGAGCCCGGCAAGGCCGTGCCGGTGACGCGACGGCTGGTGCTGAAGGCCCGCCACGCGATCCTGACGCCCGGCGTTCCGGGCCTGAACCTCTCGCGCCGCACCCGCGAGGCCGACCGGGCGGTGCTCGAGGCGCTGGCACGGGCGACGATGGCGGGTGCGCCGCCTCGGGTTCGGAACTACACCTGGTTCGGCATGATGACCCAGGCCGGTATCGGCCTCGGCCTATCGAAAGAGGTCGCGGTCTCCTTCCCCGAGTGGGGAGGCGCGTTCGCAACGACGATCATCGCGG
>CALDYW010000063.1 GCA_937944395.1 uncultured Paracoccaceae bacterium | reverse complement strand
CGGCGGCCGCGGGCGGGGTGGGTGGCCCGGCGCCCGGACCGCGGCCCACCGGGCCCGTCCGCGGGGCGCGGGGCAACGCCCTGCCCGGGCGGGGTGCGGCGGCCCCGCAGCCCCGGCCGCCTAGGCATCGGGCGGTGGCTTCAGGACCAGCTCGCCCCGCTCCTCGAGCCTCCGCACGGCGGCGACCACGGCCGCCAGCGCCGCGTCCCCTTCCTTCTCTGCGACGGTGCCGCGGTCGGCCACCTGGTCGCGCAGCTGTCCGGCCATGCGCTGCGACAGGTTGCCGAGCAGGTGTTCGGCCGAGGCCGCCAGGTCGCCGCCGGCGGGCAGGCCGTAGGCCAGTGCGGTGACCAGCGCCTGCGGATCGCATTCGCGCACGACGCGCGGCACATCGGTCGGCTCGAGCCGTTTCGCGATGTCGGCGAAGGTGAAGATCTTGCGACGCACCTCGGCGGCGAAGGCGGGATCCTCGGTCTCCAGACCGGTCAGCACCGCGTCCCGCAGCGCGGCGGGCGTGGAGTTGAGGATCGCCCCCACCCGGTCCACCGGCGCCGCGGCGAAGGCCGCGGGTCGTTCCGCCTCGACCTCGGCGAGCAGGGCATGACCGATGCGGGCGACGGTTTCGGGTGCGATCCGGCCGGTGTCGGCAAAGGCGCGGGCGAGGCGGCGGGCACGGTCGCCCGGCAGTTGCCCCAGCAGGTTCGCAGCGAGCGCGACCGGCAGTTTCGACAGCAGGACGGCCCCGACCTCGGGGCCCTCGGCCAGCAGCATCGCGCAGAGCCGCTCCGGCGCAAGCGCGGCGAGCTTGGTCCAGGGGTCGGACCGGGCGGCGAGGCCGGCCTGCCGCCGGAGGCGGCTGGCGGTGGCGGCGCTGATGTGGCCTTCGAGCACACCGAGCGCCCCCTCGAGCCCCCCCGGGAAGGTCAGGCCCACGGCCTCGAGCTCGCTCACGAACTCCTCGACGACCGCGCGCAGGGTGGTGCGGTCGATCGCGCGCAGTTCGCCCATCGCGCGGGTCAGGTCGGCCTGGTGTTCCTCGGGCAGGCGATCAAGCGGAAGTGCGGCCCCCCCGTCGAGCAGAAGCCTGACGATGACGGCGGCCTTCTGCCGCCGGCTGAGCGGACGCGCCAGCGACGCAGGCACCGGTCTGGCCGGTACGGTGCTTCCGAGATCCTGCATGGCTGCCTCCGCGTCCCCTGCGGCGCGGAGACTGGCCGAAGCGCGTTAACGGCCGCTTGACGCCGCCGGCGCGGCGCTGGGCCCGGCGCCGTTTCAGCTCGCGACCGAGGGCACGCAGGCTTGAGTGGCTTCGTCCCAGGTCTGCCCGGTCTCGCAGGCCGAGGTGCTCATCGGCTTGTGCACCTCCCCCCGGCAGCCGGCATGGGCGACCATCGGCAGAACGGCGAGAACGAAGGCGGCAAGGGCGAGTTTCGTCTTCATGGCGGACCTCACGACTGATCTGTGACCCTCAGATAGGGCGCGGCGGCGCAGGGCAAGCCCGCGCCACGGATGCGCCGCGGCCGGCGGGGTTTTCCGCCGCTCCGGGGCACACCGCTGCCCGTTCAGTAGGCGATTCCGACACCGGTGCGGATCGCCTGTGCCAGCGCCAGCGCCGGCCAGGTTCCGGCACCGCCGCGCGCCTCGATCTCGGCCAGCTCGGCGCGGGCCAGCGCGAGTTCGGCCATCTCGACATAGGCCATGCCGCGATAGGCGCGCACCAGCAGGTTGTCGGGGTTCTGCGCGAGGGCCCGGGCGTAGAGGTCCATCCCCAGATCCACCCGGCCGGCCTTGCGGTGCGCGAAGCCGAGCACGGTCAGCGCCCGGTCGCCGCTGCTGTCGGCCATCGCCGAGGCCACCAGGATCGCCGCCTCGTAGCGCCCGGCATGGGCGAGTTCGCGCGCGGCGCGGTAGAGCGTGTCGTCGTCGAAGAGGTCCGACTTCGCATCGACGCAGGTCTGACTGGCCTCGTCCCAGACCTTGCCGTCCTCGCAGGTCGTCGAGGTGGGGGTGGGTTTCGGCGGCGCGTCGTCGTCGGACATCACGGCGAGCGCGGGAAGCGGCAGCGTCGCCAGGGCGGCGGCGGCAAGGATCAGACGGGCGCGCATCGGGGGGCTCCCTGTTGGCATGGCCACGGTCAGTCTAGCACGCGCGGCGCGCGCAGCATCCCGCGCGGCGCCGTCCTCGCGCGGTCGTGAGCAGGCCGCCGCCGATCCGGCCGCGGGTGGCCCGCCGCTCAGCCGCCGCCGGCCGCGGCCCCGAACACGCGGGCGAAAATCGTATCGACATGCGCCAGATGCGGCGCGAGGTCGAAGCAGGCAGCGATCCCCTCGGCCCCGAGCACCCCCGCCACCTCGGCGTCGGCCGCGAGGGCGGCGCGGAAGTCGGCGCCCTCGTCCCAGACCTTCGCGGCGTTGCGCTGCACCAGGCGATAGGCGTCCTCCCGGCTGATCCCGGCCTGCGTCAGCGCCAGCAGCACCCGCTGCGAATGGATCAGCCCGCGCAGCCGGTCGAGGTTGGCGGCAAGGTTCGCGGGATGCACCACCAGCCCCTCGACCAGCCCCGCCAGCCGGTGCAGCGCGAAGTCGAGCGTCACCGTCGCGTCGGGGCCGATCATCCGCTCGACGCTGGAATGGCTGATGTCGCGCTCGTGCCAGAGCGCCTGGTTCTCGAGCGCGGGCAGCGCCATCGAGCGGACCATGCGGGCAAGGCCCGTCAGGTTCTCCGACAGCACCGGGTTGCGCTTGTGGGGCATCGCCGAGGATCCCTTCTGGCCCGGCGCGAAGGGCTCCTCGGCCTCGAGAACCTCGGTGCGCTGCATGTGCCGGATCTCGGTGGCGAGGTTCTCGACCGATCCGGCGACCACGGCGAGCGTGGCGAAGAACATCGCATGGCGGTCGCGCGGGATGATCTGCGTCGAGATCGGCTCGGGCGTCAGTCCGAGCCGGGCGCAGACATGGGCCTCGACCTGCGGCGGGACATTGGCGAAGGTGCCGACCGCGCCCGAGACCGCGCCGGTCGCCACTTCGGCCCGCGCCGCCTGCAGCCGCCTGCGGGCACGGGAGAACTCGGCATGGAAGCGGGCGAAGGTCAGGCCCAGCGTGACCGGCTCGGCATGGATGCCGTGGCTGCGCCCGATCCGCGGCGTCAGGCGGTGTTCGAAGGCGCGCGCCCTGAGCGCCGCCAGCACCCGGTCCACCCCCGCGATCAGCAGATCGGCGGCGCGCACGAGCTGCACCGCAAGGCAGGTGTCGAGCACGTCCGACGAGGTCATGCCCTGATGGACGAAGCGCGCCGCTTCGGGGCCGACGATCTCGGCCAGGTGCGTGAGGAAGGCGATGACATCGTGGCGCGTCTCGCGCTCGATCTCCTCGATCCGGGCGATGTCGAAGGCGGCGTCCTTCGCCCGCCAGACGGCTTCGGCATTCTCCCGCGGGATCAGCCCGAGGTCGGCCATGGCATCGCCGGCATGCGCCTCGATCTCGAACCAGATGCGGAAGCGCGTCTCCGGCGACCAGACGGCCACCATCTCGGGGCGGGCATAGCGGGGGATCACGGGGTCACTCCGGCGGGACGGGTTCTGACCGCCGCTTACGGGCGCGACGGGCGAATGTCAAAATCCCCCGGTCCCGGCGTGACGGCAGGCTGCCGGCGGGGTATGGGCCTTCCGGAGGGGCAGGGAGGGGGGCCGCGTGGAGGGCGGGGCGACGGCGCCCGGAACGAACGGGCCGCGACGGCTGGCGGACTTCGCGGGCCGATGGCGGCTGACGCGCCGGATCGCCGACTTCCGGTCGGGCGGCACGCTGCGCCTTGCCGGCCGGGCCGACTTCCGCCCCGGCGGTCAGGACGGGATTGCGGGGCTGTCGGAGGAGGAGCAGGGGCTCCTGCGCCCCGGCCCGGGCCCGGGCCTCGTTGCGCTGCGCGCAACCTTCTGGCGCGAGCCCGAACCGGGCCGCATCGTCGTCACCTTCGCGGACGGGCGGGCGTTCCATGCGTTCCGCCTCGGCGCGCGTGCGACCGCGCGGCACGACTGCGCGCCCGATCTCTACCGCGTCACCTACGACTTCCGCCGCTGGCCGGAGTGGCACGTGCTCTGGCGCGCGACCGGCCCGGCGAAGGACTATGCAAGCCTCAGCCGCTACCGCCCCGACACCTCGGCCTGATCGCGCCCGCTAAGGCCGATCCCGGGGCGCGGGCCCGGCTGCGGCGGGCGCAGCAAGGCGCGGCATCCGACGCCCGGAGGTCAATGCGGTCAGCGCCGGGGCGGCGGCGATGATCGCCCGTCGCGGCGCCGTCCTGCCCGCGTCGGCGCGCCGCGGCGCCGAGGCGATGCGCACCCGCCCCCGCGGAACGCGCACCGCGGGGGTCCGGCGCGCCCGGGGCATCGCCGGGGGCGGCCCCGGCCGGGTCGCCGCACTCGGGCAGGTCCGGTTCACCCGCGCGCAACCCGCGCCCCTCCGAATTCGCGGCCGGATGCGGCAAGGGCTGTGCCGCGAGGCTTCCGGTCCCGCCGGCCGGCCAGGTGTCGTCCCGGCACACCGGCCGGGTCGGGGCCGCCGACATCAGCCACCGCGGCGGCGCCACGCCGGTGGTGGACCGTCACGGCCCGGACGGGGGGACCGGCGGCCTTGCCCCGGGATCGCGGCTGGGGGGTGCTCTGCGACGGGCCGGAGCGGACCTGCGCCCCCCGGGGGGAAGAGGCCGCGCCCCGCGCCGGGCGAAGGCGAGCTGCCGCGCCCGGCGACCGGCACGCCCTGCGGGCGCAGGGGCGGCGGGGTGTCGATCGGCGAGGTCTCGACCGTCAACGGCGACCTGGCCGACAACATCTTCCGCATCTTCCGCGCGCCGACCGGACGCCTCGCCGGGATCGGCGCGGACGAACCGCCCCGGCACCGTCTGCCCCCGGACATCGGCCGCCGGCTCGCCCGAACCGCGGCCCGAGGGGGGCAGGGCGCTGCCAGGGGGCTGTCTGCCCCCCGCAGCGGCCGGTCCCGCCGCCTGTGCGGCCGGCCGACGGGCGTGCCGTCTCCTCGGGCCGCTACTCGACCGTCCGGCGGATCCGGCGGATCACCACCCAGACGACCAGCACCACCGGCGGCGTCAGCAGGGCCGTCAGCCAGCCGCGGGACAGACCGCCCGCGTCGGCCACAGGATAGGCCAGATAAGCGATGAGGTTCATGGCATAGTAGCTGATCGCCACCACCGAGAAGCCCTCGACCGTCTTCTGCAGCTTCAGCTGAAGGTCGGCGCGGCGGTCCATGCTCTCGAGCAGCTTCTGGTTCTGCGCGCTGCGCTCGACATCGACCCGGGTCCGCAGCAGTTCGCCCGCCCGCTGTGCCGCCTGCGCCATCGCCTGCAGCCGGTCCGCCGTCGAGCGCACGGTGCGCATCGCAGGGTCGAAGCGCCGCGCCATGAACTCGGCAAAGGTCTGGCGTCCTTCGAACCGCTCTTCCCGCAGCACCGCGACGCGCTGGTTGACCAGCGCCCCGTAGGCTTCGGTGGCGCCGAACCGGAAGGAGGATTTTGCAATCATCTCCTCAAGTTCCGCGGAGATGTTCAGAAGATCCCGCAGCGTCTCGTCGGGTCGCGCGGCGCCGCCGGACATGGCACTGACGAGCCGTGTGAGCTCGCCGTCGAGCGCACCCATCCGGGGCGACAGCGCCCGCGCGCGGGCGAGCCCGAGCATCGACATCGTCTTGTAGGTCTCGATCTCGCAAAGCCGCTGGACGATCCGCCCGATCCGCCGCGCGCCGGTCTCGGGGCTGGTGAAGACGGCAAAGCGCATGTGCCCGCCGGGGTCGATGCGGAAGTCGCCCGAGATCACGGCCGTGCCGTCGAGCACCCGGCTGACCGCAAGGCTTTCGGAAACATACCATTCGTCGAGCCGGGCGCGGATCGCCGCGGGGTCGGTCAGGGGCTCGACCCGGATCAGCGCCGACGTGATCCGCGTGCCGGGCGCCTCGGCCAGCCAGTCCTCGGGGAACATGCGGAAGGTCGCCGAATCGAAGGGGACCGCCGCGACCCCGCCGCCGATCAGCGTGTAGGTGACGAATTCGGTGTGGCTTTCCCATTTCAGCCGGTAGAGCCCGAGGTCGCCCGACCAATGCGTGGCGCCGGGCTGCGGATGCGGCGCGCCGTGCCGGTCGAGCAGCGCGATCAGATGTGCGCGGTCGCGCGAGCGGTCGCGCCCGGCCGCCCCGACGGGTTCCTTGATCGCGAGATAGGCCACCCGCGCGGGCCCCTCGATCACCGGAAAGGGGCGGGCGTGCAGCTCGTTGGCGAGCGCATAGCGGAGCGGGTGATCGGCGATCGGGCTCATGGGCTCCCCTGCAGCGGGACTGCCGAGTGGTATCGCGCATGCGCGCGATGTAAACCGCCCAAGTGGTCGCGGGCGGACCGTCGGATGCGCACCCGGCCGGGCCGGCACCCGGGCGCCCGGCAGGGTGCGCCATGCCGGCTTGCGCAGGGGCGGCGGCGGGTGGCCTTCGGCCCCTCAGTCGATCAACGGCAGCAGCGCATCCAGCGACTTCTTCGCGTCGCCGTAGAACATCCGGGTGTTCTCGCGATAGAACAGCGGGTTCTCGATGCCGGAATAGCCGGTGCCCTGGCCGCGCTTGGAGACGATGACCTGCTTGGCCTTCCACACCTCGAGCACCGGCATGCCGGCGATGGGGCTGTTCGGATCCTCCTGCGCGGCCGGGTTCACGATGTCGTTCGACCCGATCACGATGACGACGTCGGTCTCGGGGAAGTCCTGGTTGATCTCGTCCATCTCCAGCACGATGTCGTAGGGCACCTTGGCCTCGGCCAGAAGCACGTTCATGTGCCCGGGCAGGCGGCCCGCGACCGGGTGGATCGCGAAGCGGACGTTCTTGCCCTTCGCCCGCAGCTTCCGGGTAAGCTCGCTGACCGACTGCTGCGCCTGCGCCACCGCCATGCCGTAGCCGGGAACGATGATGATCGACTCCGCGTCGTTGAGCGCTGCGGCCACCCCTTCGGCGTCGATCGCGATCTGCTCGCCCGCGATCTCCTGCGCCGGACCCGTGGTGTTTCCGAAGCCGCCGAGGATCACGCTGACGAACGACCGGTTCATCGCCTTGCACATGATGTAGCTCAGGATCGCCCCCGACGAGCCCACCAGCGCGCCCACGACGATCAGCAGGTCATTGGACAGCGAGAAGCCGATCGCCGCCGCGGCCCAGCCCGAATAGCTGTTCAGCATCGACACGACCACCGGCATGTCGGCGCCGCCGATCCCCATGATCAGGTGGTAGCCGATGAAGAAGGCCAGCAGCGACATCACGATCAGCGTCCAGGATCCCGCGCCGCCGAGGTAGAGCGCGAGCAGCACCACCGAACCCGCGGCGGCGGCGGCGTTCAGCAGGTGCCCGCCCGGCAGCTTGATCGCCTTGGTGTTCACCTTGCCCGCGAGCTTGCCGTAGGCGATGACCGAGCCGGTGAAGGTCACGGCACCGATGAACACGCCGAGGAAGACCTCGATCTTCAGCACGGTGATCTCGGCGGCGTACTTGCCGGCCACCTTCAGCGCGAAGCCCGTGAGGCCGTCGAACAGCCCGCCCTGACCGGCTGCGCCGGCGCAGGCGATGGCGCTCTGCAGCGGATCGCAGGCGGCGATCCCGGCCCCGCGCAGCATGCCCGCGATCCTGACCATCTCGTATTCGGCGTTGAAGCCGATCAGCACGGCGGCCAGACCGACGAGGCTGTGCATCGCCGCGACGAGCTGGGGCATCTCGGTCATCTGCACGCGCTGCGCGACGGTCCAGCCGATCGCGCCGCCCATGCCGATCAGGATCACCGAGACCGGCCAGTTGCCCGCGCCCGGGCCGACCAGCGTGGCGAGGATGGCCAGCGCCATGCCGGCGATGCCGTACCAGACCGCGCGCTTGGCGCTTTCCTGCCCCGACAGGCCGCCGAGCGACAGGATGAACAGAACGCCCGCGACGACGTAGGCGGCGGTCGTGAAGCCGTGGTCCATGCCGCGCGCCTCCTCAGGACTTCTGGAACATGGCGAGCATGCGTCGCGTGACCATGAACCCGCCGACGATGTTGATGCCGGCCATGAACACCGAGAGCGCGGCAAGCAGGATCACGAGGTAGGAGCCCGAGCCGATCTGCATCAGCGCGCCCAGGATGATGATCGACGAGATCGCGTTGGTGACCGACATCAGCGGCGTGTGCAGGCTGTGGCTGACGTTCCAGATCACCTGGAACCCGACGAACACCGCCAGCACGAAGACGATGAAGTGCTGCATGAACGAGGGCGGGGCGAAGAAGCCGGCCAGGAGCACGAGGATCCCGCCCATCGCGATCAGCCCCACCTGGTCGCGCGTCTGCCGGCGGAACAGCGCCAGTTCCCGGGCGCGCTTCTCCTCGGGGGTCGGTTCCTTCGGCTTCTCCTTCGGCCTGGCGGCGGCGATCGCCTGAACCTTGGGCGGCGGCGGCGGCCAGGTGATCGCGCCCTCGAAGGTGACCGTGGCCCCGCGGATGACATCGTCCTCCATGTTGTGGACGATCCTGCCGTCCTTGCCGGGAGTCAGGTCGGCGATCATGTGGCGGATGTTGGTGGCATAGAGGCTCGAGGCCTGGCTTGCCATCCGGCTGGGGAAATCGGTGTATCCGATCACGATCACGCCGTTGTCGGTGACCACCCGCTGGTCGGGGACGGTCAGCTCGCAGTTCCCCCCCCGCTCGGCGGCGAGATCGACGATGACCGACCCCTGCTTCATCAGCGCCACCATGTCGGCGGTCCAGAGCTTCGGGGCGGGGCGGTTGGGGATGAGCGCGGTCGTGATGACGATGTCCATCTCGGGCGCGAGCTCGCGGAACTTGGCGAGCTGCTTCTGGCGGAATTCCTCCGATTGCGGTGCGGCGTAGCCGCCGGTCGCGGCGCCGTCCTGCGTGGGCTCGAACTCGAGGAAGACGAAGCTCGCGCCCATCGACTCGATCTGTTCGGCCACCTCGGGGCGCACGTCGAAGGCGTGCACGACCGCGCCGAGGCTCACCGCCGCGCCGATCGCGGCCAGCCCCGCGACCCCTGCGCCCACCACCAGCACCTTGGCCGGAGGCACCTTGCCGGCGGCGGTGACCTGACCAGTGAAGAACCGGCCGAAATTGGCCGCGGCCTCGATCACCGCGCGGTAGCCGGCGAGGTTCGCCATCGAGGACAGGGCGTCCATCTTCTGCGCGCGGCTGATGCGCGGCACCATGTCCATGGCGATGACGTTCGCGCCCTTCGCCTCGGCGATCTTCAGGATCGCCCCGTTCGTCGCGGGATAGACGAAGCTGATGAGCGTCTGGCCCTTCGACAGCCGTTCCGCCTCGGTCTCGGTGGGGGGGCGGACCTTCACCACCACGTCCACCGCCTTCCACAGCGCGGCGGCCGACGGGATGATCTCGACGCCCGCGGCCTGGTAGGCCGCATCCGGAAAGCCCGATGCCGCGCCGGCGCCCGATTCGATGGCCACATCGTAGCCGAGCTTCTGCAGATCCCTTGCGCTGGCCGGCGTGATGGCCACCCGCGCCTCGCCTTCGAAGGTCTCCTTCGGTGCTCCGATCTTCAACGCCGTTCCCCCGTCTGTCACCCGTCGGCCCCTGCGCACGGCACAGTCGGGCCGGTCCCGCACCGCACCGGGCCGTGCCTGGCCGCGCCGTCATAGCGTCGGCAAGATTGTTGCGCAAGCGCTCGCTCCGGCGACCGATCCGCCTGGGGAACCCGGCCCTCCGGACCCGCCGGACCGCCGCCGCCGCGCCGGCAGGCTCCGCCGTTGCGGGGAAGGGGCCGCCCCGCCCGCAGCGGCCGGACCGCGACCGCGGGGGTCAGATCCAGGCCCGGGTCCGCGCCGCCCAGGCATCGAAGGCGGGGCCGAAACGGGCCCTGAGCCGCGCCGCCTCGGGACGCACGAAGCGCCGGTCGAGCACGAGCCACAGCAGCGGCACCAGCACGAGCCCGGCGATCGCGCCCCAGATCAGGCAGAGCCCGGCCAGAACGAGCACATCACCGAGGTAGATCGGATTGCGGCTGAACCGGTAGATCCCGCCGGTCACCAGCGCCGAGGCTTCGCGGTGCGGCACCAGGGTGGTGCGCGCCCGCAGCAGCGCCACGACCGCGGCCAGGGCCAGCGCGAGGCCGCCGGCGACCAGGGCCCAGCCGGCGATCCGCCCCGCGGTGCCGGGGTCGATCGGCAGCAGGCGTGCCTGCGCCCGGGCCAGCAGCGCGAAGGCCAGAAGCCAGAGCGGCGGCAGGTCGAACGGTCGGCCGGGCGGGGGGGGAGGCTGGGGCATCGGCGCGCCTCGGACAGCGAGCGGGAGGGACGCGGACAGACTGCCCGCCGCGTCCGGCCGCGGCAAGCGCGGGCGGGCGCGGGATCGGGGGGGGGGGGGGGGGGGGGGGGGGGGGGGGGG
>CALDYW010000062.1 GCA_937944395.1 uncultured Paracoccaceae bacterium | reverse complement strand
CCCGGCCACAGCACCCGGACCGGCGTCAGGGTGAGGAAGTCTTTGCCATCAAACAGCAATCGGCCCCAGGTTGGGAAATCCGACGGGAAGCCGAGCCCCAGGAACGACAGCGCCGATTCGGTGATGATCGCGTTGGCGATGCCCAGCGTCGCCGAGACCATGATCGGCGACAGCACGTTGGGCAGGATGTGGCGGATGATCATCCGGCGCGGCGGCGTGCCGATCGAGCGGGCGGCAAGCACGAACTCGCGCTCCTTCAGCGCCAGCACGTCGCCGCGCACGATGCGCGCGGTCTGCATCCAGGAGGTGACCCCGATCGCGACGACGATCAGCAGGAAGATGCCGGTCTCGGGCCCGAGGCGGCGCGCGAGCGGCTCGCGGAAGAACATCACCATCACCAGGAGCAGCGGCAGGAGCGGCAGCGCCAGGAACAGGTCGGTCAGGCGCATCAGCATCCCGTCGAGGCGGCGGAAATAGCCCGCAAGCACGCCGATCAGCGTGCCGACCAGGATCGACAGCGCCATCGCCGTCATCCCCACGGCCATCGAGGTGCGCCCCCCCGCCATCATCCGCGCGAGAAGGTCGCGGCCGAGCTGGTCGGTGCCGAAGGGGTGCGCCAGCGACGGGCCCTGGTTGCGCGCGCGGATCTCGATGTAGGTCGGATCGACGCGCCAGATCCAGGGCCCGACGAGCGCGGCCGCGAGCAGGAACAGGAAGACCGCCAGCCCGACCATCGCGCCGCGGTGGATGCGGAACTGGTCCCAGACGTCGCGCCAGGGGCTGCGCGGCGGCTCCGCGGCCGCCGCGGCCGCCGCGGCGGCGGCGGCTCCGGAGCCGGCGCCGGAGCGGGGGGCGGCGTCAGTCATAGCGGATCCTGGGGTCGAGCAGGCCGTAGAGGATGTCGGCGATCAGGTTGAAGAGCACGATCAGGATCGCGAAGATGAAGGTCAGCGTCTGCACCATCGGCAGGTCGTTGGCGTAGATCGCGGTGATCAGGAGCTGCCCGAGCCCGTTCACCTTGAACACCTGTTCGGTGATGATCGCGCCCCCGAAGATCGTGGGCACGCCGAGCGCGACGACGGTCACGACCGGGATGAGCGAGTTCCTGAGCACGTGCAGCAGCACCACCCTGCGCTCGGGCAGGCCCTTGGCGCGCGCGGTGCGCACATAGTCCTGATTGAGGTTGTCGAGCATCGAGGCGCGCATGAAACGGCTGATCTGGCTGGCGTTGAACAGCGCCAGCACCGCGATCGGCAGCGCCATCTGCCGCACCTGCCTGACGAAGCTGTCCCAGTCGGTGACCCTGAGCGTGGTGTCGTAGATCGAGGGGAACCAGCCGAGGTTGACGGCGAAGATCACGATCAGCAGCACCCCGGAGAAGAAGGTCGGCACGGAAAAGCCCAGCATCGAGACGAAGGTGCCGATCTGGTCGAACCAGGAATACTGGCGCACCGCCGAGTAGACCCCGATCGGGATCGCGATCAGCACGCCGACGAGGTAGGCCATGCCGACGACCCAGAGCGTCTGGGGAATGCGCTGCCAGATGATGTCGAAGACCGGTGCGCGGAACTGCCACGACACGATGCGGGCCTCGCCGGCGGCGAAGCCGGTGCCGAGCCAGCCGTCGAGCACCACCCGCGGCTCGACCCAGACGAACTGCACGAGCCACTTCCAGTAGCGCACCCAGACCGGCTCGCCGAGGCCGAGCGCGATGCGCATCTTCTCGCGCACCTCGGGCGGGATGGTCAGCGGCTGGTCGGCCAGCGGGTCGCCGGGCGCCGCCTCGAGCAACAGGAAGATGACGAGGCTGATGAAGATCAGCGTCGGGATCGCGGTCAGAAGGCGCCGCAGCGTGTAGGTCAGCATCTCGGCGGAAGGCCGGTCACGGGGCGGGATCCTCGCGTCAGGGCCGGGCAGCGGGGAGGGGAGGCTCCGGGGCGGGCGGCGCGCCCGCCCCGGAGAGGCGTCAGCTCACCGGACCCGGTACCAGTTCTCGATGTTCCAAAGCTCGGTGTCCCAGGTGTTCAGCACCACCCCGCCGAGACTGAGCGCATGGGCCGAGTTGCGCCCGCGATCGACGAGCGGCACCACGACGTAGCTGTCCTTGGTCACCATGTCGTTCAGACGCCGGGCGATCTCGCCGCGCTTCTCGATCTCGCCGGTGCGCGACAGCTCGGCCAGCAGCGCATCATAGGCGGGATCGCAGTAGCGGTTGATGTTCTCGCCCTGCCAGCCGTTCTCGGGGCCCGGGATGCGCGAGCAGAGATATTGCGCAAGGTAGGGCTCGGGGTCGGTGCCGTCGAAGTTGTTGGCATACATCTCGACGTCGGCATAGAACTTCTGGAAGGTGTCGGGCGAGCCCGGATCGCCGCCGAAGAAGACGCTCGCGTCGATGTTCTTCAGCTCGACCTCGACGCCGATCTCGTTCCACCACTGCTTGATGAGCGCCTGGAAGTCCTGCCGGACGGCGTTGGTCGAGGTCTGGTAGAGGACGCGCAGCCGCAACCCGTCGCCGTTCACGCGGACCCCGTCGGGGCCGGGCCGGAAGCCCGCCTCCTCAAGGAGCGCCTTCGCCCCCTCGATGTCCTGCACCAGGCAGTCGGTGTTGTCGGAGGCGAACATCGGCGGCGCCGGGACGATGTTGCAGGTGGGCCGGCCGGCGCGGCCATAGCCGATCTCGACCAGAAGCTCGCGGTCGATCGCCATGCTCAGCGCCTTGCGCACGCGCATGTCGGTCAGGAACGGATGCGGGTGCCTGACGGTCGAGCGTTCGCCCTCGGGCAGGTCGGGCGAGGGGTCGGTCAGGTTCATCTCGATCCGTTCGACCAGCGTGCCGAAGGCGTTGATCACCTTGCCGCGGCCGGCGGCCTCCATGCCGGCCAGCACGTCGGGCGCGAGCTGGAGGTTCCAGGCATAATCCATCTCGCCGGTCTCGAGCACGGCGCGCCCGGCCGCGGCCGCATCGCCGCCGCCCTTGAAGGTCACCGTGGCGAAGGCCGGCTTGGCCGGATCGCGGTAGTTCGGATTGGCCTCGAGCGAGATGACGTCGTTCGGGCGGAACTCGGTGACGCGGAAGGGGCCGGTGCCGATCGGGCCGAAGTTCGCCTCGGTGCAGGTCGGCGCGGCGGCGCCGAGACAGTTCTCGAACTGCGCCTTCTGCAGGATCGGCGAGGTCGCGCCGACGAAGGCCTGATAGGGATAGGGCCGCGGCGCGGTGAAGGTGATGACGATGGTGCGCGCGTCGGGCGCCTCGATCGAGGCGATCCCCTCGAAGGCCGCACCCTGGGCGCAGCCGCCCTCGGGATGGGTGCAGTAGTCGTAGGTGAAGAGCACATCCTCTGCCGTCACCGGCGTGCCGTCCGACCACAGGAGCCCCTCCTGGAGCCGCCAGGTGATCTGCGTCAGGTCGGCCGAGACGCCGCCGTTGCCGACCGTGGGCACCGCTTCGGCGAGGCGCGGGAAGAGCTCGCCGTTCTGGTCGAAGCCTGCCAGCGGCTCGAGGACCAGCGAGGCCGACTCGATGTCCTTCGTGCCCCCCGAGAGGTAGGGGTTCAGGATCGAGGGCGCCTGCCAGTAGATGATGTTCAGATGGCCGCTCGCGCCCCGTTCGGCGAGGGCCGGAAGGGCCATCGCCACCAGGGCGGTCGCGCCCGCGAGCACGGTTCTGGGGTTCATGTCACACTCCTTGCTGGTGCATCTGACGCAGATGGCGCCCCCGCGCGGGCCGGCGCCGCACGCGCCGCGGCTGGCTCCGCGGTCGGTGTCTCGGGATAGAGGTGGCAGGCGACGAAGCGCCCCCGCTCGACCTCGCGGAAGGCCGGATCGACCTCGCGGCAGACCGGCATCGCCTGCGGGCAGCGGCTGGAGAAGCGGCAGCCGGGGGGAGGCCGCGCCGGCGAGGGCACGTCGCCCGACAGGATGATCCGGCTGCGGCGCGCCTCGATCTCGGGGTCGGGCTCGGGCACCGCCGACAGCAGCGCCTGGGTGTAGGGGTGCAGCGGCCGCTGGTAGAGCGCATCGCGCGGCGCCAGTTCCGCGATCCGGCCGAGGTACATCACCGCCACCCGGGTCGCGATGTGGCGCACCATCGACAGGTCGTGGCTGATGAAGAGATAGGTCAGCCCGAAGCGGTCCTGCAGGTCCTCGAGCAGGTTGACCACCTGCGCCTGGATCGAGACGTCGAGCGCCGCGATCGGCTCGTCGCAGACCACGAACCGCGGATTGAGCGCGAGCGCCCGCGCGATCCCGATGCGCTGGCGCTGGCCGCCCGAGAACTCGTGCGGATAGCGGTTGGCGAAGGCGCGGTTGAGGCCGACGGCATCCATCAGCGCCTCGACCCGCGCGATGCGCTCGGCGCGGGTCATGGCGGTGTGCTCGACGAGCGGCTCGCCGATGATCGCGGCGACCGTCATGCGCGGGTTGAGGCTGGCCTGCGGATCCTGGAACACCATCTGCATCTTCGGCCGCAGACGGCGCAGGGGCTCGGGCGCAAGCCGCGTGACCTCGGTGCCCTCGAGCCGGACGCTGCCGGCGGTCGGCTCGCAGAGCCTGAGGATCGCGCGCCCCGCGGTGGACTTGCCGCAGCCCGACTCGCCGACGAGCCCGAGCGTCTCGCCCTCGGCGATGGTCAGGTCGATCCCGTCCACCGCCCGCACCACGCCGACGCGCCGCCGCAGCACCCCGCGGAAGACGGGAAAATGCATCGCGAGGCCGCGGACCTCGACAAGGGGCGCAGGCTCACCCATCGCCGTCCCCTGCGCCGGGCGGCGACCAGTGGCAGGCGACGTCGTGGCCGGGCGCGACCGGCCGCCGGCGCGGGTTCTCGCGCCGGCAGCGCTCTGTCACATGGGCGCAGCGCGGCGCGAACGGGCAGGAGGCCGGCGGCGCGCGCAGGATCGGCGGCTGGCCCTCGATCGTCCGCAGCCGGCCGGCGCGGCGGCCGCGAAGCTGCGGAACGGTGCCGAGAAGGGCGCGCGTGTAGGGGTGCCGGGGGTCGGCGAAGAGCGCCCGCACCGGCGCCTGCTCCACCACCTGGCCGCCGTACATCACCATCACCCGGTCGGCGATGCCGGCGATCACCCCGAGGTCGTGGGTGATCCAGACGATCGCCATGCCGAGCTTGCGGCGCAGGTCGCGCACGAGCTCGAGGATCTGCGCCTGGATGGTGACATCGAGCGCGGTGGTGGGTTCGTCGGCGATCAGCACCTTCGGCTCGCAGGCCAGCGCGATGGCGATCATCACCCGCTGCCGCTGACCGCCCGAGAACTGGTGCGGAAAGTCCGCCAGCCGCCGGGCCGCATCGGGAATGCCGACGAGCTCGAGCAGCCCGGCCGCCCGGTTCCGCGCCTGCGCCCCGGTCATCCCGAGATGGCGGCGCAGCGGCTCCATGATCTGGAAGCCCACCGTGAACACCGGGTTGAGCGAGGTCATCGGATCCTGGAACACGATGCCGATGCGCCCGCCGCGGACCGAGCGCAGACGCTCCTCTCCGAGGGTCAGGAGGTCCGCGCCCTCGAAGCTCACCCGCCCGCCCCGGACCTCGGCCGGCGGCCTCGGCAGCAGGCCGAGGAGCGACATCATGGTGACCGACTTCCCCGAACCGGACTCCCCGACGACGCCCAGCAGTTCCCCGGCGCGCAGATCGAAGCTGACGTCGTTCACCGCATGAACCGCGCCCGAGCGGGTCCGGAACACGGTCGTGAGCCCCTCGACCTCGAGAACCGGCACGCTGCCGTCGGGCATGGGCAATCCCCAGTCTATTGTTATTATTGCCGAAATTGCGGCCGTGTGGGCGCGGGTCGCCGCTGTTGCGAAAGTGTTATCATGAAACCTTCCTCCTGCAAGCGGGATTGTTGGCCCCCGGCCCTGCGTCGGGGCCGCCCTCCGCCCGCCCCTTGACCCTGCCTGCCCGGCGCGCAAGGGATGGTCGCCCGGTCCGCTTCGAGCCCCACCATGCCCGACCGCCTCTCCGCCCGCGCGCTCCTCGACCGCCTCGTGGCCTTTCCCACCGTGAGCCGCGACCCGAACCTGCCGCTGATCGACTGGGTGGAGGGCTATCTGGCGGGCCACGGCATCGCCTGCGGCCGGATCTGGAACGACGACCGCCGCAAGGCCGGGCTCTACGCCCATGTCGGGCCGCCCGTTCCGGGGGCGGTGCTGCTGTCGGGGCATACCGACGTGGTTCCCGTGGAGGGGCAGGACTGGACGACCGACCCCTGGACCCTCACCGAGCGCGACGGGCGGCTCTACGGCCGCGGCACCGCCGACATGAAGGGCTTCGTCGCGCTCGCGCTCTGGGCGCTGGTCGAGGCCGCGGGCCGGCCGCTCGCCCGCCCGCTGCAGATCGCGCTGAGTTACGACGAGGAAGTGGGCTGCACCGGCGCGCCGCCGCTGATCGCGGCGCTGAGGGCGGCGCTGCCGCCGGCCGCCGCGGTGCTGGTGGGCGAGCCGACGATGCTGAAGGTCGTCACCGCCCACAAGGGCGGCATGGGCTTTTCCACCCGTGTCCGCGGCGTCGAGGTGCATTCCTCGATCATGGATCGCGGCGTCTCGGCGATCCACGAGGCGGCCGAGATCATCGCCTGGGCGAACCGGGTGAACGCCGAGAACCGCGACCGCCCGCCGGGGCCGCTGGCGGCAGCCTTCGACCCGCCCTGGACGACGCTGCACGTCGGCCAGATCGCGGGCGGGACCGCGCACAACATCACCGCCGGCCACTGCCGGTTCAGCTTCGACTTCCGCGTCGTGCCCGGCGAGCGGATGGAGGACTGGGCCGAGCGCTACCGCGCGCTTCTCGCCGAGCGGACGGCGGCGATGCGGGCGGTGCGCCCCGAGGCCGGCGTCACCGCCGAGCCCTATTTCCGGCTTCCCCCGCTCGAACCCGAAGAGGGCGGCGCGGCCGAGGCGCTGGCGCGACGGCTGACCGGCGACAACGGCCGGCACGTGGTCAGCTACGGCACCGAGGCGGGGCATTTCCAGGCCCGGGGATTCTCGACCGTGGTCGTCGGCCCGGGCGACATCGCCCAGGCGCACCAGCCCGACGAATACATCACTCTGGCCCAGTTCGCCGCCGGCGAGGCCTTCCTGCGCCGCCTGCTCGACGATCTCTGCGCATGACGCCGTTTCCGCTCTCGGCCGACCGGCCGCCCGCCTTCCCCGACCCGCCGCCGCCGCAGGCCGACGTCGCCGTCATCGGCGGCGGCGTCATCGGCGTCTGCGCCGCGCTGTTCCTCGCCCGCCGCGGCCTGTCGGTGGCGCTGGTCGAGAAGGGGCGGATCGCGGCCGAACAGTCGTCGCGCAACTGGGGCTGGATCCGCCAGCAGGGCCGCGACCCCGCGGAACTTCCGATCATGGTCGAGGCCAGCCGCCTGTGGGAGGATCTGGCCGCCGAGGCGGGGGGCGGGATCGGCTTCCGCCGCGCCGGCGTGCTCTACCTCGCGCGCGGGCCGAAGGACATGGCCCGTTTCGAGGCCTGGATGCCGAATGCCCGGGCGCATCAGCTCGACACCCGGCTGCTGACCGCGCGCGAGGTGGCCGAGCTCCTTCCCGGCCATGCCGCGGGCTGGACCGGCGGCATCTTCACCGCCTCGGACGCCCGCGCCGAGCCCTGGGTGGCGGTGCCCGCGCTCGCCCGGCTCGCCGCCGCCGCCGGCGTGCAGATCGCCGAGGGCTGCGCGGCGCGCGCGCTCGACCTTGCGGCGGGCCGGGTCGCGGGCGTGGTGACCGAGAGGGGCCGCATCGCCGCCGATGCCGTGGTGCTGGCGGGGGGGGCGTGGTCGGCCCTGTTCCTCGGCCGCCATGGCGTGGCCCTGCCGCAGCTTTCCGTGCGCGCCAGCGTCGCCGCCACCGAGCCGTTGCCGGAAATCTTCGCCGGCAACGCCTCGGACGGGCGCTTCGCCTTCCGCCGCCGGGCCGACGGGGGCTATACCCTGGCACCGTCCGACTTCCACGAGCTCTTCCTCGGACCGGCGGCCTTCGCCCATGCCCGCGCCTACTGGCCTCAGCTCAGGGCCGACCCTTTCGGCACCCGCTTCCTGCCGGCCGCGCCGGCGGGCTACCCCGATGCCTGGCGCACGCCGCGCCGCTGGAGCGCGGAGGGGCCGGGCCCCTTCGAGCGCCTGCGGGTGCTGAACCCCGCGCCGAACCGCGCGCGCGTCGCCCGGCTCGCGCGGCAGATGCAGGCGGCCTTTCCCGGCCTGCCGCCGGTGCGGCTGCGCACGGCCTGGGCCGGCATGATCGACACCCTGCCCGACGTGGTGCCGGTGATCGACCGTTGCGCCGCGCTTCCCGGCCTCGTGATCGCCACGGGCATGAGCGGCCACGGCTTCGGCATCGGCCCCGGGGTCGGCCGCGTGGTGGCCGACCTCGTCACCGGCCGGCCGCCCGGCCACGACCTGTCGCGCTTCCGCCTCGGCCGCTTCTCCGACGGCTCGCGCCTCGAGCCCGGCCCGGCCCTCTAGCCCCGCCGCCCGGCGCAGCGGCCGCCGGAGCCTTGCGCCGCCCCTGCCGCCGGGCCAGGTATGGCGGGATCCCGCGCGTCCCGGGGCCCGCATCCGGCGGCCCGGCGCGCGGCGCACAGGACCGAGGCAGGATGACCGCCCCCCGAACCCCGCCCGCGCACCGCCTGTCGGTCGCGCCGATGATGGACTGGACGGACCGCCACTGCCGCTATTTCCACCGGCAGATGAGCGCGCGGGCGCTGCTCTACACCGAGATGGTCACCGCCCAGGCCCTCGTGCACGGCGATCCGCGGCGCCTTCTCGGCCATGACCCCGCCGAGCGCCCGATCGCGCTCCAGCTCGGCGGATCCGATCCCGGGCTGCTCGCCCGCGCGGTGCGGATCGCCGCGCCCTTCGGCTTCGACGAGATCAACCTCAACGTCGGCTGCCCCTCCGACCGGGTGCAGTCGGGCTGCTTCGGCGCGGCGCTGATGCGCACGCCGGGCCTCGTCGCCGATTGCCTCGCGGCGATGCGCGACGCCGCCCCGCCGGATGTCGCGGTCACGCTCAAGTGCCGGATCGGGGTGGACGACCAGAACCCCGAGGCGGTGCTGCCCGACCTGCTCGCCCGCGCCGCGGCGGTCGGCCTGCGCCGGGTCGTCGTCCACGCCCGCAAGGCCTGGCTGCAGGGGCTCAGCCCGAAGCAGAACCGCGAGATCCCGCCGCTCGACCATGACCTGGTCCACCGGACCAAGCGCGCCTTCCCCGGCCTCGAGATCGTCCTCAACGGCGGTATCGCCGGGCTCGACGCCGCACTCGCCCATCTCGGGGCCGGGCTCGACGGGGTGATGATCGGTCGCGCGGCCTACCAGACGCCGGCCGCGATCTTGATCCCGGCCGACCGCCGCATCTTCGGCGCGGCCGGACCCGACCCGACGCCGTTCGACGTCGCGGCGGCGATGCGTCCCTACATCGCGCGCCATCTGGCCGGGGGCGGGCGGCTCCACGCCGTCACGCGCCACATGCTGGGGCTCTTCGCAGGCCTGCCCGGCGCACGTGCCTGGCGGCAGGTGCTGTCTGCCCGGGGGCATGAACCCGGCGCCGGACTCGAGGTGCTGGACGACGCCCTGGCCGCCGTCGCCCGCGCCGCGCCTGCCGTCATGTCCGGTCCCGAAATATCCCGGGGGAGTCGCGGGCCCGCAGGGGCCGCGACGGGGGCGGAGCCCCCGCCCGCCGGCGGCTGACCCGCGCGCGGGCGCCGGCAGGCGTCCGGTTTCCGGTTGCGGCGCAGGACGCCGGCGCCCCGGGGCACCCCGGCGGTGGCCTTCGCCGGCGGCAGGGCGTAGAACGCCGCTCGTCGAGAACGCCGCTCATGATGCCCGAGGCCCGCCCGATGTCCGACCCCGCCTGCCGGCCGCCCCGCCGGTCCCGGCCGAGCCGGGCGGGCAACGCCGCCGGAGCGCGCCGATGACGGCCGCCGCGCGTCTGGACCGGGCCGGATGGATCGGCTTCCCGCCGGAACCCGCCACCCGTGCCTGGGCCGCCGCCGCGCTTGCCTCGGTGCGGGCGCGGCTCGCCGGCCCGGCGGAGCCGCCGCTCTGGCGGCATGGCGGCACCTGGCATCCCGGGGTCG
>CALDYW010000061.1 GCA_937944395.1 uncultured Paracoccaceae bacterium | reverse complement strand
GGCCATGGCCTGCACGCGGCCGCCCGACGGCGCCGCGCAGATGGCCGAGGCGGCGCGGCAGATCAACGCGGCGCGCAGCGCCGCGGGCCTGCGCCCGCTTGCCCTGTCGGAAAGCCTGTTGCGGGCGGCCGACAGGCATGCCTGCGACATGGCGACAAACGGCGTCCGGTCGCACCAGGGGTCGGACGGATCGTCGTTCCCCGCGCGCTTCGCCGCCGCCGGCGCCCGGTGCAGCCTGAAGGCCGAGAACATCGGCTGGGGCCCGCGGAGCGCGAAGGGCATGGTCGAGGCCTGGCTGGCCTCGAGCCAGCACCGCGCGAACATCCTGCATCCGCGGATGCGCAACCTCGCCGTCTCGGTGATGCGCGCGCCCTCGGGCGAATCCGTCTGGGTTCTGGGCCTCACCTGCTGACGGCGCCGCCCCGGGCGCGGCCCGGGCCGGGTGTCAGCCCGGTCCGGCGCCCGTCCGCGAGGGCAGCTCGAAGGGCGGCAGGCTGTCGAAGGCGCGGCGCAGCGCCTCGCCCCAGCTGCGCGAGATCGTCTGGAAATAGGGGTCGTCGCCGGTGATGCGGCCGCGCGGTCCGGGGCGGTAGCTGCCGGCCTCGTAGACCAGCCAGTCGAGCGGCGGGCCCACCGACAGGTTGGCCTTGATCGTGGAATCGAACGACACCAGCAGAAGCTTGATCGCATCGGCGAAGCTCATCGCCGGGTCGAAGGCGCGCACCAGGATCGGCCGGCCGTACTTGGTCTCGCCGATCTGGAAGAAGGGCGTGTCGGCCGAGGCCTCGATGAAGTTGCCCTCGGGGTAGATGAGGAACAGCCGCGGCTCGCCCGGCACCACCTGACCGCCGAGGATCAGCGTGGCGTTGAAGGTGGCATCGGCCTTCTGCCCGGCGGTGGCGTGGCTCTTGATCACCTCGCGCAGCACCTCGCCCACCAGCCGCGCGACCTGGAACATCGAGGGTTCGGCCAGCAGCGAGGGCGAGCGTTCGCTGACCGCCTTCGAGCGCTCGTCGAGCAGGCTGACCACCGCCTGGGTGGTGGCAAGGTTGCCCGCGGTCAGGAGCGTCACGAACCTCTCGCCCGGTTCCGACCAGACATGCATCTTGCGGAACTGCGAGATGTTGTCCACGCCCGCATTGGTGCGGGTGTCGGACATGAACACCAGCCCGCGGTCGAGCTTCAGCGCCACACAGTAGGTCACCCGTCACTCCCTTCGCCGGCGCCCGGTCACTGCTGCACCTGGATCTGCACCGCCAGGGTCTCGCGCCCGTGGTCGCCGAACCGCAGCCCGCTGACCGGTGCCGCCTCGCGGTAGTCGAGCCCGGTCGCCACCCGGACATAGCGCGCGTCCGGCGAGATGCCGTTGGCGACATCGAAGCCGACCCATCCGAGACCGTTCACATGCGCCTCGGCCCAGGCATGGCTGGCCTCCTGGTCCTCCCGGCCCTCGATCATCAGATAGCCCGAGACGTAGCGCGCCGGAAAGCCCAGCAGCCGCGCCGCCGCGAGGAACACATGCGTGTGGTCCTGGCAGACGCCGGCGCCGCGTTCGAGCACCGCCTCGGCCGCGGTTGCGGCATCGGTCGCTCCGACCCTGTAGGTCACCGCCTCGCCGATCCGGGCCGACAGCGCGTGCAGGCGCGCGAGCGAATCGCCGGTCTCGGCGCCCAGCCCGCGCAGCAACCGCCGCACCATCGGCCCCGCGCGCGTGAGCTCGGTCTGTCTCTCGAACAACCAGAGCGGCGCAAAGCCCTGGTGCTGGCCGAATATCCCGTGGGTGTCGGCGATCTCGACCTCGCCCTGCGCGGTGATGACGATCTCGTGCCCCGCGCCCGTGAACGAGATCAGCGTGACACGGTTCATGTGCTGGTCGTCGAACCATGCCTCCACCTTGCCGCCCTCGACAGTCATCCGCCAGTCCAGAACCTGCTGGCCGGGCCGGCTCTTCGGCGTAAGTCGCAGCTCCTGCAACCCGTAGCTCAGCGGGCGCTCGTAGGTGTAGCGGGTGACATGGCGGATGCGCAGGCGCATCGGGGGCGGGCGGCGGTCAGCCATAGAAGCGGTAGTCCCTCTCGATCTGTGCCGAGAGTGCCGCGTTGTCGGACAGGAAGGCCAGCAGGAACTCGTGCAGGCCGCGTTCGAAGATCGCCTCGATCGTGGTGCCGTCGAGCCCGGCCTTCAGGGCCGCGATCCGGTCGTGGCAGGGGTGGCGCATATCGTACTGGCGCTCGAGATAGCCGAGGTTCCCGGCCATCTTGCCGACGCAGAACGCCAGGCTGCGCGGCATCCGCCCGTCGAGGATCAGGAAATCGGCGATGCCGCGGGGCGTGACCTCGCCCCCGGTGAGCCAGCGATAGGCGCGCTCGCCCGCGACCGAGCGCAGCACCGTCTCCCACTGCACGTTGTCAAGCGACGAGCCGACATGCGACACCGAGGGCAGGAGCACGTAATACTTCACGTCGAGGATCCGCGCCGTGTTGTCGGCGCGTTCGAGAAAGGTGCCGATGCGGGCGAAGTCGAACACGTCGTTGCGCAGCATCGAGCCGTGCAGCGCCCCGCGCACCAGCGCGTTCTGCCGCCGGATCAGGCCGAGGACGCCGGGCAGGTCGGGCTCGCGCACCGGCCGCCTGAGCGCCTCGCGCAGCACCATCCAGCATTCGTTGGTCGCCTCCCAGACCTCGCGCGTCAGCGCCGTGCGCACCATGCGCGCGTTCGCCCGGGCCGCCTCGACGCAGGAGAGGACGGAGGAGGGGTTCTGCCGGTCGCGCAGCAGGAAGTCGATGACCGGCCCGCCCTCCATCCGCCCGCCGCGGCCGGCGTAGGCCGCGCGTGCCCCGGCGGTGTCGATCACGCTCGCCCAGTCCTCGGCGGAGCGGCCGCTGCGGGTCAGCGCGATGCGGAACCCCGCCTCGATCAGGCGCGCGGTGTTCTCGCTGCGCTCGAGGTAGCGGAACATCCAGTAGAGGCCGCCGGCGGTGCGCCCGAGCATCGCGCTAGTCCTCCAGCACCCAGGTGTCCTTGGTGCCGCCGCCCTGCGAGGAGTTGACGACCAGGCTGCCCCTGCGCAGCGCCACGCGGGTCAGCCCGCCGGGCACCAGGTCGATCCGGTCGGGCGCGACGAGGACATAGGGGCGAAGGTCCACATGCCGCGGCGCCAGCCCGGCGCGGGTCAGCACCGGCACGGTGGACAGCGCCAGTGTCGGCTGGGCGATGTAGTTGCCGGGGTTCGCGGTCAGCTTCTCGCGGAAGGCGGCAAGCTCGCGGCGCGAGGCCGCGGGCCCGACGAGCATCCCGTAGCCGCCCGAGCCGTGCACCTCCTTGACGACGAGTTCGGACAGATGGTCGAGCACATAGGCCAGCGCATCGGGCTCGCCGCAGCGCCAGGTCGGCACGTTCCGCAGGATCGGCGCCTCGCCGGTGTAGAACTCGACGATCTCGGGCATGTAGCTGTAGATCGCCTTGTCGTCGGCGATGCCGGTGCCGGGGGCATTGGCCAGCGTGATCCCGCCGGCGCGGTAGATGTCCATGATCCCCGGCACGCCGAGAAGCGAATCGGGGCGGAACACCAGCGGGTCGAGGAAGTCGTCGTCCACCCGGCGGTAGAGCACGTCGATCGGCTGGAAGCCGCGGGTGGTGCGCATGGCGATGCGCCCGTCCACCACCCGCAGGTCGGATCCCTCGACCAGTTCCGCCCCCATGTTGTCGGCGAGGAACGCATGTTCGAAATAGGCCGAGTTGTGCAGCCCCGGCGTCAGCACCGCCACCACCGGCCGGCCCGGGCAGGCCGCGGGGGCGGCCGCCTCGAGCGACCGGCGCAGCCGCATCGGATAGTCCTGCACCGGCTGCACCCGGACGCGGGTGAAGAGCTCGGGGAACATCTGCAGCATCGTCTCGCGGTTCTCGAGCATGTAGCTCACCCCCGAGGGCGTGCGGGCGTTGTCCTCGAGCACGAAGAACTCGTCCTCGGCGGTGCGCACCAGATCGACGCCGACGATGTGGGTATAGACCCCGCCGGGAGGCGCGACCCCGATCATCTGCGGCAGGAAGGCGGGGTTCCGCGCCACCAGCGCAAGCGGCAGGCGGCCGGCGCGCAGGATCTCCTGCCGGTGGTAGATGTCGTGCAGGAAGGCGTTGATCGCGCGCACCCGCTGCTCGATCCCGCGGGCGAGCCGCGCCCATTCGCGGCCCGACAGGATCCGCGGCACGATGTCGAAGGGAATGAGCCGCTCGGTCGCCTCGGCATCGCCGTAGACGTTGAAGGTGATGCCGGTTCGGCGGAAGAAGGTCTCCGCCTCGGCCGCCTTGCGGCGCAGCCGCGCGATCGGCTCGGCGCCGAACCAGGCGCAGTAGTCGCGATAGGGCGGGCGCGGGCCCTCGCCCCCGCCCGTCATCTCGTCGAAAGGTGCCGGTCGGCCGGTCATGCCCTCTCCCTGCCCGCGCCTCCCCGCGCTGCCCGCGATCCAAGCGCGGCGCGCGCCGGCCTGGCAAGGGGCGCCGCTGCCCGCAGAGGCGGAGTGCCCAGGATTTGTGCAGCCGTCCCGCCGCGCCTTCCGCGCCGTCCGCGACCGGGCCCCCGGTCGGGGCGGGCGGTGGGCCGCGCCGCCCGGTCCTCAGACCTCGAGCCAGATCGTCACCGGCCCGTCGTTGACCAGCGCGACCGCCATGTCGGCGCCGAACCGCCCGCGCGCGACCTCGACCCCGAGCGCCTCGAGCCCCCGCGCCACCGCCTCGCAGAGTTCGGCGGCAAGCGCCGGCTCGGCGGCGGCCGAGAAGCCGGGGCGGTTCCCGCGCGCGGTGTCGGCGGCCAGCGTGAACTGGCTGACCACCAGCGCCGCGCCGCCGATATCGAGCAGCGAGCGGTTCATCCGCCCCTCGCCGTCGCGGAAGATGCGCAGCCGCGCGATCTTCGCCGCCAGCGCCGCGGCGCGGGGCGCGTCGTCGCCGCGCATCGCGCAGACGAGCGCAAGCAGCCCTGGCCCGATCGCGCCCACCGTCTCGCCGCCGACGGCGACGCGGGCCTCCGTCACCCGCTGGATCAGCGCCCGCATCGCCGCGCGCCCCTCACAGCTCGTGCGCCCAGGGCGGGTTCGCCCCGGCGCGGCCGACGGTCACCGCCGCCGCCCGGCAGCCGAGGTCGAGCGCCGCCCGCAGCGCGCCCGCGCCCAGCGTGGCGACGCCCGCCCGGGTCAGCGCCCCGGCGCGGTGGAGCGCCGCCAGGACCCCGGCGTTGAACGTGTCGCCCGCGCCCACGGTATCGGCCACGGCCACCGGCCGCGCCGCAACCCGCACCTCGGCCTCCGGGGTCAGGGCGCGCGCGCCGGCCGCGCCTTCGGTGACGCAGACGACGCGCGCCCCCATCGCCAGCACCTCGCGCGCGAGATCAGATGTCTCGCCCCGGCCGAACAGCCAGCGCAGGTCCTCGTCCGACAGCTTCACGATGTCGGCCATCGCGATCATCCGGCCGATGCGGGCGCGATAGGCGGCCTCGTCGGTGATGAAGCCGGGGCGGATGTTGGGGTCGAGCATGGTCACCCGAGCCGCCGCCTCGCGCCGCATCAGCGCCTCGTAGGCGGAACCGCAGGGCTCGGTCATCAGGCTGATGCCGCCCATGAACAGCGCCGCGACGCCGGCGGGCAGGGGTGGCAGGTCGGCCGGGGTCAGCATCCGCCCCGCCGTGCCCTCGTCGTAGAAGGCATAGCGCGCCTGCCCGCCGTCGAGCGTGACGAAGGCCAGCGTCGTCGGGCGGCCCGAGCGCAGCGCCATGTTCTTCACCCGTGCACCGGCCAGGGCCGCGGAGAGCATCTCGCCGAAGAGGTCGGTCGAGATCCCCGACAGCAAGCCCGCGGGCGCGCCGAGGCGGCCGAGCGCGACTGCGGTGTTGAACACCGCGCCGCCGGGGTAGGGGGCGAAGGCGCGCTCGCCCGCCGAGGTCTCGCGCGGGAGCATGTCGATCAGGGCCTCGCCCGCGCACAGGATCATCCGCCGCTCCCCGCCGGTTTCCGACTGCTTAGCGAGGCCGCCCGAAAGCGGCAACCGCCGCCGAGCGGCCGCGCGTTGACTGCGGTCAATGCGCTTGCCGAAGGGCCCTGCGACAGAGCCCTGCGGGCACCGTCGCGGTGCCGCTGAGAGGAGGACCCGATGGTCGAGAAATCGCACCTGCCCGGCTTCTGGCCGGCGCTCCAGGATCCGTTCCGCCTGCTCGCCGACCCGTTCCGCGCGCTCGGCACGCGGCTTGCCGACTGGCTGGCGCCCGCCTCGGAGGCCTCCTCCGACGACGGCGCCTATCGCATCGCGATCGAACTTCCCGGCGTCGGGGAGAAGGACATCGAGCTGACGGTGGATGAGGGCGTGGTCACGGTGAAGGGCGAGAAGAAGGCTGCCCGCGAGGAGAAGGGCGACACCTGGTATTTCAGCGAGCGCCAGTACGGGGCCTTCAGCCGCAGCTTCCGCCTGCCTGCCGACGCCGACGCGGCCGCCGTCCGCGCCGACCTGAAGGACGGGGTGCTGACGGTGACCGTGCCGCGCCGGGCGCCGGCGCAGCCGAAGGCGCGCAAGGTCGAGATCGGCAGGGGCTGACGACGCCCCGCGCGCCCCGC
>CALDYW010000060.1 GCA_937944395.1 uncultured Paracoccaceae bacterium | reverse complement strand
ACATCCTCGCCGACGTAGCCGGCTTCCGTCAGCGTGGTGGCATCGGCCATGGTGAAGGGGACATCGAGGATCCGCGCCAGCGTCTGCGCCAGCAGCGTCTTGCCGCAGCCGGTGGGGCCGATCAGCAGGATGTTCGATTTCGCCAGTTCGATGTCGCTGGCCTTCTGGGCATGGTTCAGCCGCTTGTAGTGATTGTGCACGGCCACCGACAGCACGCGCTTGGCGTGGCTCTGCCCGATCACGTAGTCGTCCAGCACCTTGCAGATGTCGCGGGGGCTCGGCACCCCGTCGGCCGACTTCAGCCCCGAGGCCTTGGTCTCCTCGCGGATGATGTCCATGCAGAGCTCGACGCACTCGTCGCAGATGAAGACCGTCGGCCCGGCGATCAGCTTGCGGACCTCGTGCTGGCTCTTGCCGCAGAACGAGCAGAAGAGCGTGTTCTTGCTGTCGCTGCCGGAGTTCGTCGCCATGCTTTCCCCTGCGGTGTCCCGCACCCTGCCCGGGCCGCCGCCCCAAAGTCTAGGTCAGCCCCCGGCGCCATACAACGCCAAATGTGACGCGCCGCCAGCCATGGGCCGACGGCGTGCCCGCCCGCTCAACCCTCGGCAGCCTTCGCCCGGCTCTCGACGATCTCGTCGATCAGCCCCCAGTCCCTGGCCTCCTCGGGCGACATGAACCGGTCGCGCTCGAGCGCGGCCTCGACGGTGGCAAGGTCCTGGCCGGTATGGCGGACGTAGATCTCGTTCAGCCGTTGCTTGAGCTTCAGCGTTTCCTGAGCGTGGATCCAGATGTCGGTGGCCTGGCCCTGGTAGCCGCCCGAGGGCTGGTGCACCATGATCCGGCTGTTCGGCAGGCTGAAGCGCATCCCCTTCTCGCCGGCGGCGAGCAGCAGCGAGCCCATCGAGGCGGCCTGCCCGACCACCAGCGTCGAGACCTTCGGCTTGATGTAGAGCATGGTGTCGTAGATCGACAGCCCCGAGGTCACGACGCCGCCGGGGCTGTTGATGTACATGGAGATTTCCTTCGACGGGTTCTCCGACTCGAGGAACAGCAGCTGCGCCACGATCAGGCTCGACATGCCGTCGTGCACCGGACCCGACAGGAAGATGATCCGCTCCTTGAGCAGCCGCGAGAAGATGTCGTAGGCGCGTTCGCCGCGCGACGTCTGCTCGACCACCATCGGCACGAGCATGTTCATGTAGGTGTCGATCGGGTCGCGCATCGCTCGGGCCTCTGCTGCTCGCGGGCCGCCGCCGGCCGCTGTTGCGTGAGTCTTAGTTGTGCCCCCCGGGGGCTGCAAGGGGCGCGGGCACCGCCGGTCCGCGCGCCAGCCTGGGTCCGTCGCGGTTGACAGCGCGTTAACGGCACGGGCGCTGCCGCCCGGTCCCCTCAGGTCGTGACGTCGGGCGCCGCGCGGCCCGTGTGCGCGCGGATGCCGGCCAGCGCCTCGGCCGCCGCCGCCAGAGGGGCGAGCACCGCGGCCGGGTCGAGGTCCAGGCGGTCGGGCCGCGCCTCGGCCTGTTCGAGATAGACGCGCAGGGTCGCGCCCTCGGTCCCCGTGCCCGACAGGCGCAAGACGATCCGCCCGCCGCCCTCCAGCCGGATGCGGATCCCCTGCCCCTCCGAGCGCGCGCCGTCCACCGGGTCGGTATAGGCGAATTCGTCGGCCGCCTCGATCCGCCGCCCGGCGGCCTCGCCGCCGGCCAGCTGCGGCAGCCGGTCGCGCAGCGCGGCCATCATCGCCCCGGCGCGGGCCGGGTCGAGCGCCTCGTAATCGTGCCGGGCGTAGTAGTTGCGCCCGAAGCGGCGCCAGTGGCCGGCCATGACCGCGGCCACGCCTTCGCCGCGCGCGGCCAGGATGTTGAGCCACATCAGCACCGCCCAGAGCCCGTCCTTCTCGCGCACATGGTCCGAACCGGTGCCGAAGCTCTCCTCGCCGCAGATCGTGGCGAGGCCCGCGTCGAGCAGGTTGCCGAAGAACTTCCAGCCCGTCGGCGTCTCGTGGCAGGGAATGCCGAGGGCGGCGGCCACCCGGTCCACCGCCGCCGAGGTCGGCATCGAGCGCGCCACGCCCTTGAGCCCGCCCGCATAGCCCGGCGCGAGCCGGGCATTGGCGGCGAGGACGGCCAGACTGTCCGAGGGGGTGACATAGAGGCCGCGGCCGAGGATCATGTTGCGGTCGCCGTCGCCGTCGGAGGCGGCGGCGAAATCGGGCGCGTCCGGCCCCATGACCAGATCGACGAGAGGCCGCGCCCAGACCGGGTTCGGGTCGGGGTGGCCGCCGCCGAAGTCGGGCAGGGGCGTGGCGTTGACGACGCTGCCCTCGGGCGCGCCCAGCGCGCCCTCGAGGATCGCGCGCGCATAGGGGCCGGTGACCGCGTGCATCGCATCGAAGCGCAGGCGGAAGCCGCGGGCGATCATCGCCGCGATGGCCGGGAAATCGAACAGCCGCTCCATCAGCGCCCGGTAGTCGGCGACCGGATCGACGACCTCGACCTCCATCCCGCCGAGCCGCGAGATGCCGGGGCGCGACAGGTCCACGTCCTGCGCCTCGAGGATGCGGTAGGACGAAAGCCGCAGCGTCTCGGCATGGATGCGGTTCGTCACCTCCTCGGGCGCGGGGCCGCCGTTCGGGGTGTTGAACTTCACCCCGAAGTCCGCGTCGGGGCCGCCGGGATTGTGACTGGCCGACAGGATGATGCCGCCGTCCGTCCGGCGCTGGCGGATCAGGTTCGAGGCCGCCGGAGTGGACAGGATCGCCCCCTGCCCGACGATCACCCGCCGCGCGCCCTCGGCGGCGGCCATGCGCAGGATCACCTGCGCCGCGCGGTCGTTGAAGTAGCGTCCATCGCCGCCGAGCACGAGCGTCTTGCCGGCCAGGCCGCCGGTCGCGGCGAAGATGGCGGCGACGAAGTTCTCGAGGTAGTGGCGGCCCATGAACTCGCGCGTCTTCTTCCTGAGGCCCGAGGTGCCGGGCTTCTGCCCCTCGATGGGCGCGGTCTCGATCGTCAGCACGCTCATGGCCTTCCTCCCTCGCGGCCGCAGGATTTCATGATCGCCGCCGCCTCGGCAAGGCGCGGATCGGCGGCGAGCGCCGCCGCGCCGAGCGGCAGCCGGCGGCGCCAGTTCGGGTGCTCGTGGACGGTGCCGGGCAGGTTCGCCTGCTCCTCGAGGCCGAGGATGTCCTCGATCTGCAGCGCGACCAGCCGCGCCGCCGACCGGCCGAGAAAGCGGGTGAGCGCCGCGGCATCGCCCGCCGACCCGCCGATCACGGCATCGAGGCGGGCGACCTCGGCGGCGCGGGCGAGCCGCTCGGCCTCGGGGTCGCTGCTGCGGCCGAGGCGCGCGCGCCAGTCGATGTCGCGCCCTGCGCGCCAGCCCTTCCATGTGGGCAGGTCATGGGTTGCAAAGCTCGCCAGCACCTCGGCGTCCCAGTCCGCGCTGTCGCGGAAGCCGCCGGTGGCCCAGTCGCGCTCGAACATCGCCACCCGGCAGCCGAGGATGCCGGATGCGGCCAGCGCCGCCTGCAGCCCTTCGGGGATGTTGCCGAGGTCCTCGCCGACGAGCGTCGCACCCGCCCTTGCCGCCTCGATCCGCGCGACCGCGAGCAGCGCGTCGCGCGGCATCCGCACGTAGAGGCCGGACGGCGCCCCCGCCTCGGGCACCCAGAAGGCGCGCTCGAAGCCCAGGATGTGATCGATCCTCAGCACTCCGGCGAAGCGCAGCTGCGCGGCGAGCGTCGCGGCGAAGGCGGCGAACCCGTCGGCGACGAGCGCGCGCGGCGAGAAGGGCGCGACCCCCCAGGTCTGGCCCTCGGGCGCGAAGTCATCGGGCGGGGCGCCGAGCGAGACATTCCGGGCGAACAGGTGCCGCTCGGCCCAGGTCTCGGCGCCGGCGGGATGCGTGCCGACCGCAAGATCGAGATAGAGGCCGAGCGCCATGCCCGCGCCCCTCGCCGCGGCCTGCGCCCCGGCCAGCCCGGCCTCGGCGCGGAACTGCAGCCAGGCGTGGAAGGCCACCCGTCGGGCATGGTCGCGGGCGAAGGCGCGGGCCTCGGGGCTGTCGGGGCGGCGCAAGGCCTCCGGCCAGTCGGTCCACCAGGGGCCGAACCGTTCCGAGAGCGCCTGATGCAGCGCGAAGGTCTCGAGCGCCGCGCCCTGCCGCGTGCGCCAGCCGGCAAAGGCCGGGCCGGCCCCGCCGCCGGCCGCGAAGGCGGCTTCCAGAGCGGCCTTCCGCGCCGCCCAGGCCGCGGCGTAGTCCACCAGCGGCCCGGCCGGCTGCGGCGGCTCGCCGGCAGCCACATGGCGGGTGGCATAGCGGCGGCGGTGCGAGGGCGCATAGGGGCTGAAGGCCTCGGGCGCTTCGGGAAATCCGGCATGGACGGGGTTGATGCCAACGAAGGCCGCGCCGGCGCGCGCCAGAACCCCGGCCCAGAGGGCCAGATCGTCGTAGGTCGCAAGCCCCCCGCCGGCGGCTTCGGGCGGAAGACCGTAGAGGGGCAGCGTCACCCCCCAGAGGCGCGGCGGCGGCGCAAGACGTGCCGGCGCGGCGATCAGCCAGCAGAGCGACCGGCCGAGCGTCAGCCGGTGCCGCCCCGGCGGCAGCGGCGGCAGCGGCAGTCGCCCCCCCTCCGCCCTGCCCCCTGCCGCGCCGCCGTCCTCGAGCGCAAGCGACCAGGCCCCGTCCGCGCCCGCCGCCAGCTCGGCCGCGCGGCCGGCCTCGACCACCGCCCATTCCGGCAGCAGCCGCGACTGCCGCGCCGCGACCAGCGCCGCCAGCGTCGCGGCCGCCTCGGCCTCGTCCGCCGCGGGCAGGTCCATCGCCGCCAGCGCCGCCCGCACCGTCGCCTCGGGCGCCTCGTGCCAGCGCCCGGTCTGGTCGCGGTAGCCGGGCATCAGCCCGGCTTCGGCGGCGAGCGCGGCCAGCGCGTTCATGCCGCGCGTTCCTGCACCAGCGCGACGACCGACTGGGCGGCGACCCCGATCCGGTCGCCGGCCACCCCGCCGCGGTCCGGATCGGCGCTGTCGAGGGCAAGGCGCCAGACCCGGCCGGCGGGCGGCTCGGGCAGTTTCACCTCGCGGTCGGGTCCGGCGTTGAACACCGCCAGGATCACCTCCTCGCGCGCGTCATAGGGCGGCGTGCCCGAGGCGGTGCGCAACTCGGCAGAGACGACCGACAGGCCCGGGTCGCGCCAGTCCTCGGACGTCATCGGCCGGCCCTCGGGATGGTGCCAGACAAGGTCGGGCACCCCGTCGGCCTCGCGCGGGCGGGCGTGCAGGAAGCGCGTCTGCCGCAGGATCGGATGCGCCCGGCGGAAGGCGGCAAGGCGGGCGACGTAGGCGGCAAGCTCCATATCGGCCGCCGCCCAGTCGAGCCAGGAGGTCTCGTTGTCCTGCGCATAGGCGTTGTTGTTGCCGCCCTGGGTGCGGCCGAGCTCGTCACCCGCCAGCAGCATCGGCGTGCCCTGCGACAGGTAGAGCGTGGTCAGCATCGCCCGCACCCGCCGGTTGCGGGCAGCGCGGATCGTGGGGTCGTCGGTCGGCCCCTCGACCCCCATGTTGTCGCTGAGGTTGTGGTCGTGGCCGTCGCGGTTGTCCTCGCCGTTCGCCTCGTTGTGCTTGCGCGCGTAGGAGACGACATCGGCAAGCGTGAAGCCGTCATGGGCGGCGAGGAAGTTCACCGAGCTCGTCGCCGGGCGCCCGGAATGGTCGAACTCGCCCGCCGAGCCGGTGATCCGCGCGGCCAGGCCGGCCGCGGCGCCGGCATCGCCGCGCCAGAAGGCGCGCACCTCGTCGCGGTAGCGGTCGTTCCATTCGAGGAAGGGGGCGGGGAACTCGCCCAGCCGGTAGCCGCCCGGTCCGAGGTCCCAGGGTTCGGCGATCAGCTTCACCCGCGCCAGCACCGGGTCCTGCAGCAGCGCCTGGAAGAAGGGCGCGTTCCGGTCGAACCCCTCGGCGCGCCGCCCGAGCGCCGCGGCAAGGTCGAAGCGGAAGCCGTCCACGCCCATCTCGGTCACCCAGTAGCGCAGCGAGTCCATCACCATCCGCGTCACCATCGGATGTTCGAGGTTCAGCGTGTTGCCGGTGCCGGTGTCGTTGACGTAATAGCGGCGGTCGGGCAGCAGCCGGTAGTAGCTGGCATTGTCGAGCCCGCGGAAGCTCAGGGTCGGGCCTTGCTCGTTGCCCTCGCCGGTGTGGTTGTAGACGACATCGAGGATCACCTCGATCCCGGCCGCATGCAGCCGCCCCGCCATCGCCCGGAACTCGGCGATGTCGGTGCCCGACAGATAGCGCGGGTCCGGCGCGAAGAAGCCGATGGACTGGTAACCCCAGTAGTTGGTAAGCCCCCGGTCGGCCAGGAACGCGTCGGTGACAAAGGCCTGCACCGGCAGCAGTTCGAGTGCGGTGATGCCGATCCGCCGGTAATGCTCGAGCATCGGCGCCGAGGCGAGCGCGGCGAAGGTGCCGCGCGGGCGCGCCGCGGGATGGCGCCGGGTCAGTCCCTTCACATGCGCCTCGTAGATCACCGTCTCGGACAGCGGCCGCCCCGGCCCCGGCGGCACCGGCGCGGCGAAGGGCGGCAGGATCACGCCCTTGGGCATGAAGGGGGCGCTGTCGGTCGGGTCGGGCTCGGCCTCGCCGCCCGGCACCCCGGCGCGGTGACCGCAGAGCGCCGGAACGATGCGCGGCGGCGCGGTGATGCGGCGGGCATAGGGGTCGAGCAGCAGCTTCGCCGGATTGAACCGGTGCCCTTCGGCCGGCGCCCAGGGCCCGTGCGCGCGCAGGCCGTAGAGCTGGCCCGGACCGACCCCCGGCAGGAAGCCGTGCCAGATGGCGCCCGTGCGCTCGGGCAGGCTGTGCCGGGTCTCGCGGCCCGCGGCATCGAACAGGCAGACCTCGATGCGCCCGGCATGGGCCGAGAACACGGCAAAGTTTGTCCCGCCGGCCTCGACCGTCGCGCCGAGCGGCCAGGGCCGGCCCGGTCCGATTCCCTGCCCTCGGCTCATCCGACGCCGGCCAGATCCCGGTAGATGGCGGCATAGGCCGGCGCCGAGGCCGACCAGCCCATGTCGGCCTTCATCGCCGCCCGTTGCAGGCGCCCCCAGACGGCCCGATCCGCATGCAGCGCCGCCAGCCGCCCGAGCGCCGCGCCCAGCGCCTCGGCGGTCGGCGGATGCACCATCAGGCCGGTGGCCACGCCGGCGCGCAGCGCCGCCTCGTTGGCGTCGATCACCGTGTCGGCCAGCCCGCCGGTGCGCGTCACCACCGGAATGGTGCCGTAGCGCAGCCCGTACATCTGCGTCAGCCCGCAGGGCTCGAAGCGCGAGGGCACGATCACCGCATCGCCGCCAGCGAACACCCGGTGCGCCAGGGCCTCGTCATAGCCGATCCGCACCGCCACCCGCGCCGGATCGGCCGCCGCCGCAGCGCGGAAGGCGGCCTCGAGCCGGGCATCCCCGGATCCGAGCAGCACCAGCCCGCCCCCCGCAGCGAGCAGCCGCGGCAGGGCCGCCAGCAGCAGATCCAGCCCCTTCTGCTCGGAGAGCCGCGAGACGACCACGCAGAGCGGCCCCTCGATCCTGCCAAGCTCCGCCTCGGCGATCAGCCGGACGCGGTTCGCCGCCTTGCCGCGGGGCGTGGTGTAGGGCAGCACCTCGGGGTCGGCGGCCGGGTTCCACAGACGGGTGTCGATCCCGTTCAGGATGCCCGACAGCACGCCGGCCCGGGCGCGCAGGATCCCGTCCATCCCCATGCCGAACTCCGGCGTCAGCAGCTCGCGGGCATAGGTCGGGCTGACCGTGGTGATCCGGTCGGCCCAGACCAGCGCCGCCTTCAGCGCGCTGATGCGGCCCCAGAACTCCAGCCCCTCGGGGGTGAAGGTCCAGCCAGGCAGCTGCAGCGCCGCCAGCCGCTCGGCCGGGGCGAGCCCGTGGAAGGCGACGTTGTGGATGGTGACCAGCGTGCCCGGTCGCGTCGCCCCGGCGGCGCGAAGATAGGCCGGGACGAGGCCCGCCTGCCAGTCGTGCAGGTGAACGACCTCGGGCCGGAAGGCACCTGCCCGACCCATGGCCACCTCGGCCGCAGCCCAGGACAGGGCGGCGAACCGTTCGGGATTGTCCGGCCAGTCGCGGCCCGAGGCATCCAGATAGGGCCCGCCGCCCCGGGCATAGAGATGCGGCGCATCGAGAACCAGAAGCTCGAGCTCCGCCGCCCGTCCGGCCAGAAGCCGCGCCTCGCCTCCGAACAGGCCGCCCCACCACCACAGTTCGCGCCGGTCCCCCAGGGCCGAAAGGACCGCAGGATAACCCGGAACGAGCGTGACGAGATCCCAGCCGAGCGGGGCGAGCGCGCCCGGCAGCGCACCGGCGACATCCGCAAGCCCCCCGGTCTTGACCAGGGGCGCCACCTCGGAGGCCACCGACAGCACCGGCCGCCCCGCCGCTGCACTCTGTTGTCCGGACATTTCGCGAACCTCTTCGGCCGTGCCAGCTTCCTTCCGGCTCCATCCCGCCCCGGTGGCGACGCCCGCCCCGGTCGGGCGGAGGCGAAGGCTCTAGCCCAGCGCGGCCTCCCGCGCCTCGAGCATCCGCCGGGTGATCAGCGTGACGCCCCCCTCGCTCACGCGGAACCACTTCGCATCCTCCTCGGGATCCTCGCCCACCACGAGGCCCGCCGGAATCGTCACGCCGCGATCGATCACCACGTTCTTCAGCCGCGCGTGCCGGCCGATGGTGACGTAGGGAAGCACCACCGCATGATCGAGCACGGAATACGAATTGGCGTGAACCATGGTGAACAGCAGCGAGTTGCGCACCTCCGAGCCCGAGATGATGCAGCCGCCCGAAACCATCGAGGACACCGCGCTGCCGCGCCGACCGTCCTGGTCGTGGATGAACTTGGCCGGCGGCACGCTTTCCGAATAGGTCCAGATCGGCCATTTCCGGTCCCAGAGGTCGAGCTCGGGGGTGAAGTCGGTCAGGTCGATGTTGGCCTTCCAGAAGGCGTCGATCGTGCCGACGTCGCGCCAGTAGGCGGGCGCATCGGGGCTCGAGCGCACGCAGGAGCGCTCGAACCGGTGCGCCACCGCCTTGCCGCCCGCCACGATCTGCGGGATCAGATCCTTGCCGAAGTCGCGGCTGGACTTCGGATCGGCCGCATCGCGGATCAGCAGGTCGCGCAGGAAGGGCCAGCCGAAAACGTAGATGCCCATCGAGGCCAGCGCCAGCGCCGGGTTCTCGGGAGTCGCGGTCGGGTTCTGCGGCTTCTCGACGAAGTCGGTGATGCGCCCCGAGGCATCGACTGCCATGACGCCGAAGGCCGAGGCCTCGCCGCGCGGAACGGTCAGGCAGCCCACCGTCGCATCGGCGCCCGAGTTCACGTGATCGGCCAGCATCACCTCGTAGTCCTGCTTGTAGATGTGGTCGCCGGCCAGGATCAGGACGAAGTCCACATCGTAGCTGTCGATGATGTCGATGTTCTGATAGACGGCATCGGCGGTGCCCTGATACCAGTTCACCTCGTCCACGCGCTGGCTCGCCGGCAGGATGTCGAGGTATTCGTTGCGCTCGGCGCGGAAGAAGTTCCAGCCGCGCTGGCAGTGCCGGATCAGGCTGTGCGCCTTGTACTGGGTGGCGATCGCCATCTTGCGGATCCCCGAGTTCAGCGCGTTCGACAGGGCGAAGTCGATGATCCGGGTCTTGCCCCCGAAATAGACCGCGGGCTTCGCCCGGTTGTCGGTGAGTTCCTTCAGCCGCGATCCCCGCCCCCCGGCCAGCACGAAGGCCATGGCACGGCTCGAGAGCCTCGTGTTCGACATCGGTCGTCTCCTCCGCTCTGGGCGCCGCCTCCGGCCGCCTTCAGGAATCGTGCACGAGGATCAGCGTCGCGAGCGGCGGTAGCGTGACAAGGGCGGACTGCGCCATCCCGTGCCAGCCGACCGGCTCGGCCGTCACCCCGCCAAGGTTGCCGATGTTGCCACCGCCATAGGCGGCGGCGTCGGTGTTCAGGGCCTCGCGCCAGTGCCCCGGACGCGGCAGGCCGCAGCGCCAGAGCGTCCGTTCGACGGGGGTGAAGTTGGCGATCACCACCGCCGGCGGGTCGCCGGCCGCGCCGAAGCGCGCCCAGGCGAAGACCGAGATGTCCTCGGCGCCGGCCTCGATCCAGCCGAAGCCCCCGGCCTCGCAGTCCTTGCGGTAGAGTGCGGGCGTGGCGCGATAGAGCGCGTTGAGGTCGCGCACCAGCCGCCGCACCCCGGCATGCAGCGGCCGGGCCGCCGCGCCCCAGTCGAGGTCCGCAGCGTGGTTCCATTCGTGCGCCTGCCCGAACTCGCTGCCCATGAACAGAAGCTTCTTGCCCGGGTGCCCCCACATGAAGCCGTAGTAGGCGCGGAGGTTGGCGAAGCGGTCCTCGGCGGTGGCGCCCGGCATCCGCCCGAGGATCGAGCCCTTGCCGTGCACCACCTCGTCGTGGCTGAGCGGCAGGATGAAGTTCTCGGAAAAGGCATAGAGCAGGCCGAAGGTCATCTGGCCGTGGTGGTGCCGGCGATGGACCGGGTCGCGCCGCATGTAGTCGAGCGTGTCGTTCATCCAGCCCATGTTCCACTTGAAGCCGAAGCCGAGCCCGCCGGCATGGACGGGCTGGCTGACCGCGGGAAAGCTCGTGCTTTCCTCGGCCACGGTCAGGATCCCCGGCACCTCGCCGTAGACGGTCTCGTTCATCCGCCGCAGCAGCGCGATCGCCTCGAGGTTCTCGCGCCCGCCGTGGACGTTCGGGATCCATTCGCCCTCGCGGCGCGAATAGTCGCGGTAGAGCATCGAGGCCACCGCATCCACCCTCAGCCCGTCCACATGGTATTCCTCGAGCCAGTAGAGCGCGTTCGAGACCAGGAAGTTGGCCACCTCGCGCCGGCCGAAGTTGTAGATCAGCGTGTTCCAGTCCCGATGAAAGCCCTCCCTCGGGTCGGCATGTTCGTAAAGATGGGTGCCGTCGAAGCGCGCGAGCCCGTGCGCATCGGTCGGGAAGTGCCCGGGCACCCAGTCGAGGATGACCCCGAGGCCCTTCGCATGGGCGGCCTCGACGAGGTCGCGGAACTCGTGCGGCGGGCCGTGCCGGATCGTCGGCGCATAGAGGCCGACCGGCTGGTAACCCCAGGACCCGTCGAAGGGATGTTCGGAGAGCGGCAGGAACTCGAGATGCGTGAAGCCCATGTCGGCGGCGTAGTCCACCAGCTCGACCGCCGCCTCGCGGTAGCTGAGCGGCCGCCCGCCCTCGTCCCAGCGCCGCCGCCACGAGCCGAGATGCACCTCGTAGATCGAGATCGGGGACTCGCGCCGGTTGCGCTCGGCCCGCGCCGCCATCCAGTCGCTGTCCTTCCAGCCGTAGCCCGAGATGTCGCGCACGACGCTGGCGGTCGCCGGCGGGTGCTCGGCGCCGAAACCGACGGGGTCGGCCTTCAGCGGCTGGGCATGTCCGTCGGCGCCGATGATCTCGTACTTGTAGGGCATGCCCTCGCCGACCTCGGGCACGAAGATCTCCCACACGCCGGTGGCGCCGCGCCGGCGCATCGGGTGCCGGCGGCCGTCCCAGAAGTTGAAGCTGCCCACCACCGAGACCCGCCGCGCATTGGGCGCCCAGACCGCGAAATGGGTTCCGCGCGCGCCCTCGTGCTCGCGGACATGGGCGCCCAGCGCCGTCCAGAGCCGGCGGTGCGTGCCCTCGCCGATCAGGTATTCGTCGATCTCGCCCAGCACCGGGCCGAAGCGGTAGGCGTCGGCGTAGTCCCAGGCCTGGCCATGCGCCTCGCCCCTCAGGCGATAGGCGCCGGCGGGCACCCTGCCTTCGAACAGGCCGCGGACCGCGGGGTGCGGATAAAGCGGCACCTCGCCCTTCGCGGTCAGCGCCGACAGCCGCTCGGCTCCCGGATCGAAGGCCGTGACGACCGTCACCCGCCCCCGGCGGTGCGGTCCCAGCACGGCGAAGGGATCGTCGTGCCGGCCCTCGGCGATGGCACGCGCCGCATCGTCGGGCAGGAAGGCGGGCGGGGGCGGCGGAACGGTGGCCATGCGCGCGACCCTAGCCGCCTTTCGTGTCTTTGCAACGGCACCGCTGGCGCTAACGGTCGGCGGGTAGGAAAACCGGCTCGACGTGCCAGATCTGGCGCATGTAGTCCCGGATGGTCCGGTCGGACGAGAACCACCCGGACCTTGCCACGTTGAGCGCGGCCTTCCGCCACCACGCCGCGGCGTCGGCGAAGGCCGCCCTGGCCTCGGACTGGGCGCGCGCGTAATCGTCGAAATCCGAACAGACGAGGAAGTAGTCCGAGTAGCGCAGGTTGTTGACGAGGCTCTGATAGCGCCCCGGCTCGCCGGGCGAGAAGGCGCCCTCCTCGATCGCCTCGAGCGCGCGCGCCAGCACCGGCGAAAGCCCGATCGCCGACTGCGCATGTCCCGGGATCGACCGGCAGGCCATCGCCTCCTCGGCGGTCATGCCGAACAGGAAGAAGTTCTCGGCCCCCACCCGGTCGCGGATCTCGACGTTCGCCCCGTCCAGCGTGCCGATCGTCGGCGCGCCGTTCAGGGCGAACTTCATGTTGCCGGTGCCCGAGGCCTCCTTGCCGGCGGTCGAGATCTGTTCCGACAGGTCCGCGGCCGGGATCAGCCGTTCGGCCAGGCTGACGTTATAGTTGGGAAGAAAGACGATCCTCAGCGCGTCGCGGGTCGTCGGATCGGCGTTGACCACGCGGGCCACGTCGTTGATCAGCCGGATGATCTCCTTGGCCAGCACATAGCCCGGCGCGGCCTTGCCGGCGAACAGCCGCACCTGCGGCACCACCGCCCCCGCCGCGCCCTCGCGCAGCGCCTGCCAGTGCGCGATCGCCTGCAGGATGTTGAGGTGCTGGCGCTTGTATTCGTGGATACGCTTGATCTGGACGTCGAACATCGCGTCGGGGTCGAGCGCCAGCCCCTCGGTCTGGCGTACCCAGTCGGACAAGTCGGCCTTGTTGGCACGCTTCGCCGCCGCGAAATCGCCGAGGAAGCCGGCGTCGTCGATATGCGCCTCGAGCCCGGACAGCCTTTCGAGGTCGTCCACCCAGCCCGGGCCGATGGCGCCGTCGATCAGCCGCGAAAGGCGCGGGTTCGCACCCAGCACCCAGCGCCGGGGCGTGACGCCGTTCGTCTGGTTGATGATCCGCTCGGGGTGCAGCCGATGCAGTTCCGAGAACACGGTGCGCTTCATCAGCTCTGTGTGCAGCGCCGAGACGCCGTTGACGCGATGCGCCATGATGAAGGACAGATCGCCCATCTTCACCTGCCCGTGCTCGCGGATCGCCATCCGGCGGGTCGGGTTGCGGCGGGCGTGCAGTTCGTCGATCCGGGCGATGATCTGCAGGTGCCGCGGCAGGAGCGAGCCCATCAACCCCTCGCTCCAGCGCTCCAGCGCCTCGGGCAGAAGCGTGTGGTTGGTGTAGCTCAGCGTCGCCTGCGCCGTATCGGCGGCCTCCTCGAACTCGAGGCCGCCTTCGTCCATCAGCAGCCGCACGAGCTCGGGGCCAGCGATCGCGGGATGGGTGTCGTTGAGCTGGATCGCCGCCTTGACGGGCAGCTTCTTCAGGTCGTCGTTTTCGCTGCGGAAGCGGCGCAGGATGTCGCGCAGGCTGGCGGCGGTGAAGAAGAACTCCTGCCGGAGCCGCAGCGCCTTGCCCTGTTCGGTGGTGTCGTCGGGGTAGAGCACCCGGCTGATGGTGCGTGCCATCGCCTCGGCCTCGGCCGCGGCGGCATATTCGCCGCGGTTGAAGCGGTCGAGGTCGAACAGCTTGACCGGACGCGCCCCCCAGAGCCGCAGCGTGTTCGCCCAGCGGCCCTGCCAGCCGATCACGGGAATGTCCCAGGCCATCGCCAGAACCCGCTCCTCGGGCTGCCAGACGGCGCGGCCGCCGGCCTCGGCGACGATGCCGCCGAAGCCGATCTCGAAGGCGGCCTCGGGGCGCTCGAACTCCCAGGCGTGGGTCTGGGCCAGCCAGTCCTCGGGTTCCTCGACCTGCCGGCCCTCGACGAAACGCTGGCGGAACAGGCCGTGTTCGTAGCGGATCCCGTAGCCGTGGGCGGGGCAGCAGAGCGTCGAGAGCGAGTCGAGGAAACAGGCCGCCAGCCGCCCGAGCCCGCCGTTGCCCAGCGCCGCGTCGGGCTCGTTCTCGACCACGGCCCGGAAGTCCACCCCGAGACGGCCGAGCGCGGCGCGCGCCGCATCCGTCAGCCCGAGGTTCACCATCGCATCCTCGAGCAGACGGCCGATCAGGAACTCCATCGACAGGTAATAGACGCGCTTGGCGCGCTGGGCGTAGGTCGCCCGCGTCGCCCTGAACCAGGGATCGACGATGCGATCGCGTACCGCGTAGGACAGCGCCATGCGCCAGTCGTGCAACTTGGCATGGACGGCATCCTTCCCCAGGCCATACTTGAGATGACGCAGGATCGCGCGTTCCAGATCAGCGTCGTCCATGTCGTTCCCCTGACCTGCGGCCTGTCCACTCCGGGGCACGCCCGGTCTGGAGGACTTCTATCGCCGGTCGCAGGCGGCGCCGCAACCGTCCTGCGGCGGCGCGGCGCGAGGGCTCTTGCAGCGCCGCCACAGTGCTCGCCCCGTGGCGCGGTTTGGGGCATCAGATAAGGGGGGATGGAGGCGGGAGGACCGATGATCGACCGGCTGGAGATGTTCATCGCGCTCGCGACCGAAGAGCACTTCGGCCGCGCCGCCGAGGCCTGCGGGGTCAGCCAGCCCACGCTTTCGGCCGCGATCAAGGCGCTCGAGACCGAACTCGGGGTGATGCTGGTCTGGCGCGGGTCGCGCTATCGCGGCCTGACGCCCGAGGGCGCGCGGGTGCTCGACTGGGCGCGGCGGATCGTCGCCGACGCGCGCGCACTGCGCGCCGAGATGCGGGCGGCACGGTCGGGGCTCAGCGGCAACCTCCGTCTGGCGGCGGTCCCGACGGCGCTGGCGGCCGTGCCGCGGCTGACCGCGCCCTTCCTCGCCCGCCATCCGGCGGTGCGCTTCACGGTGCTGTCGCGCACCTTCGCCGAGATCCTCGCGATGCTCGAGAACCTCGAGGTGGACGCCGGGCTGACCTACCTCGAGGATGCCCCCCTCGGCCGGGTGACCGCGGTGCCGCTCTACCGCGAGCGCTACCGGCTGATCCTGCCGGCGGGCCATGCCCTGGCCAGCCGGTCGGCCGTGCCCTGGGCCGAGGCGGCGGCGCTGCCGCTCTGCCTGCTGACCCCCGACATGCAGAACCGGCGGATCGTGAACCGCCACCTCGCCGAGGCGGGCGTCACCGCGATGCCGGTGCTCGAATCCAACTCCTTCGTGACGCTTATCGCCCATGTCGCGGCGGGCGGCTTCGCCACGATCATGCCCGTGCAGGCGGCCTCGATGTTCCTCGACCGGCCCGACCTGGCGGCGGTGCCGCTGGTCGAACCCGAGGCCGAACATGTCGTCGGGCTCGTCGCTCCCTACCGCGACCCGCTGACGCCGGTGCTGGCGGCACTCATCGAGGCGGCGCGGGCCGCCGCCGAACCGGATGTGCGATAGGTGAATCCTATCGAACAACGGCAAGTCGCGCTTGATTTTCCGATGCCGAAGGGCGAAATTCGGTACGCCAGCGCCGGAGAACCCGATGAACGCCCAAGCCACCCCGCCCGGCCTCGCCGACCGCGTTCGCGAGATCGTGGCCGATTACGCGGACCTCGAAGGCCCGCTCTTGCCGATCCTGCACGAAGTCCAGGCCGCTTTCGGCCATGTTCCGCAGGCGGCGCTGCCGGTGATCGCCGAGGCGCTGAACCTGACCCGGGCCGAAGTGTTCGGGGTGATGACCTTCTACCACGATTTCCGCTCCGAACCTGCCGGGCGTCATGTGCTCAAGCTCTGCCGCGCCGAGGCCTGCCAGGCCTCGGGGGGCGATGCCGTCGCCGCGGCGGTCAGGGCGCGCCTCGGGGTGGACTGGCACGGCACCACGCGCGACGGCGCGGTGACGCTCGAGCCGGTGTTCTGCCTCGGCCTCTGCGCCTGCGGCCCGGCGGGAATGTTCGACGGCCGTCTCCTCGCCCGGCTCGATCCTGCGGCGGCCGAGGCGCTGCTGACGGAGGCCGGGGCATGAAGATCTTCGTTCCACTCGATTCGGCCGCCGTCGCGCTCGGCGCCGATGCGGTGGCGGCGGCGGTGGCGGCCGAGGCCGGGCGGCGCGGCATCCCCGCCGAGATCGTCCGCACCGGCTCGCGCGGGATGGTCTGGCTGGAACCGCTTGTCGAAATCGAACACGAGGGGCGGCGGATCGGCTTTGGCCCGATGACCCCGGGCGACGTGCCAGCGCTGTTCGACGACCCCGCCGCGCACCCCAAGTCGCTGGGACCGGTCGAGGATCTGCCGTGGATGCGGCGTCAGACGCGGCTGACCTTCGCGCGGGTGGGTGTGATCGACCCCCTGTCTCTTTCCGACTACGAGGCCCATGGCGGGCTCGAGGGGCTGCGGCGTGCGCTGGCGCTCGATCCGGCGGCGGTGGTCGAGGAGGTCGTCGCAAGCGGCCTGCGCGGCCGCGGCGGCGCGGGCTTCCCCACCGGCATCAAGTGGCGCACTGTGGCCGGCGTCGCGGCGGATCGGAAATACATCGTCTGCAACGCCGACGAGGGCGACTCGGGCACCTTCGCCGACCGCATGCTGATCGAGGGCGACCCCTTCTGCCTGATCGAGGGCATGGCCATCGCCGCCCGGGCGGTCGGGGCGGACCGGGGCTATGTCTATCTGCGGTCGGAATATCCGGTGGCGATCCGGGTGTTCGGCGAGGCTCTGGCGCGGGCCCGCGAGGCGGGTCTGCTCGGCCGCTCGGTTCTGGGGTCCGACCTGTCCTTCGACATCGAGCTGCGGGTCGGCGCCGGGGCCTATGTCTGCGGCGAGGAGACGTCGCTGCTGAACTCGATCGAGGGCAAGCGCGGCGTGGTGCGCGCCAAGCCGCCCCTGCCCGCGCTCGAGGGGCTGTTCGGCCGGCCGACCGTGGTCAACAACGTCATCTCGCTGGCCTCGGTGCCGGTGATCCTGGAACGCGGCGCGGCCTTCTACCGCGACATCGGCATCGGCCGGTCGCGCGGGACGATTCCGCTGCAGATTGCGGGAAACGTGAAGTACGGCGGCCTGTTCGAGGCCGGCTTCGGGCTCAGCCTGTCGGAAATCGTCCATGACATCGCCGGCGGCACGGCCTCGGGGCGGCCGGTGAAGGCGGTGCAGGTGGGCGGGCCGCTCGGCGCCTACCTGCCGCCGTCGCGCTTCGATGTCGCCTTCGGCTACGAGGAATATGCCGCGCTCGACGCGCTGATCGGCCATGCCGGGATCGTGGTGTTCGACGACACCGCCGACATGCTGGCGCAGGCGCGCTTCGCGATGGAGTTCTGCGCCATCGAGAGCTGCGGCAAGTGCACGCCCTGCCGCATCGGCGCGGTGCGCGGCGTCGAGACGATCGACCGGATCGCCCGCGGCGACGCGGCGGCGATCCCGCTGTTGCGCGAGCTCTGCGACACGATGCGCGCAGGCTCGCTCTGCGCGCTGGGCGGGTTCACGTCCTACCCCGTGCTCAGCGCCCTCGACCATTTCCCCGACGACTTCGCGCGCCAAAGGGAGGCTGCGGAATGAAGGACTTCGTGCTGCCCGACGATCGCGACCTGGGCACGCCGGCCCGCAAGGGGCCGCCCGTGACGCTGACGATCGACGGCTTTGCCGTGACCGTGCCCGCCGGCACCAGCATCATGCGCGCCGCCTTCGAGGCCGGAATCCCGGTGCCGAAGCTCTGCGCCACCGATTCGGTCGAAGCCTTCGGCTCCTGCCGCCTCTGCCTCGTCGAGATCGAGGGGCGGCCGGGCACGCCCGCCTCCTGCACCACGCCCGTGGCCGAGGGCATGGTGGTGCACACCCAGACCGCGCGGCTGAAGAAGCTGCGCAAGGGGGTGATGGAGCTCTACATCTCCGACCACCCGCTCGACTGCCTCACCTGCGCGGCCAACGGCGACTGCGAGCTGCAGGACATGGCCGGGGTGGTGGGCCTGCGCGAGGTCCGCTACGCGCCCGGCGCCAACCATTTCGAGGACCGCTGCGGCGAGGCGGCGAACCCGCTGTTCCTGCCGAAGGACGACTCGAACCCCTATTTCAGCTACGACCCGCAGAAGTGCATCGTCTGCTCGCGCTGCGTGCGCGCCTGCGAGGAGGTGCAGGGCACCTTCGCGCTGACGATCGCCGGCCGCGGCTTCGACAGCCGGGTGTCGCCCGGCATGGCCGAGCCCTTCCTGCAGAGCGAATGCGTGAGCTGCGGCGCCTGCGTGCAGGCCTGCCCGACGGCGACGCTGAGCGAGAAATCGGTGGCCGAGATCGGCACGCCCGACCGCAGCGTGATCACCACCTGCGCCTACTGCGGGGTCGGCTGCTCGTTCAAGGCGGAACTGCGCGGCGACGAACTGGTGCGGATGGTGCCCTGGAAGCACGGCAAGGCGAACCGGGGCCATTCCTGCGTCAAGGGCCGCTTCGCCTGGGGCTATGCGCAGCACCGCGACCGGATCCTGAAGCCGATGATCCGCGACCGGATCGACGAACCCTGGCGCGAAGTCACCTGGGACGAGGCTTTCGCCCACACCGCCCGGCGTTTCCGCGAGATCCAGGCGCGCCACGGCCGCGGGGCCATCGGCGGCATCACCTCGTCGCGCTGCACCAACGAGGAGACCTACCTCGTCCAGAAGATGATCCGCGGCACCTTCGGCAACAACAACGTCGATACCTGCGCCCGCGTCTGCCATTCGCCCACCGGCTACGGGCTGAAGCAGACCTTCGGCACCTCGGCGGGCACGCAGGACTTCGACTCGGTCGAGCAGGCCGATGTCGTCATCGTCATCGGCGCCAACCCGACCGACGGGCACCCGGTGTTCGCCTCGCGGCTGAAGAAGCGGCTGCGTCAGGGCGCGAAGCTGATCGTCATCGACCCGCGCCGCATCGACCTGGTGCGCAGCCCCCATGTCGAGGCGGCGCATCACCTCGCGCTGATGCCCGGCACCAACGTCGCGGTGCTGACCGCGATGGCGCATGTCATCGTCACCGAGGGGCTGGTGGACGAGGCCTTCGTGCGCGCCCGCTGCGACTGGGAGAGCTTCCAGGACTGGGCCGCCTTCGTCGCCGACCCCTCGCGCAGCCCCGAGGCGACCGAGAAGCTCACCCGCGTGCCCGCGGCCGAGCTGCGCGCGGCCGCGCGGCTCTACGCCACCGGCGGCAACGGCGCGATCTACTACGGGCTCGGGGTGACCGAGCATTCGCAGGGCTCGACCACGGTGATGGCGATCGCGAACCTTGCCATGGCGACCGGCAACATCGGCCGGCCGGGCGTGGGGGTGAACCCGCTGCGCGGCCAGAACAACGTGCAGGGCTCCTGCGACATGGGGTCGTTCCCGCACGAGCTGCCGGGCTACCGGCATGTGCACGACGACACCGCGCGGGCGATCTACGAAAGTCTCTGGGGCACGCCCATCGACCCCGAACCGGGCCTGCGGATTCCCAACATGCTCGACGAGGCCGTCGCCGGGCGCTTCAAGGGCATCTACATCCAGGGCGAGGACATCCTGCAGTCCGACCCTGACACGCGCCATGTCGCCGCCGGGCTTGCCGCCATGGAATGCGTGGTGGTGCAGGATCTGTTCCTGAACGAGACCGCGACTTACGCGCACGTCTTCCTGCCCGGGGCGACCTTCCTCGAGAAGGACGGCACCTTCACCAACGCCGAGCGGCGGATCAACCGGGTCCGCCGGGTGATGGCACCGCTCCCGGGGCTGGCCGACTGGGAGGTGACGCAGCGGCTGGCACAGGCGATGGGCGCCCAGTGGCACTACAACCACCCCGCCGAGATCATGGCCGAGATCGCCGCCACCACGCCCACCTTCGCCGGCGTCAGCTACGAGCTGCTCGACCGCGAGGGGTCGGTGCAGTGGCCCTGCAATGCCGCCGCCCCGCAGGGAACACCGGTCATGCATGTGGACGCCTTCGTCCGCGGCAAGGGCCGCTTCATCCTGACCGACTACGTCCCGACCGACGAGCGCACCGGCCCGCGCTTCCCGCTGCTCCTGACCACCGGCCGCATCCTCAGCCAGTACAACGTCGGCGCGCAGACCAGGCGGACGGCGAACAGCACCTGGCATGCCGAGGATCTGCTCGAGATCCACCCGCATGACGCCGAGGTGCGCGGCATCCGCGAGGGGCAGCTCGTCCGGCTGGCCTCGCGTTCGGGCGAGACGACGCTGCGCGCCACGATCACCGACCGGGTGGCGCCCGGGGTGGTCTATACCACCTTCCACCACCCCGAGACGCAGGCCAACGTGGTGACCACCGATTTCTCCGACTGGGCGACGAACTGCCCGGAATACAAGGTGACGGCGGTGCAGGTGAGCCCCACCAACGGCCCCTCGGACTGGCAGCGCGATTACGCCGCCCATGCCGAGGCGTCGCGCCGGATCGCCCACGCGGCCGAGTGAGCGATGGAGGGCGCGCGCAGCCTGTTCAGCCTTTCGGTCGCGGGAGGCCGTGTCGCCGCCGGCACCCGCAGCCTGCCCGAGGAGGTGCCGGTCGCGCTGGTCTATGACGGCACCACCCAGGCGGTGATGATGGCCACCCCCGCCGATCTCGAGGATTTCGCGATCGGCTTCAGCCTGACCGAGGGGATCGTCGCCCGCCCGGACGAGATCGAGTGCCTCGCGGTCGAGCGCCGCGACGAGGGAATCGAGCTGAACATCTGGCTGGCCGACGGCGCCGCCGGCGCCCTCGCGGCGCGGCGCCGGCAGATGGCCGGCCCCGTGGGCTGCGGGCTCTGCGGGATCGAAAGCCTCGCCGAGGCGGTTCGGCCGGTGGTGCGGGTGCCGGACTCGGCCCTTGCGCTGCGGCCCGCAGAGGTCTCGGCCGCCGCGGCCGCCCTGCGCGAGGCGCAGCCCCTGCACGACCTGACCCGCGCGGTCCACGGCGCGGCGCTGTGGCGGCCGGGCGCCGGCGTGATCCTCGCCCGCGAGGACGTCGGCCGCCACAACGCGCTCGACAAGCTCGCCGGCGCCGCGGCCCGCGCCGGGCTCGACACCGGCGCGGCGGCCCTCGTGCTGTCCTCGCGCGTCTCCGTCGAGATGGTGCAGAAGGCCGCCGTCCTCGGCACGACGATGCTGATCGCCGCTTCGGCGCCCACCGCGCTTGCCGTAGCGCTTGCCGATGCGGCCGGCATCACCCTCGCCGCACTTGCCCGTGGCGAGGCCTTCGAGGTCTTCACCCACCCCCGACGAATCCTGTCCGGAGCCGCCGCCGATGTCGCCTGAAAAGCTCGCCCGCATGGCAAACCAGATCGCCGCGGTCTTCGCCGCCCTGCCCGAGGACGAGGCGGCACGGAACGTCGCCCAGCACCTCAACGACTTCTGGGCGCCGGCGATGCGCGCCGAATTGCTCGACCTCATCGCATCCGGTTCCGGACGCCTGCACCCGCTCGTCCACGCGGCCGTGCCCCATCTCCGCCGGCCCGCCGAGGCCCGGGCCTGAACGCACCGCGGGGCCTCCGGGCCCCCGCCCTTCCGTCCCCGCCCTTCCGTCGCGGCGTGGCAACCGCTGTCAGAGCCGGATCAGAGCCGGATCGGGTTCGCCCAGGCGCGGCGGCCGGAACGGTCGATCACCGTCACGCGGACCCAGGAGAGCCCCTCGAACCGGTCGAGAGGCATCCGCGCGCGGGTCATCGTCTCTCCGTGCAGGGCGATCGCGGCCGTACCCGGACCCTGAAGGATCACCGTCGAGACCGGCGAGCAGGCGACCTCGATCATGCGACCGTCGCGGGCGACCGCCTTGAGCTCCGGACCCTGTGACGAATAGTAGTGCCCGGCCTTGAGCGCCGACAGCAGCGCCTCGGGCTCGTTCGCCTCGGCCTTCACCATCACCCAGCCGCCGAAATGGTCGGGTTCGGAGAAGTGCGCATCGTCGGTGGCGCAAAGCGTGAGGTCGCGCCCTTCGGTCAGCAGGTGGTCGAGCACGGCAAAGCCGTGGCCGCGGTCCGCTCCCACGGCGCAGCCGTGGTTGTAGACCTCGACCGCATGCGCCGCCTCGAGCCCGCGCGCGTCCTCCAGCGTCAGCCCCGACCATTCCGGATGCGCGATCGCCACGAAGGCCCCGGCGGCGCGGGCGCGCGCGGCGATCTCGGCGCCGGATTCCTGATCGGTCGCCGGAAGGAAATCGGGTGTCCGCGACGGCGCGAAATCGGCCGGCAGCCCGACGGCGAGGATGTGCCACAGCTCCCCGTTCGCCATCGCGCCCGAGTGCAGTTCGGCGCCGGGCAGCGTGGTGAAGCCCGGCGCGTTGAACGGCCGGGCATCGGTGATCGGGTAGCCGTAGCGGCCCACGAAATGGTCGGTCAGGGCCAGGAAGTCGTAGCCCTCCTCGCGGTAGCGGCGGCATACCTCCTCGGCCGGAAGCACGCCGTCCGAGCGGTCGGTGTGGGTATGCAGGTTGCCGCGGAAGAACCGCCCCGGCGCGGTGAAGGCATCGTGCATCAATCTGGTCCCTTGGGTCTGTGGCGCCCGTTCTGGCGGGTGCGGATGACGGCACCATGACAGCGCAGTCTGCCGCCGAAGTCATCCGCGTCGATTCTGCCCGTTGCCCTGGCCGAGCCGCGCATGCTACCCCGCGCCCATGACGCCACGCCCGCCCCTGCGCATCGCGCCCTCGATCCTCGCCGCCGATTTCGCCGCGCTCGGGGCCGAATGCCGGGCGGTCGAGGCCGCCGGCGCCGACTGGATCCATGTCGATGTGATGGACGGCCATTTCGTCCCCAACCTGACCATCGGCCCGGCCGTCGCCCGGTCGCTGCGCCCGCATGTCCGCGGCACCATGGATGTGCACCTGATGGTCGCCCCCGCCGACCCCTGGATCGCCCCCTTCGCCGAGGCCGGAGCCGAGGTGCTGACCATTCACCGCGAGGCGGGTCCGCATGTCCATCGCAGCCTGCAGGCGATCCGCGCGGCAGGAATGAAGGCGGGGCTCGCGCTCAACCCCGGCACCGGGCTCGACGGGATCGAGGCGCTGCTTGACACGGTTGACCTCGTCTGCGTGATGACGGTCAATCCCGGCTTCGGCGGCCAGGCGTTCCTGCGCTCGCAACTGCCGAAGATCCACGCCCTCCGCGCGCTGATCGGCGACCGGCCCGTTCTGGTCGAGGTCGACGGCGGCGTCGATCCGACCACCGCGCCGCTGGTCGCCGCGGCCGGGGCCGACGTGCTGGTGGCCGGCGCAGCGATCTTCCGGGAAGGCTCGGCCGACCGGCCCGAAGGCTACGGTCGGGCGATCCGCGCGCTGCGCGCCGCGGCCGAGGGCGCCCGTGCCGGAGTGGCCGCGTGATGCCGAGCCGACCGCCCGTCTGCGACTTCGGCTGGAAGGCCCCGGAGTTTGCCTTGCCCGACACAGAGGGTCGGATCTGGCGCCTTGCGGACGTGATGGGTCCCAAAGGCGCGCTGGTGATGTTCATCTGCAATCACTGCCCCTATGTGCAGGCGGTGCTCGACCGGATCCTGCGCGACGCGCGCGATCTGCTGGCTATCGGGATCGGGGTCGCCGCGATCTCGTCCAACGACGCCGGCCAGTATCCCGAGGACGGCCCCGAAGAGATGGCTGCGCTGGCCCGCAGGCTGGGATTCCCCTTCCCCTACCTCTACGACGAAAGCCAGGACGTCGCGCGCGCCTGGGGGGCGGCCTGCACACCCGACTTCTTCGGGCTGAACGCCGACGGCCGGCTGCAGTACCGCGGCCGGATCGACGCCTCGGGGCGCCAGCCGGCACCGCCCGGCGCGCGGCGGGACCTCTACGAGGCGATGCTGCAGATCGCCGCCACCGGCCAGGGGCCGACCGATCAGGTGGCCAGCATGGGCTGTTCGATCAAGTGGAAGGCAGGCTGACGCCGGCCCATGCACGCCGTCGTCTTCGACCTCGACGGAACACTGATCGACAGCGCGCCCGATATCCACCGCGTGGCGGTGCAGGTGCTGGCCGAAGAGGGGCTTGCGCCGCTCGACCTTCCCCGCGTGCGCTCGTTCATCGGCAACGGACTGCCGGTCCTCGTGGGGCGGCTGCTCGCCGCGCAGGGCCTCGCCCCCGATCCCGCGCGGCAGTCGCGCATGACGGCGCGGTTCGAGGCGCTCTACCTCGATGCCCATGCGCTCACCCGACCCTATCCCGGGGCGCCCGAGGCGCTCGCGGCGCTGGCAGAGGCCGGGCACGCGCTGGGGCTCTGCACCAACAAGCCCGAGGCGCCGGCGCGCGCCGCGCTGGCGGCGATCGGGCTGGCCGGGCGGTTCGCCGCGGTCACCGGCGGCGACACGCTGGCGGCCCGCAAGCCCGATCCGGCGCCCCTTCGCCACACCCTGACGCAGCTCGGACGGCCCGCGGGCGTGTTCGTGGGCGACAGCGAGGTTGACGCCGAGACCGCCAGGGCGGCCGGCTGCCCCTTCCTTCTGTTCACCGGCGGCTACCGGAAGTCGGCACCCGGCGACATCCCGGCGGCGGCGCGGTTCGACCGGTTCGACGACCTGCCCGGCCTCGTGGCGCGGATCGCGGCCGGGGCTGCCTGACCCGCCGGGACGGCCGCAGCCACACCCTTCCCCTGTCCGGTCCGGAAATATCCTCGGGGGGTGCGGGGGGCAGACAGCCCCCCGCGACTGCCCGCCGCGCGCCCCGGGCGCAGCGCGCCGGGTCGCCTGAGGATCGCCGGCGGCCGGTTCGGCTGCAGGATGTCGAAGGGGGTCGCACGGCGACAGGGTCCTCCCGGCGTTGGCCCAACACGGCGCTGCGCGTCAAGAGCGCAAGGCCGGCGGCCCCGACGAATAGAGGCTGGCCCGCGCGCGCCCCGGGAAGCCCGAGCGCGCGCGGCACAGCCGGCCGACCGAGGTCGAGGAATGCGGCACCCCCGGTCATGGCGCGCGCACCGACGACTGCGCCAGGCCGGACGAGGTGCGCCCCGCGTTGCGCCGCAGGGAAAGGCCCGGGAGCGCGCCGGCGACCGCCGGCGCCGGCTCAGGCGCGGCCGAGGCAGAGGGGTCGCGGCAGCCTGCGGAACGACACGGGACTGGCGGACATCCGGACCGCGGCATGATCCTGTTCTCCGGCCCGGCGGGTTCGGCGACGGCGCCGCGTCCGGCCGGCCGCGGCATCGGGTGCCCGGTGACCAACCGCTGCCGCCGGTCGGCCGGCACGCCGCGCGCACATCGCCGGCCGGCGCGCGCTTGGGGTGCCGCGCGACTTCGGTCGCGCGGCCGGGGACGCAGCCTGCATCCACGCCGCGCACCGGGTTCAGATGGCCGAGAACCTGTTCTGCGATAGCCGCGCGGGCGCGGAGATCGGGCGGATGAGGAACCGGGGCAGGCATCCGCCCGGCGGTGCCGAACGCCCGATGTCCCCGTCCGGCCGGATGAACGACCTGCCGCAGACCTTCATCGAACCGATCCTGTTCAAGACCGCGCGCCCGCGCGGGGCGCAGGCGCGGATGAGCATCGAATGCCCCGGCCAAGACCCCCGCGCCGACGGCGTCACCGTGACCTGCCGCGACCGGCCGACCGGCACGACCTTCACCCTGCGCGCGCAGTGTCCGGTCGGCGCCGACGGCGGCAAGTCCACCGTGGCCGAACACGCCGGCCTGCCCGGCGAGGGCCGGACGGGCGTCGCCGGGCCGAAGACCGTCCCGGTCCGCACCGAGCGCAGCGATTGTGTCCCGCACCGCCCCTCGATGCTCGACCGGGTGATGCAGCCCGGGGCCGGGGCGGGCGCTGTCGGCACGGGGCTCGTGCGCGGGGTGCGGCCCCGGAACGCATGGCGGATCGTCCGGCGTTGCGACCGCAACGAACCCCGGCCCCGGATCGCGCCCGAGGCCGAGCCCCGGCGCGAGGCGATCCGCCCGGCCATCGCCTTCGGAAAGCCCGGGTCCGACGGTCATCGCCCCGAGATGAACCAGCGCTGCCGTTCCGCCGTCATCCCGGACCGCACAGGCAGGATCCCGCCCTGCCCGAGACCCGCGAGAAGGGCTGCGTCGCCGAAGCGCATTTTGAAGCGCATTTTGAAGCGCATTTTCCTCCGCGGTCGGCATCGCCCGCAACGCCCGGACCCGCAACCCCCGGCGGCGCCAGGTGATCGCCGTCCTCCTCGGCAAGCAGCCCGAGGCGGTGACCGAGATCGAGCCGACCCGGAAAGAACGGATGGCGGCGATCCGCTTCCTCACCGAGGCCGGGCCGATCGGCAACGACCTGCGGCAGGCACAGATCCGGCCGCCCGACCTGCCCGGCTCGTCGATGCCGGTGGATGCGATCCCCGACCGCAAGCCGCCGGGGCCGGGGATCGACCCTGCCCGGGCCCTTCCGCGACGCGGGCGCGCCGGAACTGCCGATGGGCACCGACATTTGCCCCGACCGGAACGGCGAACCGGTGCGCGTGCCGGGGCGGATCCTCGAGACCGAGGGCGACCCGCCGGAAGGCGTGCGGATCGACCTCTGGCAGGCCCAAAACGAAGTCTTCCACGCGTCCAGCAGAAGGGGTCGCAACCCGACTTCACCCTCCGCCGCGCAGTCCGAACCGGCGCCGACGGGCGCCACTGCTTCCGCGGGGCGAAGCCAAGGGTCTGCCCGGCTCCGGACGACCGGCCCGCGGACAAGCTCCTCGCCGCGCTTGCGCGCCATCCCCTCCGGCCGGCGCATCTGCCCTCCGTCCTGTCGGCCGACGGCTTCGGGACGCCGGTGACCCACATCCGCGATCCCCTCGCCCCCTGCATCGCCCCGGACGCGGTCTTCGGCGTCAGGGAACGCCTGCTCGCCACCCTCCGCCGCATCAGGGATCCGGCCGCGATCGCCGCGGCCGGCATGGAGGCCCCGTTCCGGGACGTGGCGCAAAACCTCGTGCTCGCCCGCGCGGCCTGCCTCCGGCCAGCTCTTCCCGCGGCGGGCCGGGGCGGCCGGACCGGATGCGGCAGGGCGGGGCCCGGCGGCCCCGACGGCTCCATGTCCGGTCCGCAAATATCCCGGGGGTGCGGGGGCGGCGCCCCCGCCTGCGCCCGTCGGTCGGGAACGCGCCGGCCTCAGCCTCGGGCCGCCAGCGCCTCGAACAGCCGCGCCACAGCCTCGGCCCCGGGATCGGCATTGCCGGCAAGCCTGCCCTGGGCATGGTAGGCCGCCCTGCCGGCGCGGGCCCGGGCCATGCGGGCGGTTTCGGCGGCGCCGCTGCGGGCGGCGGCGGCCGCAGCCGCCAGACCCTGCGGAAGGGCGGCGAGCGCGGGGGCCAGCGCATCGATCATCGTGCGGTCTCCGGGCCGGGCGCCGCCGACCTGCATCACCCGGTCGAGCCCGGCCTGCAGCGCGCCGATCCAGGTCTTTCCCCCGGCCGAGGCATCGCCGGCCGCCGCGAAGAAGATCGCAAGCAGCACGCCCGACGAACCGCCCATGGTCTGGCTGAGTTCGAGCCCGATGGCGCGGTAAAGCTGGGTCGGGTCGGCCAGAGGCAGCCGGTCGAGCGCCGCAAGGAGGGCCCGGGCGGCGGTTGCCAGGGTCGAACCCGTGTCGCCGTCGCCCGACTTCAGGTCCAGCGCGTTGAGGTCGGCCTCGGCGGCGATCAGCGCCCCGCAGCAGGCCTCGATCAGCGCCCGGTTTCCGGCATGGGCCGAGGGCATCGGGCGGATCGGGGTCAGTCCGTCGGGCAGCGGGCGCACCGCGACCGACCCGAGTTCGGCAAGCCCGGGCCAGGCATGGGGAGCGACCGGCGCCGCGAGGGCGGCAACATCGTCCGGCCCCACGGGCAGAAGCGACAACGAGAAGCCGTGCATGTCGAGCGAGGTCATCAGCGGCGCCGGACCCACCACCCATTTCACCCGGTCGCCGAGGGCCGAGCGCGACAGTTCCTCGGCCAGAACCCCCATCTCGAGCTGGGTTGCGCCCCCGAGGTTGTTGAGCAGCGCCACATGCTCGCCGGGCCCGAGGTGCGGCAGCAGCCGCGCCGCCACCATCGCCATCGCATCGCGCGCGCCCTGGAACTCGACCTGTTCGACGCCGGCCTCGCCATGGATGCCGAGGCCGAGCTCGGCCTTGCCGGGGTCGATCCGCGCCTCCTTCGGCGCGCCGGGTACCGTGCAGGTGTCGAGCGACATGCCGAACGACACCGCTCCGGCGATCACCCGCTGGGCGGCGGCGGTGACGGCGTCGAGATCGGCCCCCGCCTCGGCCAGCGCGCCGGCGATCTTGTGCACGAACAGCGTGCCGGCGACGCCGCGCGGCTGCGGCAGGTCCGGCAGGGCCACGTCGTCGTCCACGATCACCATGCTGACGCGCAGGCCGAAGGCGCGGGCGCGCTCGGCCGCGAGCCCGAAGTTCAGCCGGTCGCCGGTGTAGTTCTTGACGATGAGAAGACAGCCCGCCTTGCCGGTGACGGCGAGGATCCCCGCCAGCACCGCATCGACCGAGGGGCTGGCGAAGACGTCGCCGCAGACCGCCGCCGTGAGCATCCCCTGCCCGACGAAACCCGCATGCGCCGGCTCGTGCCCCGAGCCCCCGCCCGAGACCAGCGCGACCTTCGAGCGGTCCCAGTCGGTGCGGACCACGACCTTGATATGGGGGTAGCCGTCGAGCCGCGCGAGCCGCCCGCCCGAAAGCCGCAGAAGGCCGTCCAGCGCCTCGGTGACCAGGGTGTCCTTGCTGTTGATGAACTGCGTCATGAGGGTCAGACTCCGGTGGCGATGCGGCGGCCCTCGGCGTCGAACCAGAGCGGCGCGTCGGGGCGGACGGGCAGGCTGTCGCCCGGGGCAAGGGTGGTGTGAACGTCGGCGAGCGTGACGATCTCGTGGCCGTCGAGGACCAGGTGCAGCCGCGTCTGGTCGCCCAGATGCTCGACCCGGCGCACCGTCGCCGGGCGGCCGTGGTCGTGGCGGATATGCTCGGGCCTGAGCCCGATCTGCGCCGCACCGGGCGGTGCGCCCCCGAACAGGCCGGCCGGCAGGACGTTGATGCGCGGCTGGCCGAGGCGTGTCGCCACATAGGTCGAGACGGGAGTCTCGTAGATCTCGCGGGGGCTTCCGAACTGCACCAGCCGGCCGCGGTCGAGCACGCCGACATGGGTCGCCATCGTCATCGCCTCGATCTGGTCGTGGGTGACGTAGAGCAGCGTCGCGCCGAGGTCGGCCTGGATACGCTTGAGCTCGATGCGCAACTCGGCGCGCAGCTTGGCGTCCAGCGACGACAGCGGCTCGTCCATGAGGTAGATGCGCGGGCTGCGCACCAGCGCCCGGCCGATCGAGACGCGCTGCATCTCGCCGCCCGAAAGGCGCGTCGCCTTGTTGTCGAGCTTGTCCGAGATGCGCAGAACCTCGGCCACCCGGCCGACCCGGCGGGCGATTTCGTCGGCCGGCAGGCGCAGGAGCGGCGACTTCAGCGGGAAGGCGAGGTTCTCGCGCACCGTCAGATGCGGATAAAGCGAATACTGCTGGAACACCATCGCCACGTCGCGTCCTGCAGGCGTGTCGTCCAGAACGCTGCGGCCGTCGATGCGGATGTCGCCGGAGTCCGGCCTCTCGAGTCCGGCGATCAGGCGCAGCGTGGTGGTCTTGCCTGCACCCGTCGGACCCAGCAGCACGACGAAGGCACCGTCGGGGATGGTCAGCGAGACGGCATCCACCGCGCGCGTGGCGCCGAAGCTCTTGCCGAGGCCGTCGAGCACCACCTCAGCCATGATGCACGTTCTCGTTGGCGGCGGTGCGGAAGGCGCGGCCGGTTCCGCGGTCGAACAGCGACAGCGTCGAGGCGGTGAACCGAAGCCCGACCGTCTCGCCCGGCCGCACGCTCTCGGCCGAGGGGATCCGGGCCTTCAGCGGGCCGTTCGGCGTGCTCAGGGTCACGACCTGGGTGGTTCCGAGGTATTCCGTCGCCTCGATCCGTCCGCGGAAGGGCGCGGCATCGTCGAAACCGACATGCTCGGGCCTGACCCCCAGCACCAGGCGGCGCGCCTCGACCGTCTCGCGCAGCGCAGGCAGGGCGATCTCGGCCTGGCCGAGGCGCACCGAAGTGTCGCCGGCGGCGAAGCTGCCCTCGAAGTCGAGGAAGTTCATCGCCGGCTGGCCGATGAAATCGGCGACGAACAGGGTTGCGGGATGGTCGTAGATTTCCTGCGGGGTGCCGAACTGCTCGACCACGCCATGGTTCATCACCACGATCTTGTCGCCCATCTGCATCGCCTCGAGCTGGTCATGGGTGACATAGACGGTGGTCGCGCCCATCCGGTCGTGCAGCGCGCGCAACTCCTCGGCCATGATCTCGCGGAACTCGGCATCGAGCGCGCCGAGGGGTTCGTCCATCATGAAGGCCTTGGGATTGCGCACGATCGCGCGGCCGAGCGCCACCCGCTGCCGGTCGCCGCCCGAAAGCCCGCCCACCGGGCGGTCGAGGATGTCCTCGATCCGCAGCAGGCGGGCGACCTCGGCCACCTTCGCCGCCACCTGCGCCCGCGGCATCCCCTGGCTGACCAGCGGATAGGCGATGTTGCGGCGCACGTTCATGTGCGGATAGAGCGCGAACATCTGGAAGACGAAGGCGATGTCGCGCTGGCTGGCCGGCTTGCGGCTCACGTCCTCGCCGTCGATCAGGATCTCTCCGCCGGTCGGCAGCTCGAGCCCGGCGATCATCCTGAGCGTCGTCGTCTTGCCGCAGCCCGAGGGGCCGAGCAGCATGAAGAACTCGCCGTTGCCGATGGTGAAGGTCGATTCCCGCACCGCGACGAAGTCGCCGAACTCCTTGCGCAGGTTGCGGATGACGATCTCGGCCATGTCAGCGCTCCCGCCCGGGCCGCTCGCGCCCGCCACCGACCGGATCGCCGCCGCGCTTGGGCATTTCCGTCCGGCGCAAGCCGCGAGGCTGCCCCCGGACCGGCAGGAAGCGCGGAACCGCGGCTGCCGGGCGCAGAACGTGGGCGAACCTCCCCAGATGTGCGGACATGACGTCGCTCATTCCGGGAAGTGGCTGACAATGATGAACATGACCGTCCCCGACAGGGTGACGAGGAACGACCAGGTATAGGCCCAGAGCGCGAAGGGCTGCATCAGCATCACCACGCCCAGCGCGATCAGCACCGTCGCCACCAGCTCCCACGGTCCGCGGCGCAGGCGCAGGAGGCCGTCGAGAAACCCCCTCATGGCCGCCGTCTCCACCGGGCGGCGGGCGATCCGCCCGCACGGGGGGGCATCGCCGGGCAGCCGGGCTTCATTTCCGCACCGCCCCGAAGGTGATCCCGCGCAGCAGATGTTTGCGCAGCAGGATCGTGAACACCATCACCGGCAGCAGGAACAGGGTCGCGCCGGCCGCCACCGCCGGCCAGTCCTGCCCGCCGACGCCGATGATCGTGGGGATGAAGGGCGGCGCGGTCTGCGCCTTGCCCGAGGTCAGCAGCACCGCGAAGGCGTATTCGTTCCAGGCGAAGATCAGGCAGAAGATCGCGGTCGCGGCGATGCCCGTGACCGCCTGCGGCAGCACCACCTTCCGGAAGGCCTGGAAACGGGTATAGCCGTCGATCAGCGCGGCCTCCTCGTATTCGCGGGGGATGCCGTCGATGAAGCTCTTCATCAGCCAGACCGCCAGCGAGACGTTGACCGCCGTGTAGAGCAGGATCATGCCCAGATGCGTGTCCGACAGGCCGAGCGTCCGGTACATCAGGAAGATCGGGATCGCGACCGCGATCGGCGGCATCATCCGGGTGGACAGGATGAAGAACAGAAGGTCGTCCTTCAGCGGGATCCTGAAGCGCGAGAAGGCGTAGGCCGCGAGCGTGCCGAGGAACACCGACAGGAACGTCGCCCCGAAGCCGATGATCACCGAGTTCATGAACCGCTCGCCGAACCGCGAGGGGCCCGCGATCACCATGCCCTGCTGGCGCACGATACGCTCGTACCAGGTCTCGGGCGGGGGAAGGGCCGCGAAATCCTCGGCGCCGAGGCGGGTGCGCGTGGTGAAGAGGTTCACATAGCCCTCCAGCGAGGGCTGGAAGAACACCTTCGGCGGATAGCTGATCGAGTCGGGCCCCGACTTGAAGCTCGTCGAGATGATCCAGACCAGCGGCAGAAGCGTGATCACGGTGTAGATGACGACAAGGGTTCCCGCGATCCACTTCGACCGCGCCGAGGGTTCGGTGACCGACCAGCCGCTCATCTTTCCCTCACCCTGTTCAGCGCCTTGACGTAGATGCTCGCCAGCCCGAACACGGTGACGAAGAGGATGATGGCATAGGCCGAGGAATAGCCCGTGCGCCATTTCTCGAAGGCCTCGCGCTTGAGGTCGATCGAGGCCAGCAGCGTCTCGTTCCCCGGCCCCCCGCCGGTGAGCAGCACCACCATGTCGAACATCTTGAAGTTCTCGATGCCGCGGAACAGCACCGCGAGCATCAGGAACGGCAGCACCATCGGCACCGTGAGCGTCCAGAACTGCCGCCATTTCGAGGCCCGGTCGATCTCGGCCGCCTCGTAGATGTAGTCGGGGATCGACCTGAGCCCCGCCAGGCAGATCAGCATGACGAAGGGCGTCCACATCCAGGTGTCGACGATTATGATCGACCACTTCGCCAGCCCGCCCGGCCCGAGCATCGAGAACGAGCTTGCCGGGATGCCGGTGAAGAGCTCGACCGTGTAGTTGATCAGCCCGATCTGCGGCTGGTAGAGAAAGGTCCAGAAGTTGCCGACCACCGCCGGCGACAGCATCATCGGCAGCACGATCAGCGTCGTCGCCAGGTCGTTGCCGCGGAACCTGCGGTTGATCAGCCACGCCAGCGCGAACCCGATCACCACCTGGAAGAACAGCGTCCAGAACAGGAAATGGGCGGTCGTCTGCATGTTCGCCCAGATCCGTTCGTCGGTCAGGATCCGTTCGTAGTTCCTGAGGCCGACCCATTCCACCTCGCGCCCCGGCCGGTTCGCGGCGAAGTTGGTAAAGCTCAGGCGGACCGTCCAGATCAGCGGGAAGATGTTGATTGCAAGCAGCAGGAAGATCGTCGGCGCAACGAAGATCCAGGCGATCGCCCGGTCGCCGAGGCCGCGCACGCGCCGCGCGATCGCGGGCGGTGTGGCGCGGGCAAGGCGATCGGCGGGCGTGTCGGTCATGGAATGGGTCCTCGGGCTGGCGCGACCCGGCGGCGAGCGCGCTGGCCGAGCCGCCTCGTTGCGGTCCCGGAAGGGGGCGGCGTCACCAGGTCGCCGCCGGGGGTGACCGGGGCGGCGCACGCCGCCCCGGCAGACGGGTCAGAGCTTGCCTTCGTCCTCGAAGATCTCGGTCCAGTCGGCGATCAGGCCGTCGAGCGCCTCCTGCGCCGTGCCCTGGCCGGCCACGACGTAGTTGTGCAGCCGCTCCTGCATCGCCAGCAGCAGCGAGGCATAGGCCGGTTCCTGCCAGAAGTCCCGCACGCCTTCCATCGCCACCAGGAAGTCGGCCGCGAAGGGTGCGGTGTCGGCGAAGCCCGGATCACCCAGCACCGACATGTGGCAGGAATAGCCGCCCATCGACCACCACTTCTTCTGCACCTCGGGCTGGGCGAACCACTTGATGTACTCCAGCGCCGCGTCCTGCTTGTCGGAGTAGCTGACCACCGAGATGCCCTGCCCGCCGAGCGTCGAGGCGGCGACGTTCTGCGGCGGGTTCACGAAGAAGTCGATCTTGTCGCCCCCGGTGTTCGGATCGGCATAGAGGCCCGGGAAGAAGGCGAACCAGTTCATCGCCATCGCGACCTGGCCCGACTTGAAGGCGTCGAGCGACTGTTCCATGTAGGCGTTGTCGTAGCCCGGCGGCGTGCAGCACTCGTAGAGTTCCTTGTAGAACTCCAGCGCCTCGACCGCCTCGGGCGAGTTGACCGCCCCCTCCATGTCGTAGCTGCCCGGCGTGTTCTCGTACTTGAAGCCCCAGGCGTAGAGGGCGCCGGTGGCCCCCATCGTGATCCCCTCGGACCCGCGTTCGGTGAAGATCGACACACCATAGACGGTCTTGCCGTCGATCTCGCGGCCCTGGAAGAACTTGGCGATCTGCATCAGCTCGCGCTGGCTCTGGGGCTCGCGCAGCTCCTCGCCGGTCGCCTCCTTGTAGGCGGCCATGATCTCGGGGTCGGTGAACCAGTCCTTGCGGTAGAACCAGCCGTTGGCGTCGCCCATCGCCGGCAGCGCGTAATAGTTCGGCGTGCCCTTCGGCCAGGTCGAATAGGCATAGACCGTGGCCGGCATGAAGTCGTCCATGCTGATGCCGTTGGCGTCGAAGAAGTCGTTGAGCTTGACGTAATGGCCGTTCTCGGCCCCGCCGCCGATCCACTGGCTGTCGCCGATCAGCAGGTCGCAGAGCTTCCCGCCCGAGTTCAGCTCGTTCAGCATCCGGTCGGCGAAGTTCGGCCAGGGGACGAACTCGAAGCGCATGCTGTGGCCGGACTGCGCCTCGAAGTCCTTCGACAGCTCCACCAGCGCATTCGCCGGGTCCCAGGCGGCCCAGCAGAGCGTCAGCGTCTCAGCCTGAACGCTTCCCGCCCCTGCGGCAATCGCCACGGCTGCGCTGGCGCCAAGGTATCTGGATTTCATGTCTCAGCCTCCCGGTCTGATGGTGGTGCCGGCTCGAATCTCCGGCCTTCTCGAACTGCGGGGCAACGATAGGCGAGGTGGCGCAGCGCTGTCCACCGATTTCTGAGGTACGCACCTCAGGCCTTCCGCCGAACCTAGATCGCCAGCTTCACCCAGGCCCCGTTCTTCCTCGACGACCGCACGCAGGCCTCGACGAAGGCGACGCCGAGAAGCCCGTCCTGCACCGTGGGATAGCTCACCGCCGGATCCGGCGCCCGGCCGGCCTGCCGCGCGCGGATCGCCGCGGCCGCCTCGGCATAGAGGTTCGCGAAGCCCTCGATGTAGCCCTCGGGGTGGCCCGGCGGCACGCGCGACAGCCGCGCCGCCTCGGGCCCGGCCCCGGCACCGCCCCGGGTGATCAGCCGCTTCGGCTCGCCGTAGGGGGTGAACCACAGGCAGTTCGGATCCTCCTGCGCCCATTCGAGGCCGCCCCTCTCGCCATAGACCCTCAGGCGCAGGGCATTCTCGTTGCCGGGCGCGACCTGGCTGCACCACAACATGCCCTTCGCCCCGCCCTCGAAGCGCAGCAGCACATGGCCGTTGTCGTCAACCCGCCGACCGGGCACGAAGGCCGAGAGGTCGGCCGCCAGACTGTCGAGCGCGAGCCCGCTGACGAAGCACGCGAGGTTGAACGCATGGGTGCCGATGTCGCCGGTCGCCCCGCCCGCACCCGAGCGCGCGGGATCGGTGCGCCACTCGGCCTGCTTCTGCCCGGTGGCCTCGAGCGGCGTCGTCAGCCAGTCCTGGGCGTATTCCACCTGCACCACCCGCAGGGTTCCGAGATCGCCCGCCGCCACCATCGCCCGCGCCTGACGGACCATCGGATAGGCCGTGTAGTTGTGGGTGAGCACGAACAGTGCCTCCGAGCCCTCCGCTGCCGCCGCCAGCGCCTTCGCCTCCCGCAGCGTCGCGGTCAGCGGCTTGTCGCAGATGACGTGAATGCCGCGCGACAGGAAGGCGCGCGCCACCGGCGCATGCATGTGGTTCGGCGTGACGATCGCCACCGCCTCGATTCCGTCCCGGCGCCGCGCCTCGCGCTTGGCCATCTGCCCGAAATCTCCGTAGACCCGCCCTTCCGGCAGGCCGAGCGCGGCGCCCGAGGCGCGGCTCTTCTCCGGATCGGCGCTGAATGCACCCGCGACCAGTTCGAAATGGCCGTCGAGCCGCGCCGCCATGCGGTGCACCGCACCGATGAAGGCACCCAGCCCGCCCCCGACCATCCCGAGCCGGATCGGCCGCGGCCGCGCGCCCGCGCCGGCCTCCGCCACCGCGCCGTCATCCCTGCCCTCGATCGCCATCGCTCCCTCCCTCTCCCGTTCCGCTTTCGCGCCGACCCCGGGGTGCGTCCCAGAGCCGGCGGATCAGCGCCAGGGCCCCGGTATAGACCTCCGCCTCGTCCCCGAACAGCGGCCGCCAGACCCGCGTCGCCGCCGCGATGTCGGGCAGCGCAGGGCCGAAGGCCCCGACCGTAAGCCAGCCGTCATAGCCGATGTCGCTCGGCGCCGCGACGGCGGCGGCGAAATCCACACGCCCGCGTCCCGGCGTGCCGCGCCGGTCTCCGAGCTGTGGACATGCGCGATCGCCCCGCCCCCCGCCCGGATCGCCCCGGCAGGGTCGCGCTTCTCGATATTGGCGTGGAAGGTGTCGCAGAGCCTCCCGTAGTCCGGCCGTCCGACCTCGGCCACCAGCCGCGCGGCATCGGCCACGGTGTTCAGCGCATAGCACTCGAAGCGATTGACCGGCTCCACCGCCAGCCTGAGTGCGCCCCCCGCATGATCCGCCACGGCGCGGTGCGCGGCGACCAGATGCACCCGTTCCGCCGCCATCGGCCCGCGGCCCGAGAATGTGGCGAGCGGCCGGGTGAAGGGGCGGCAGAGCACCTCGGCCCCCATCGCCACGGAACAGTCCACCAGCCGCTTCAGGTCATCGATCCCCGCCGCCCGCGCCGCCGGATCCGGGCTCATCGGATTGCGCGCCGCCTCCTGCACGATCCCCACCACGGTCGCCGCCAGCCCCTCGCCCGCCAGCATCCGCCCCGTCTCCGCATGCGCCGACGGGCTGCCGCGGAACACCGGCACCTCGACCCCGTCATGGCCGGCCGACTTCAGCGCCCGCAGCACCGGCAGGTGTTCGCGCCCGACCTGCGTCGTCCACAGAAGCAGGTTGACTCCGATCCTCACCGCCTGTCCCTCCCCTGCCCGCGGCCAGTCCCTCGCACCGGCGTCCGCTCCATGTCCGGTCCGCAAATATCCCGGGGGGAGTCCCCGGCACAGCCGGGGACGGGGGGCAGCGCCCCCCGGCGCCCGTTCAGGCCAGGCCCAGCATCCGCCGGTTGGCCGCCGCGTCGGCGCCCGAGCCGGCGAAATCGTCGAAGGCCTTCTCGGTCACCCGGATGATATGGGCACGCACGAAGGCCGCGCCCTCGCGGGCGCCGTCCTCGGGGTGCTTGAGGCAGCATTCCCATTCGACCACTGCCCAGCCGGTAAACCCGTACTGGGTCAGCTTCGAGAACACGCCGCCGAAATCCACCTGGCCGTCTCCGGGCGAGCGAAAGCGGCCCGCCCGGTTCACCCAGGACTGGTAGCCGCCATAGACCCCCTGCCTTCCGGTCGGGTTCAGTTCCGCATCCTTCACGTGGAACATCCCGATCCGCTCGTGATAGATGTCGATGTGGTCGAGGTAGTCGAGCCCCTGCAGGACGTAGTGGCTGGGATCGTAGAGCATCCGCGCCCGCGGGTGGTTGCCGACGCGCTCGAGGAACATCTCGAAGGTGACGCCGTCGTGCAGGTCCTCGCCGGGATGGATCTCGTAGCAGACATCCACCCCCATCGCCTCGGCATGATCGAGGATCGGGCGCCAGCGCCGGGCCAGTTCGTCGAAGGCGGTCTCGATCAGGCCCGCCGGCCGCTGCGGCCAGGGATAGACGAAGGGCCAGGCCAGCGCGCCCGAGAAAGTGGCATGCGCGGTGAGGCCGAGGTTGCGGCTGGCGGTCAGCGCCTTCTTCACCTGGTCGACCGCCCATTGCTGGCGTGCCGCCGGATTGCCGCGCACCGCCGGCGCGGCGAACCCGTCGAAGGCCGCATCATAGGCGGGATGCACGGCGACCAGCTGGCCCTGCAGATGCGTCGAGAGTTCGGTCACCGCAAGCCCCGCCTCGGCCGCCACCCCGCGGATCTCGTCGCAGTAGTCCTTCGAGGCCGCCGCCATCTCGAGGTCGAACAGCCGCCCGTCCCAGGACGGGATCTGGACCCCCTCGTAGCCGCAATCCGCCGCCCAGCGGGTGATCGCGCGCCAGGAATCGAACGGCGCCGCATCGCCCGCGAATTGCGCCAGGAACAGGCCGGGTCCCCTGATCGTCCTCATCGTGTCTCCCTCCCTCGGGTGTCGTGATGGGCCGCCCGGCTCAGGGGCCGGGCGGCAGGTTCTCGCGGATCACGATCTCGATCCGGATCTGCTCCTGTCCCGGGTCGATCGGCACCCGGTCGGTGCGTGCGCGCAGCACTCTCAGCGCGCTGCGCACGACATGCCCAAGGTTCTGCGCGATGACCGCGTCGATCGTCCCGGCGACGAGGGCGGCTCGGGTGTGCGGCGTGAGCTCGTGGGCGATCACCACCGGCCGCCGCGGCAGCCCCGCCGCGGCCAGCGCCGCGGTCAGCGCCCGGTTGCCGGTGCCGAGGGAGTAGACCCCGGCGATCTCCGGCGCGCCCGCCAGCAGCTCGCGCACCACGCGGGCCACGGTGGCGGGGTCGTCGTGGCCCTCGAGCGAGGGCAGGACCGTCACATGCGGGAAGTCGCGCTGCACCACCTCGTCGAACCCCACTCGCCGCTCGATCGCCTCGCGCAGCTGCATCGACGCCGACAGCACCATGACCTGCGCCGGCGCGGGCCCGAGGAACCGGCCCATCAGCACCCCGGCAACCCGTCCCGCGGCGCGGTTGTCCACGCCGACGAAATGGTCGCGCTCGGTGTTCGGCAGATCCGAGACCAGGGCCACCACGGCCAGGCCCTTCGCCCTGAGCGTCCGGATCGCGTCGCGCACATGCGGCGTCTCGGGCGCCATCAGCGCGACGCCGTCCAGCTCGCGCTCCGGAAGTTCGAGCAGCAATGCGACAAGGGCATGCGGATCCTCGGCCGGGAAGCGCAGCAGATCGACCCGCGTGCGGTCTGCCGCGGCAATCCGCGCCGCCGCCGCGACCGTTCCGCAAAGCGTGTCGAGAACCTGCGAGGTGCCCTCCGGCAACACGAAGGCGACGCGGTAGCTGCGCTGGCGCGCCAGGTTCGCCGCCGCGACGTCGCGCACATAGCCGAGCCGCCGGATCGCCTCATGCACCCGGGCGACCGTGGCCGCACGCACCCCCGGCCGGTCGTTCATCACCCGATCGACCGTGGCCAGGCTCACGCCCGCCTCCCTGGCGATGTCGTTCACCGTCGGCCGGGTCACCGCGCTCACCTCCAAGGTGCGGACTGTGCGACCGAAACTGAGGTACGTCAATCATCAACCGCCGGCCACCCCGCCGCCGCGGCGCGCGACCTCAGAAGGCCCGGAAGGTCATCGTGGTCAGCGACCGGTCGATGCCGGGGATGTCGAGCAGATGGTCGTTGATCCAGCGCCCCACGTCCTCGCCTTCGGGGATATAGAGCTTCAGCAGCAGGTCGTAGTCGCCGCTCGTCGAGTAGAGTTCGGAATGGATCTCGCGCAGCACGATGGCCTCGGCCACGGCATAGGTCTGCCCAGGTCGGCAGCGCAGCTGGATGAAGACGGGCGTGCTCATGCGCTTCTCCCTTCGTTCCCGGCTCCGCCTTGCCACGCCGGCGCGGGCTTGTGAAGCGCGCCACGCGCAGGGTCGGCGGGGGCGCGGATCGTGCCGCCTGCCGCGGCTGCGCCCGCTTCGACGGCGGCCAGGCGCCGCGGCTTCGCCCCGATCCGGCGCCGGGCGTTCCCCGCCAAAGGGCGGCCGCACTCAGGCGGACCGGCGGGGCGGCGCAATCGCCCG
>CALDYW010000059.1 GCA_937944395.1 uncultured Paracoccaceae bacterium | reverse complement strand
GCCCCGGGCTGCGTCACGGCCCGGCGACGATCCCGGCATCCATGAGCCGGCCGATCTCGCCGGAACTCAGACCCAGAACATCGGCCAGCACCGGCTCGGTGTGCTGGCCGAGGACCGGTGCGGGGGCGGGGGCGCGGCGGGGCAGGGCGGAGAACGACACCGGACTGCCCGCCACCGGCAGGGGCCCGATGCCGGGCTGTTCGACGACCCCGATCATCGGGTTGTCGGGCGAGAGGTCGGGGTCGTTGCGCACCGCCTCGGCGAAGCTGCGGAAGGGCGCCCAGGTCAGACCGGCGGCGTCGAAGAGGGGGGCGATCTCGTCGAGCCTGCGGGCGGCGAACCAGGGCGCCATCAGCGCCGCGATCTCCTTGCGGGCGCGGAAGCGGTTGCCTTCCTCGGCGAGGTCGAGGCCGAGGCGGGCGGCCAGTGCGGCGATCGCATCGCCGAGCCCGAGCGTCCGGACCAGGCCCGCCCATTGCCGGTCGGTCAGCCCGATCACCATCACCCGCGCGCCGCAGGCGCAGACGAAGTCCTGCCCGAAGGCGCCGTAGAGGGCGTTGCCGTATTTCGGGCGGTCGACCCCGTTGACGAGCACCTCGCCGACGATCCCGAGGTGGCCCATCACCGCCGCACCCACATCCTTCAGCGAGAGTTCCGCCAGCTGGCCCTGACCGGTCCGCAGCCGGTGTCGCTCGGCCGCGAGCGTTGCGTTCACCACCATCTGGCCCGCGATCAGGTCCCAGGCGGGCAGGACATGGGCGACCGGCTCGGTCGAGCCCTCGGGACCGGTGGCCATGGGGAAGCCGAGCGAGGGGTTCACGGTATAGTCCACCGCCGGCTCGCCGCGCCGCGTGCCCGCGAGCGAGACCATGATCAGGTCGGGCCGAAGCGCGGCAAGGGCGGGATAGTCCATCCAGCCCTTCGCGCGCAGGTTGGTGAGGAACAGGCCCGCATCCGGCCCCGGTGCGGTGATCAGGCGGGTGACGATCTCGCGGCCTTCGGGGCGCGAGAGGTCCACCGCGACCGACCGCTTGCCGGCGTTGAGCCCGGCCCAGAACAGGCTCTGCCCCCCGGCCGTCACCGGCCAGCGGCGGGCGTCGAGCCCGCCCTCGAGCCGGTCGAAGCGGATCACGTCGGCGCCCATCTGCGCCAGCGTGAGCCCGGCGAAGGGGACGGCAACGAAGGCCGATCCCTCGATCACGCGCATGCCCGCAAGCGGCCCGGTCACCACGTCACCTCGGCCTGCATCGCCACCTGGCCGGCGTCGGTCACCGTGGCGAGCCGCTGGCCCCGGCCCTCCGGCGGCTCGCCCACCAGCCGCAGCCCGTCTTCGGGAAACAGCGGCCGGACGCCGCGGAAGCGGTAGCCCGCGGGTCGCCGTCCGCCGGCCTCTGCCACCGCCGCGCCGAGGAGCAGCATCGCCTGCAGCGGCCCGTGGACCACGAGGCCGGGATACTTCTCGACCTCGCGGGCATAGGGCAGGTCGTAGTGGATGCGGTGGGCGTTGAAGGTGACGGCCGAGAAGCGGAACAGCCGCACGCTGTCCACGGTGACGCGCCGGTTCCAGGCGGTTTCGGCCGGCGCGGCCACGGGCGGGGGCAGGCGGAAGCTGTCGGGCATCGGCAGATAGACGATGTCCTGCTCCTCCTCGACCGCAAGGCCCGAGGGCCCCGAGAGCCGGTGCCCGACCGTGACGAACACCATCCGGCCGGTGCTGCCGGTCTTCTCGGCGACCTTCAGGATCTCCGACCGGCGGCGGATCGGCGCCCCGATCACGAGGTCGCCCGGGAAGGAAAGCCGCCCCCCCGCCCACATCCGCCGCTCGAGCGGGACGGGGGGAAGGAAGGCGCCGCGGCGCGGGTGCCCGTCGGGGCCGAGGCCCGCCATCGGTTCGACCGGCAGGAAGGCGATCCAGTGCCAGAGCGGCGGCAGCACGGCCCCGGGGGCCGAAGCCGCCTCGGCCTCGGCCGGGGCGAGGTCGAGCGTCGCCGCCAGGCGCCGCGCCTCGGCCGGGCTGACCGCCGCCTCGGCCTCGTCCACCCGGCCCACCCAGGCGTCGAACTCGCCCGCCATCGTCCGCTCTCCCCGCCGCACGACCCGCTGCGCAAGAATCTTGCGTCACGAATTGCCCGAGCGGCGGCCGAGGTCAACCCCGTCCGCGCGCGACTCACGGTGGCGGCGGCTCGAGCCGCATGATCCCGACCGCACCGGCGCGCGCGAGGTCGGGATCGAGCGTCATCGGAACGTATTCGCCCCGCCTCCACAGCACGCCGAGGTCGTCGTAGTGGCGCGACAGGACGTGCCCGGACTGCCCGGTGGCGATGACGAAAACCGAGGACTCGGGGTCGGCGAAGTCGTAGATCGCCCGGTAGCCCGCGCCGTGCACGTTCAGGAACGGATCGGGCCCGTCGCCCGCGGTCAGCCCGCGCATCAGCGTGTGGTCGCCGCCCGAGGTGGACTGGCGGATGTTCACGAGCCAGCCGAGCCCTGGTACCCGGCCGAGCACCGGATGGTCGTGGGTCGCCTGATGCGCATCGCCCCAGCGCAGCGATTCGAGCGTGCCGGGGTGGCGTTCGGCGATCCAGACCAGCGCGTCGTCGAGCGCGAGGCGGGCGATGTCGGTGCAGCTTTCCTCCACGCTCGACTGGATGACGTTGCACCAGACCGCGGCACCGTTCTCGTTGCGGAAGACGCGCTCGATGAACAGCGGCTCGACATGGGTCAGGATGCCGGCGAGCGGGCCGAGCTCGTCGCGGATCAGCCGGTACTGCAGCGCCCGCATCCAGGCGGCATAGATCAGCGGCTCGGGCATGTGCTCGTTCATCTCGCCGTTCCAGTCGGCGAGGAGTTCGAGCGCGCGCTGCCGCCGGCGTTCCGGCGTGCCCTCGGGGGCGGCCTCGCCGGTGAACCACAGGTCGCGGGCGACCAGCGGCAGCAGCGCGCGCGCGTCGGGGGCGACCGTGTCGAGCTGCGCCTCGGCGAAACTGTCGCGGGTATGCACCTCGCGCGCCTGCATCAGCCGCGACCAGCGCTGTACCCTTTGGCTGTCGCCCCAGACGAAGCTGACGTGCCGCGGGAACGGGGCATCGACGATCTTGTTGTTGGTATTGCCGAGGATGCCGCCCTCGGGGTTGACGATGACAAGATTGTCCGAGAACGGCAGATAGCCCTGCCAGCGGTTCTCGTCGATCCAGCCCGGGGCGGGCAGGCGGCCCTGGCTCTGGTGGCGGGGATCGCGGGCGGGCTGGCGACCCACCATCATCAGCGCGATGTTGCCCTGGTCGTCGGCCAGCGTCACGTTCTGCGCCGGCGCGACGGCCAGCGGCCCGGCCGCGATCGCCTCGGTCACGGACTGCGCCCGCATCACCGCCAGCGCGTAGGACAGCGAGGTGTCGGCCCGGTCGAGCGCGGTCCAGCCGAGCGCCATCACATGACCGGGCGGCGTGATCGCGGCCAGGTCGTAGAAGCTGCCGGGGATCACCGGCCCGTTGCGGGTGAAGCGCAGCTCGACCGCATGGGGGGGGCCGCCGGCAACCCCGATGATCGAGGGGCGGGTCTCGAACGGCTCCCAGCCCGCCGGGGTGCGGTATTCGGCCGGGTCGGCGGGGTTCAGCTCCTCGAGGAACAGGTCCTGATCGTCGAGATAGGCCGAGGTGAGACCCCAGGCGAGCCGCGGACTGCGCCCGACCAGCACCGCGGGCATTCCCGGAATGGTGCCGCCGATCACCCCGCCGGTCGAGAGCTCCAGCCGCGCGAGATACCAGATGGTCGGCGCGCTGAAGCCGAGGTGCGGGTCGTTGGCCAGGAGCGCGCCCTTGCCGCCGGCGGTGCGCGAGGGCGCCGCCGCCCAGGCGTTCGAGGCGCCGGCGAAGCCGGGCGCCGCGCGGGGGTCGAGCGGGTCGCGGGCACGGGCCGCGAATGCCCTCGACGGTACGATCCCGGGCGCAAGATCGGCATAGCGGGGCAGGGCGGTGACCGCCGCGCCCGGCACCTCCGGCAGAAGGTCGGCCACCCGTGCCGCCGGCAGGACCAGCGACAGACGCGCCCGCAGCACCTCGGCCTCGAGCTGACCGGCAAGCTGCAGCGCGACGAGCTTGCCGACGGCGACCGAATCTGCCGGCGTCCAGGCCGCGATCTCGGGGGCGAACAGGAAGAACTCGGGCGCGCCGCGGCCGAGCGCGCGGTCGTTCACCACGCCGATCCAGGCATTGACGCCGCGGGCATAGGCCTCGAGCGCGGCGCGCGTCGCCGCGTCCTGCGCGTCGACCGAGGCCTGTGCCGCGCCGTAGAGGTCGAGACGCCGCAGCAGCTCGTCGATCTCGAGCGTGCGCGGCCCGAACAGCTCGGACAGGCGCCCCTGCGCGGTGCGCCGCAGCATCGTCATCTGCCACAGCCGGTCCTGCGCATGGGCGAGGCCGAGGCCGAAGAACACATCGGCGTCGTTCTCGCCGAAGATGTGCGGCACATTGGCGGTGTCGCGCACGATCTCGACCGGCCCCGAGAGGCCGGGCAGGACCAGCCGGGCGGAATAGTCGGGCAGCGAGCGCGACGCGAAGTAATAGGCCAGCGCCGCCGCCGCGGCCGCGAGAGCAATCATGCCGAGGAAGATCCGCAGCAGCCAGCGGAAGGCAATGACCATGTGCGCCGCGACCTCGGTTGACCTCTTCCGCCGATCGGTTAGCTACACGGAAGCGGTGGCCGAGGAAAGCCGGCGCTGCGGCCGCGGGCCGGGGATGTCCGGCAGCTCCGCGGGCGGGACCGGGGCGGAGGGAACGGGGGGTCGGTGATGGCAGCGGTGGCCTTCCTGGGGCTGGGCGTGATGGGCTTTCCGATGGCGGGGCACCTCGCCGCGAAGGGTCATGCGGTCACCGTCTTCAACCGCACCGTCGCCAAGGCCGAGGCCTGGGTTGCCCGCCACGGCGGACGCCTGGCCGAGACGCCGGCCGCCGCCGCCGAGGGCGCCGAGGTGGTGCTGGCCTGTGTCGGCAACGACGACGACCTGCGCGCGGTCTGCCTGGGCGAGCACGGCGCCTTTGCGGGCATGGGGCGCGGCACGCTCTTCGTCGATCACACGACGGTCTCGGCACGGGTCACCCGCGCGCTCTGGGCCGAGGCGGCGCGTCGCGGCATCGGCTTCGTCGATGCCCCGGTCTCGGGCGGGCAGGCGGGGGCCGAGAACGGCGCGCTGTCGGTGATGTGCGGCGGCGAGGAGGCCGACTATGCCCGCGCCGAGCCGGTGATCGCGGCCTATGCCCGGATCTGCCGGCGGCTCGGCGGGCCGGGGGCCGGGCAGCTTGCCAAGATGGTCAACCAGATCTGCATCGCCGGGCTGCTGCAGGGGCTTGCCGAGGGGCTTGCCTTCGCCCAGAAGGCCGGGCTCGACGGGCGCGCCGTCGTCGAGGTGATCAGCCAGGGCGCGGCGGGTTCCTGGCAGATGGCCAACCGCAGCGCGACGATGCTGGAGGACCGCTTCGACTTCGGCTTCGCCGTGGACTGGATGCGCAAGGATCTGGCGATCTGCCTGTCGGCCGCCGACGAGATCGGCGCCCCGCTGCCGGTGACCGCGCTCGTCGACCAGTTCTACAAGGACGTCCAGGCGATGGGCGGCGGACGCTGGGACACCTCGTCGCTGATCCGCCGGCTGCGCCCGCCGCACGGCTGAGGCCGCGCGGGGCCGGCGGAGGTTCCGCGGGGGCTCTGCCCCCGCACCCCCGGGATATTTGCGGACCAGACATGGGAGAGGGGCCGGGCCTCGGGTGGCCGCCCGGCCGCCGCGGCGCCCCTGCCCGGCGGCCCCGGGCAGGGACACGGCCGGGGGGTCAGGGTTCAGGGGATGATGCGGGTATACTTGGTGCCCGCGAGCGTGGCGCCCAGGATCAGCCCGGCCTGGCCGAAGACCAGCGCGATCACCGGGGAGAGGGCGGTGATCGTGTCGGTCGAGAGGTTGCCGCCCTGGTCGGCGACGGCATAGACCGCATCCGCCCCGATCGCCCAGCCGGGCGAGGCGCGGAAATCGGCCAGCGCCTCTTCGGTCATGAAGAACAGCACATGGGCATATTGCTGCGCGCCGATCTGGAAGCCGATCGAGGCGCGGGTGGCGGAGTAGTAGTCCACCGTGACGTCGCCGATCCGGAGCGCACCGCGGCCGTAGGCGCCGCCGACCCAGAGCCCGGCCTCGGTGATCAGCGGCATGTAGAGCACGCCCGCGGCCTTGCGCATCAGGTCCGCCGTGCCGGGATAGCGCGAGCGCAGGAAGTCGCGGGTCGCATCCACCCGCTGGTCGATCCGTTCCGCCCCGTCGGTCCCGACGCCGTTGCTGCAGGCGGCGAGCGCCGCCCCTGCGCCGAGGGCCAGAATACCGCGCCGTGAAAGCCGTTGCATCGCTGCGTCTGCCTGCCTGAACCTGACGAAGCCCGGCCTTCCGCCGGGTTGCGCAACATCATAGGGTCTGAAGTCGGGCAAGTCACCACTAGATGTGGCAGGGCGGTTCCGGCAGGCAGGGGTCTGCCGACGGAACCGCCGCCCCGGGGCGCGTCAGCCGGCCCTGAGCCGGCGTGCCGCGCGCGGGGCGAAGTAGGTCAGCACGCCGTCGCAGCCGGCGCGCTTGAAGGCCACGAGGCTTTCGAGCATCGTCCGCTCGCCGTCGATCCAGCCGGCACGCGCCGCGCCCTCGATCATCGCGTATTCGCCCGAGACCTGGTAGGCGAAGGTGGGGGCGCCGAAGGCGTCCTTCACGGCGCGGCAGATGTCGAGATAGGGCATCCCCGGCTTGACCATCACCATGTCGGCACCCTCGGCGAGGTCGCGGGCGACGCAGCGCAGCGCCTCGGCGCGGTTCGCCGGGTCGATCTGGTAGGTCGCCTTGTCGCCCTTGAGCGCGCCTGTCGCCCCGACCGCGTCGCGGAACGGCCCGTAGAAGGCCGAGGCGAACTTGGCGGCATAGGACAGGATGGCGAGGTCGCGGTGCCCGGCCGCCTCGAGCGCCGAGCGGATCGCCCCGATGCGGCCGTCCATCATGTCGGAGGGACCGAGGATCGTCGCGCCCGCCTCGGCCTGGACCAGCGCCATGCGCACCAGCGCCTCGACCGTCTCGTCGTTCAGGATCTCGCCGTCGCGCACGATTCCGTCGTGGCCGTGGATGTTGTAGGGGTCGAGCGCGATGTCGGTCATCACCGCGAGGCCCGGAACCTCGGCGCGGATCGCGCGGATGGCGCGGTTGGTGAGATTCTCCGGATTCCAGGCCTCCTCGCAGGCGACCGACTTCTTCGACGGGTCGGTGTAGGGGAAGAGACAGACCGCCGGGATGCCGAGTTCGGCCGCCTCGGCCGCGGCCGCCACCGCGCGATCGACCGACAGCCGCTCGACCCCGGGCATCGAGGGCACCGGCTCGGCCAGACCCGTGCCCTCGCGCAGGAACAGCGGCCAGATCAGGTCGCCGGGTCCGAGCGTGACCTCGCGCGTCAGCGCCCGCAGCCCCGCCGACATCCGGGTCCGCCGCAGGCGGCCCGACGGGAAGGGCGCAACGATCGGATGCATGGGCGGACCTCCCGCTGCCTTTTTTTTGGCGCTGTCGCATGGAACCGCCGGCATCACAAGTGTATGAAGCCGCCCGGATGACAGGCGCGCGCGCTCCGCACCCCCGGGGCGCGCGCCGGTGCGGGGGGTGGCCGGCGTGGACTTCTACCGGACGGTGTTCGAGGTGATCGACATGCGGTCGTTCTCGAACCTGTGGTACTGGATCGGGCTTGCCGTCTTGTGGTCGTCGGTCAGTCACTGGGTGCTCGGCGTGCCCTGGGACATGCTGACCCGTGCCCGCCGCCGCGGAGGCCAGGCCGAGGCCGACTTCGAGGCGCTGGTGCGCATCAATGTCAGCAGGCTGCTCTACATCGACAGCGTGGCCGGGCTCTGGCTGGCCGGCTTCGGCGCCTTCGTGCTGACCTCGCTCGCGATCGCCGGCTTCTGGTACCGGGTCGAGTTCGCCCAGGCGGTGTTCCTGATGCTCGCGCCGCTGGTCGTGGTCGGCATCCTGAGCCTGGTGACCGCGCGCGGCATCGACCGGCTCGGCCTCACCGGCGAGGCGCTCCGGCGGCGGCTGGCCCTGCACCGGCTCTCGGTGCAGGCGGTGGGGGTGGCCGCGGTATTCGTGACCGCGCTCTGGGGCATGTACCAGAACCTCTACGTCAAGCCCTGGGGCTACTGATGCCCGCAGGCCAAAGGCGCCGTCTTGCGGGGCAGCGGTTGACAGGGCGCAGCGGGCGGTTAGCTGTCGGGCCATGATCAGGGGCGGGATCCTCACCCTCGGCGGCGCGCCGGAGGGCTATGACGCATGTCTCCTTGCACGCGAGCTCGGGCGCGGGACAGGGCTTGTCCATGTCGCGCGCGACGACCGGCGGATGGAGGCGATGCGCCAGGCGCTGGCCTTCTTCGCCCCCGGGGCGGCCGTCCTGTCGTTTCCGGCCTGGGACTGCCTGCCCTACGACCGGGTTTCGCCGGCGCCCGAGGTCTCGGCGGCGCGGATGGCGACGCTCGCGGCGCTGGCGAGCGGAATGTCGGGGCCCTTCGTGCTGTTGACCACGCTCAACGCCGCGATCCAGCGCCTGCCCGCGCGGGAGACCGTGCGGGCGGCGAGCTTCCGCGCCGAGGTCGGCCGGCGGATCGACGAGGGCGCCCTGCGCGCCTTCCTGCCGCGCATGGGATTTGTGCCCGCGGCGACGGTGATGGAGCCCGGCGACTATGCGATCCGCGGCGGCATCATCGACGTCTGGCCGCCGGGGGCGGAGGGGCCGGTGCGGCTCGACCTCTTCGGCGACGTGCTCGAGGGGGCGCGCCGCTTCGACCCGGGCAGCCAGCGCACCGTTGCCCGGCTCGACCGGGTCGATTTCGCCCCTGTGTCCGAGGTGATCCTCGACGAGGCGGCGATTGCCCGGTTCCGCCAGGCCTACCGCGCCGAGTTCGGCACCGCGGGCAGCGACGACCCGCTCTACGAGGCGGTGAGCGCGGGGCGCAAGCACCAGGGGCTCGAACACTGGCTGCCGTTCTTCCACGAACGGCTCGAGACCCTGTTCGACTACCTGCCGGACGCCACGGTGGTGCTGGACGATCGCATCGACGCGGTCCGGGCGAGCCGCTGGGACCAGATCGCCGACAGTTACGATGCCCGGCGCGAGGCGCTTTCGGCAGGGGGCCGGCCCGACAGCGTGTACAAGCCCGTGCCGCCCGGCCTGCTCTATCTCGACGACGCGGCATGGGATGCCGCACTGGCCGGCCGGCGGCAGGTGCAGTTGCGCGCGCTGCCGTCGGCGCCGGGCCCGGGGCTGGCCGACGGCGGCGGACGCGCGGGGCGCAACTTTGCCCCCGAGCGCCAGCAGGAGAAGCTGAACCTGTTCGACGCGCTCTGCGCGCACCTCAAGGCACGGGCCGCAGCCGGCCCGGTCGTGCTCGCGGCCTACAGCGAGGGTGCGCGCGAACGTCTTGCGGGGCTTCTGGCCGATCATGGCCTGCCCGATGCCGTTCCCGTTGCCGACGCGCGCGACCTCAGGCCCGGCCGGGTGCATCTGGCGGTCTGGGCGCTGGAGGAAGGCTTCGAGGGCCCGTGGGAGGGCGGGCGGCTGACCGTGGTCTCCGAGCAGGACGTGCTCGGCGACCGGCTGATCGCCCGGCCGCGCCGGCGCCGGCGCGCCGAGAACTTCCTGACCGAGGCGCAGGCGCTGTCGCCCGGCGACCTGGTGGTGCATGTCGATCACGGGGTGGGGCGCTACCTCGGGCTCGAGGTGGTCACCGCGCTCGGCGCCGCGCACGAATGCCTTGCGCTCGAATACGCCGGCGGCGACCGGCTCTACCTGCCGGTCGAGAACATCGAGCTGCTGAGCCGCTACGGCCACGAGGAGGGCCTGCTCGACAAGCTCGGCGGCGGCGCCTGGCAGGCGCGGCGCGCGCGGATGAAGGAGCGGATCCGGGCGATCGCCGAGCGGCTGATGCGCACCGCCGCGGAGCGGGCGCTGCGCCATGCCCCGGTGCTGGAACCTGCGCACGGGCTCTGGGAGGAGTTCGAGGCGCGCTTCCCCTGGCCCGAGACCGACGACCAGTTGCAGGCGATCGACGACGTTCTGGCCGACATGGCCTCGGGCACGCCGATGGACCGGCTGATCTGCGGCGACGTGGGCTTCGGCAAGACCGAGGTGGCGATGCGCGCCGCCTTCGTCGCGGTCATGGCGGGGGTCCAGGTGGCGGTGATCGCGCCGACGACGCTGCTTGCGCGTCAGCACGCGCGCAGCTTCGCCGAGCGGTTCCGCGGCTTTCCGGTGCGGATCGGACGGCTCAGCCGCTTCGTGCCCGCGCGCGAGGCCGAGGCGACCCGCCGCGGGCTGGCCGAGGGCACCATCGACATCGTGGTCGGCACCCATGCCCTGCTCGCCAAGGGCATCCGCTTCAGCAAGCTCGGGCTTCTGGTGATCGACGAGGAACAGCACTTCGGCGTCGCCCACAAGGAGCGGCTGAAGGAGATGCGCAGCGACGTCCATGTGCTGACGCTGACCGCAACGCCGATCCCGCGCACGCTGCAGATGGCGCTGTCGGGGGTGCGGGAGATGTCGGTGATCGCCACTCCGCCGGTGGACCGTCTGGCGATCCGCACCTATGTCGCCGAGTTCGACACGGTGACGATCCGCGAGGCGCTTCTGCGCGAACGCTACCGCGGCGGCCAGTCCTTCCTGGTGGTGCCGCGGATCGCCGACCTGCCCGAGATGGAGGACTGGCTGAAGCGCGAGGTGCCCGAGGTCCGTTATGTCGTCGCCCACGGGCAGATGGCGGCGGGCGACCTCGATCAGCGCATGAACGCCTTCTACGACGGCCAGTACGACGTGCTGCTGGCGACCTCGATCGTGGAATCGGGCCTCGACATCCCGACCGCGAACACGATGGTCGTCTGGCGCGCCGACATGTTCGGCCTGGCGCAGCTCTATCAGATCCGCGGCCGGGTCGGCCGGTCGAAGACCCGCGCCTATGCCTTCCTGACCACGAAACCGCGCCAGAAGCTGACCCCTGCCGCCGAGAAGCGGCTGCGCGTGCTGGGCTCGCTCGACAGTCTCGGCGCGGGCTTCACGCTCGCCAGCCAGGATCTCGACATCCGCGGGGCGGGAAACCTGATCGGCGAGGAGCAGTCGGGCCAGATGCGCGAGGTCGGCTTCGACCTCTACCAGCAGATGCTCGAGGAGGCGATCCAGCGCCTGAAGTCGGGCGAGGTCGAGGCGCCGGCCGTGGACGAGGGTGACTGGTCGCCGGCGATCAACCTCGGCGTTCCGGTGCTGATCCCCGAAGCCTACGTCCCCGACCTCGACGTGCGCCTCGGCCTCTACCGGCGGCTGGCGGGGCTCGCCTCGAAGGTCGAGCTCGAGGGCTTCGCGGCCGAGCTGATCGACCGGTTCGGCCCCCTCCCGCGCGAGGTCAACACGCTGCTTGCGGTGGTGCGGATCAAGGCGGAATGCCGCCGCGCCGGGATCGCCCGGCTCGACGCGGGGCCCAAGGGGGTGACCATCCAGTTCCACCGCGACCGGTTCGCCAACCCCGCCGGGCTGGTCGCCTTCCTCAAGGACCGCGGCGGCGAGGCGAAGGTCAGGGACAACCGGCTGATCCTGCGTGCCGACTGGCCGAAGGAGAGCGAGCGGATCAAGGGCGCCTTCGCCATCGCCCGCGACCTGGCGGAGCGGGCCGCACCCCCGAAGGCCGCCGCCGCCTCCTGAAACCCCGGGGGGGGGGAGCGCGCACGCAGCCGCGCCACCCGGCGGGCGGGCGGTGCCCTGCGCCGCGGGGCGCCGGCTATCCCGGCAGGGTCCGCATCAGCACCCAGCCGACGGCCGAACAGGCCAGCACCCCCAGCACCAGCGGCAGCGGCGTGCCGTCGAACATCAGCCCGATCGGCGCGGCGATGAACACCGAGGCCACGGTCGCCACCGACCCGATCAGCGAGGCGGCCATGCCGGCGACATGGCCCACGGGCTCCATCGCCAGCGCGTTGAGATTGCCGAAGGTCAGCCCCGCCATGAAGAACACGCCGGTCGTCCACAGCAGATAGGCCGGAAAGGCCAGGGCCTCGGGCCAGGCCGCGGCCCAGGTCGCCACGGCCATCGCGCCCGAGACGGCGACCTGCACGGCCAGCGTGCCGGTCACCACCCGCCGCATGCCCAGCCGCATCACGATCCGCGCGTTCAGCAGGCTGCCGAGCGCCGAGACCAGCGCGATGCCGGCGAACCAGAACGGAAATCCGTCGGCCCGGCCGAAGGTCGTGTCGAACACCGGCTGGGTCGAGGACAGGGTGGCGAACAGCGCGCCGAAGCCGAGCGTCTGCACCGCGATCGCGGTCAGGATGCTGCGGCGCCCCAGCACGTCGCGCGCCGCGGCGGCAAGCGGCCCGGCGCTGAGCGGCCGGCGCGCCGCGGGGGGCAGCGTCTCGGGCTGGCGCAGCGCGAGCCAGAGCCCCGAGACGATCGCGAACAGGACGAAGGCGCCGAAGATGCCGCGCCAGCCGACGAGCGCGATGATGCCCGCGCCGAGCATCGGGGCCACCGCCGGCACCAGCGTGAACACCATCATCGCGAAGGACATGATCCGCGCCATTTCCCGGCCCGAGTAGAGGTCGCGCACCATGGCGAGCGACACCACCCGCGGCCCGGCCGCCCCCAGCCCCTGCACCACCCGTGCCGCGAGCACGAGCTCGAGGCTCTGCGCCCCGGCCGCGAGCGCCGACCCCAGGATGTAGAGCAGGGCACCGAAGAGGATCACCGGCTTCCGGCCGAAGGCATCCGAGATCGGCCCGGCGAGGGCGGTCCCGAGCCCCATGCCGAGCACGAAGCTCGTCAGGATCAGCTGCGCCCGGTTCGGGTCGGCCGGCGTGAGTTCCGCCGCGATCTCGGGGAAGGCGGGCAGCATGGCGTCGATCGAGAAGGCGATGGTGGCAAACAGCATCGCCACCAGCGCCACGAACTCGACCTGGCCGAGCCGGGACTGCCCGGCTGCGGCGGCGTCGGCGGCACCGGCGGGGTGCGGCGGGGCGGGTTCGGGGGCGGGACCGGGCATCCCCGCCCCTTAGGCGCAATCCGCGCCGGCCGCCAGTCTGCCCGGGGGCGGCGCCGTTGCCGACCGGGTCCGCGCCCCGCGAGCTCGTCGGCGAGCCGTAGCCGGCGTTCGGTGGGCCGCGCGCCCGCGATCGGTTGCCGGTCGGTCAGGAACGGCCGGCCGGGCCGCGCCGCGCCGCCAGCGCGGCGTCGAGTCCTGCCGTCCCGATCCGGCCCAAGGGGCAGACGGGGGCGGACAGGATGTCGGGGCGGATCACGCGCGGCCGGCCGTCCGGTCCGGGGGGCCGAGCGCGGCCAGAGCGCGGCGGTCGGTCTTGCCGGCAGGGGTGCGCGGCAGTTCCGGCAGACGGTGCCAGAAGCGGGGGCATTTCCAGCGTGCAAGCCGCTCTGCAGCGAAGGCATCGAGGGCGGCCGGATCGAGCGTCGCGGGCCCGGTGTAGAAGGCGCCGATCACGGTGACATCGGCGCGGACCGGCACCTCGGCCACGGCGATCTCGGCGATGCCGGGGCAGGCGGCCAGCGCCGCCTCGACCTCGTGCGGCGAGACCCGCACGCCGCCTGCGTTCATCAGCTCGTCCAGCCGCCCGAGATGGGTGATCGCCCCGTCCTCCGCCATCACTGCCGCATCGCCGGTGCGGAACCATTCGCCGGCGCAGCGCGCGTCCATCTCGTCCTCGGCCCCGAGGCAGGTCAGGAACAGGCCGGGATCGCGGCGCGAGACGGCAAGCTCGCCGGCCGTGCCGCGCGGGACCGCGGCGCCGTCGGGGCCGATCACGGCTATCCGTCGGCCGGGCTGGGCATAGCCGGTCGTGCCCGCGGGCGCCGGGCGGCCGGGACTGCCGGAGACGAAGGTCGAACATTCCGTCATGCCCAGCGCCTCGTGCAGCGCCCGGCCCGTCGCCGCCTCCCAGCGCGCGCGCAGGGCCGTCGGCAGGCGTTCGCCCGCCGACAGGGCGTGACGCAGCTTCGGAAGGTCCAGCGTTGCATGGCTTGCAAGGATACGGCGGAAGATCGCGGGGAAAGCCGCAAGGATCGTCGCCTCGTGCCGGCGCAGAAGCAGCGGCAGCGCCGCCGCTGCGGTCCCCTCCGCGAGGACCATCGCCGTCGCCCCCTGCGTCCAGGGATCGAGAAGACCGGTGCCGAAGGTGTAGGTCCAGTTCAGCGCGCCCGCGTGCAGAACGCGATCCTCCGGGCCGATCCCGTGCCAGCCCGCCCGCATCATGCCCCGCGCCCAGATCGCGCGATGGGCATGGACCACCGCCCGGGGCGGCCCCGAGGTGCCCGAGGTGAACGCCAGATAGGCCGGGCGGCCGGGGTCGCCGGTTGCGATCTCGGCGGGGGGCAGACGCTCCCAGCCGGCGATGTCGCCGGATCCCCGCACCGGGCACGGCAGGTCGGCGGGCAGGGGCAGCGATGGGTCGGTCAGGATCAGCCGCGGCGCGACCACGGGCAGCAGGGCGGCGATCTCGGGCGCGGTCAGCGCGGCCGGAACCGGCGCCGGAAGCGCGCCCACCGCCACCGCAGCGAGGAAGGCGACCGGGAAGGCGGCGGAATTGCCGAGACGCAGCAGCACCCGGTCACCGGGGCCGACCCCGGACCGCAGGAGCCCGCTGCCCGCGCCCAGCACCGCGGCGGCCAGGCGGCCGTAGCTCCAGCGCTCGGTGCGGGTGGCCGAGACCAGCAGCAGGGCGATCCGCTCCGGCCGCAGGGCAGCCGCTGCCAGCACCTGCGAGACCAGGTTGAAGGGGGCGGGGCAGGGCGGCCAGGGCCCGGTGTCGGCGATCGACAGCATCGCGCCCCGCGATAGGCGCCCGGCCCCCGGCTGGCAAGGATGCGACCGCCGAAGGGCGGTGCGCCCGCGCCGGGCCTTCCGCCCTTCCGGCGCAGGCGGGTCCGGGGCGCGGCAGCCGCGCGCGGGGTCGCGCGCGGGGTCGGAAGCGGCGCGCGACGCGCCCCGCGGCCGCCGGCAGGGCCGCTCAGTCGCGGCGCCACCAGACGTCGGGCAGGAACCCGGTCCAGTCGCCGTAGATCGGCAGCCGCTCGGGGAAGGCGAGATCGGCGCGGTGCGCCAGCCGCGATTCGCCCGAATACCAGACCGGAATCACATAGCGCCCGGTGGTGAGCACCCGGTCGAGCGCCTGCACGGCGGCCACGAACTCCTCGCGGCTCTCGGCGGCGAGCAGCGTGCGGATCATCGCCTCGGCCGCGGGCGAGGCCATGCCCATCAGGTTGCGCGTGCCAGGTTCGGTCACCCCCTTCGAATCGAAGTAGAGCGTGAGCTCGTTGCCCGGCGACAGCGACAGGCCGCGCGAATACCAGGTCATGTCGAAGTCGTAGGCGTTGGTGCGTTCGGTGAACTGGGCGCTGTCGATGGTGGTGACGCGCGGCGCGATGCCGAGCCGCTTGAGCGATTCGGCGTAGATGTCGACGATCGACTGCAGCTCGGAGGCGCCCTGTGGCAGCACGATCTCGAAGGTGAAGGGCTGCCCCGCGGCGTTCCGCATCACCCCGTCCTGCACCGTCCAGCCGGCTTCGGCGAAGAGTTCGGTGGCGCGGCGGATGCCGGCGCGGTTGGCCTCGCCGCCGTCCGCGACCGGCAGCGCATAGCCCTCGAGCGCGCCGGGAAGAAGCTCGTCGGCGAAGGGCTCGAGCAGCGCGCGCACCCGCCCCTCGGCCGGGCCCGACCCCATGGCGAGCTCGGAATTGCCGAAGTAGGAGGGGATTCGCGGCTCGGTGCCGCCGTTCAGCGTGGCGTTGATGAACTCGAAGTTGAAGGCCTGGATCATCGCCTCGCGCACCCGCCAGTCCCGGAACTGCGGGCGGCGCGTGTTCATCACGAGCCCGGTCATGCCGGTCGGCCGGCCGTGGGGGATCACCGACTTGACGATCGCGCCCGAGGCGACGGCGGGGAAGTCGTAGGCGGTCTGCCACTTCGCCGCCGAGCTTTCGCGATAGACATCGACCGCGCCGGCCTTGAAGGCCTCGAAGACCACCCCGGCATCGCCGTAATAGTCGTAGCGGATCTCGGCGAAATTGTGCTGCCCGCGGTTGAAGGGAAGGCCGCGGCCCCACCAGTCGGGATCCTTCACGAAGGTGATGAAGCGGCCGGGCTCGAAGCTGCCCACCGTGTAGGGGCCCGATCCGATCGGCACTTCGAGCGAGGATTCGGCGAAGTCGCGCCCCTCCCACTGCGCCTTCTTCAGCACCGGCCTCAGCCCCATGATCAGCGGCAGTTCCCGGTCCTCGGTGTTGAAGGTGATGCGCAGCGCGCGCGGGCCGGTGGCCTCGGCCCGGGCGACCTTGGTCCAGGCGTTGAGATAGCGCGGGTGGCCGACGGTGCCGAGCGTCTCGAACGACCAGAGCACATCCTCGACCGTGACCGGCGAGCCGTCGGAGAATCGCGCCTCCTCGCGCAGGGTGAACTCGACCCACATCCGGTCGGGCGGCGTCTCGACCGATTCGCAGAGCAGGCAGTAGAGGGTGAAGGGCTCGTCCCAGGACCTGCCCATGAGGCTCTCGACCACATGGATGCGCACGCCGTAGGGCGCGTTGCCCTTGAGGATGTAGGGATTGAGCGAATCGAAGCCGCCCCCTTCGCCGAAGGTGATCCGCCCGCCCTGCGGGGCCTCGGGGTTCACATAGGGCAGGGCCACAAGATCCGGTGGAAGTGCGGGCTCGCCATACATAGCGATGCCGTGCCGCGGCTCGGCCGCGGCAAGCCCGCTGCAGAGCCCGAGCAGGGCGAGGGCCCCGAGGGCCTGGCGCAGCGGCGGGAAACGGAGTGCTCTCATCTCGGCGACGGTCCTTCTGCCCGTGTTCTCGTTGGGCGGAAGCCTATCCCCGCCCCCCTGCCTTTTCAAACTTATAGCTTGGCGAGGAGCGAGAGAGGGCGTATAAGGACATCACTGCTCGATAGGTTTCTTGCCTGTATGAAACCTGCCTCAACGACTTGGCGCCCGCTTCGTGCGGGCGCTTTTTTCTTGCGGGTGTTCGGGCCGGCGCGACCGGCGGGCGGGCGACCGGGGTGGCGCGTCGTCTTCCCGTGCGGCGGGGCCCGGCCAGCCTGCCGCCGGGCTGCAGGGGAAGGGTGCCATGAGGCTTGAAGGACGGCGGGCCATCGTGACCGGATCGACCTCGGGCATCGGTCTCGGCATCGCCGAGGCGCTGGCCGCGGCCGGGGCCGAGGTGGTGCTGAACTCGTTCACCGATTCGCCCGGGGATCATGCCCTTGCCGACCGGCTCGCCGCGGCGCACGGGGTCGCCGTGCGCTACATCCGCGCCGACATGGCCGACGGTGCGGACTGCCGCCGTCTGGTGGCCGGGGCCGGAGGCTGCGACATCCTCGTCAACAACGCCGGCATCCAGCATGTTGCCCCGATCGAGGACTTCCCGCCCGAGAGATGGGACAGGGTGCTGGCCATCAACCTGACCTCGGCCTTCCACACCACGGCGGCGGCCCTTCCGGGGATGCGCGCGAAGGGCTGGGGGCGCATCGTCAACATCGCCTCGGCGCACGGACTGACCGCCTCGCCCTTCAAGGCCGCCTATGTCGCCGCCAAGCACGGGCTGGTGGGACTGACGAAGACCGTGGCCCTCGAGACCGCGGGGCAGGGGATCACCTGCAATGCGATCTGCCCGGGCTACGTGCTGACCCCCCTCGTCGAGGCGCAGATCCCCGACCAGATGGCCGCGCACGGGATGGACCGCGAGACGGTGATTCGCGAGGTGATGCTGGCGCGGCAGCCCTCGCGCCAGTTCGCCACGGTCGAGGAGATCGGCGAGGTCGCCCGCTTCCTCTGTTCCGAGGCGGCGCGCCAGATCACCGGCACGACGATCAGCGTGGACGGCGGCTGGACCGCGCTCTGACCGACCGACGCGCCACCCCGCGTGCCCTGTCCGGCCAGAGCGTGCCGACCGACGGGTTCACCCGTCGGAAACCGGAAAAGGACATCGCGGACGGAGGGTCCGTCCGCGACGCTGTCATCCTGACATCCTGGCGGGGAACCGGGCCGTGCCCGGCCCCGGCCGGATCAGCGGAGGACCACCTCGCCGCCGCCTTCGCTGCCGTTCGAGTTCGACAGCGCGAGGCCGAGCAGGATGATCGCCAGAATCGGCACGATGATGCCGGCGTTCGACGAGGCCGCCCGGGTTTCCTGCACGATCGGCGGGGCTTCCATGGTCGGCGGGGTGAGTCCGCCGGCGAGCGCCGGCGTCGCAACGAGCAGCGCGAGCGCAGTGGCCTTCACAAGTTTCATCTTCTGTCTCCAGGTCTGTGTTCCGGGGTGATCACGCATGCGTGTCGGCCCCGACATTAGACGAGAGGCGGTCCCGAGAGAAGCCCCGCGCGGCAGCGGCCCAAACCTGTTGCCGCCCTGCACATGGACCCTGCATCTGTCCGGCAGCCGAAGCGACCCGCCGCGCGCTGTCCGGGCGGCCTGCGCCGGCTCCTTCGTTGCGGGCGTCTGCCGTTGCGGGCGTCTGTGCGGGCGTCTGCGCCATCCGCCGGACCGACGGCGACATCCGGCAGAGATATCCGGCAGAGATATCCGGCCGGCGGACAGGTGGCTGTCCGGCCGATGCCCGGACCGGTTCACCACTCGCAAAGGAGCATCGCTCTGCCGAGACGTGCACCCCGCCGGATCGGTGCGCGGCGACAGACAGGCAAGGGGCGGGCAACGCGACCGTGCCCGCCCCGGAGCGCTCTCAGCGCGCGGGGGTCACCAGCTCCCCGCCGCCTTCGCTGCCGCTCGAGTTCGACAGCGCAAGGCCGAGCAGGATGATCGCGAGAATCGGAACGATGATGCCCGCGTTCGACGAGGCCGCCTGGTTTCCTGCACGATCGGGGGCGCCTCCATCACGGGAGGGGTCAAACCGCCGGCCAGCGCGGGCGTGGCGACCAGCAAGGCGAGCAGCGTAGCCTTCAGGATCTTCATGTCGGGTACTCCAGGAAGCTGTCCGCCAACGGTAGCATATGGCGCCGCCGCGGCAACCGGCCGGCCCGCCCCGCGCAGGGCCCGCCCCGAGATGTTGCGCACCCGCGACAGGTCCCTACCAGCCGGGGTCAGCCGGCAGGTCGCCGGGGGCTCAGCCTCTCCGACGGGTCCGCAACTCGGCAGCCTCGGCCGCGGCCGTCGCCTCCTTCGGACCGGGATAGACGAGGCCCGCCGAGATGACGAGCTTCGCGGCGTCCTCGACGCGCATGTCGAGAGGCAGGATCTCCGATTCCGGCAGGAACAGCAGAAAGCCAGAGGTCGGGTTCGGGGTGGTCGGCACGAAGACGGTCAGGATCGTTCCCGCGATCGGCAGCTTCTCGGCGACCTCGCCCTTGGCTGGGGTGGAGATGAAGCCGATCATCCATGAGCCCCGCCGCGGATACTCCACCAGGCAGGCGCGGTCGAAGGTGGTCTCGGTCTGGGCGAAGACCGTCTCGGCGATCTGCTTCAGACCGTTGTAGATCGACCGCACCACCGGCATCCGGTCCACCAGCCGTTCGGCCCAGCGGATCAGCGACCGTCCGATCAGTCCCTTGGCCAGCCAGCCGACGACCACCGTGAACACCAGGAAGATGATCACGCCGACGCCGCGCAGGTTGATCCCGATGTAGTTCTCGGGCCGGAACTTCTGGGGCACCAGCGGCAGCACCCAGCCGTCGATCCAGCCGACGACGGTCCAGATCACCCAGATCGTCACGCTGATCGGCAGCACGACGACGAGCCCGGTCAGGAAGCTCGCCCGCAGCGCGCCGAGAACCCCGCCGCGCCGGCGCTGCTCGCGCGGGGGGGCGGCCTCGCGATGCCTTGGGTTGGGTTCGCTCATGCGCCTCGGGCCTGTCGCTGCCGCCGGGACCTTAGGATGCCGGGCGACCCGGCACAATCGCCGCGGCACCGGGAACGGGCCGCGATGCGGCGAGTTCCCCCGCGATTGCCGCGGCAAGACGGGCGTTGGCGCGCACGAGGGCCCGGTTCGCCGCGCGCGTGGCGCCGCCGCTGAGCGCGTCGAGGCGCGCCAGAAGAAAGGGCGTCACCGCCTTGCCGGCGATTCCCGCCTCCCGCGCCTCGGCCTCGGCCTGCGCGATCAGCGGGGCGAGCCGGTCGAGCGGGATCTCGTCGGCGGCCGGCACCGGGTTGGCCACCAGCTGCCCGCCGGGCAGCCCGAGCGCGCGGCGCATCCGGTGGGCGGCGGCGATGGCGGCGGGATCGTCCAGCCGCAGGGGCGCCGCAAGCCCCGAGGTGCGCGCCCAGAACGCGGGGAACGCGTCCTGCCCGACGGCGATCACCGGCACGCCGAGGGTTTCCAGCGCCTCGAGGGTCTTGGGCAGATCGAGGATCGCCTTGGCGCCGGCGGCGACAACCGTCACCGGGGTCTGCGCGAGTTCCCGAAGATCGGCCGAGATGTCGAAGGTCTCGGAGGCGCCGCGATGCACGCCCCCGATGCCGCCGGTGGCGAAGACCTCGATCCCGGCCAGATGCGCGCCGATCATCGTGGCGGCAACGGTGGTGGCGCCGCTTCCGCCGGTCGCAAGACACGGGGCCAGATCCGCGCGGCTGAGCTTCGGCAGGCCCCGCACGCGGGCGAGCGCCTCGGTCTCGGCCGCGCTCAACCCCACGCAGAGCCGCCCCTCGAGCACCGCGACGGTGGCCGGAACCGCTCCGGCGGCGCGCAGGTCGGCCTCGACGGAGCGGGCCATGGCCAGGTTGTCGGGCCAGGGAAAGCCGTGGCTGATGATCGTCGATTCGAGCGCCACCACGGGGCGCCCCGCGGCGAGGGCGCCGGCGACCTCGGGCGCGAGGCGAAGGGGCGCGGGGGCCGGGTTCATGGCCCCTGCGGTATCGCAGGGGCTGGCCGGCCGATCAAGACCCCCGGCGGCGCCGCGCCGGCCGCCTGCGCGAGGGTCATGACGGCGTCCGCAGCGACGGATAGAGTGGCGGCCGGACACGGCAGCAGGAGGAGGGCCCGGGATGGCGGCACGCAAGGAGACCGAGGGCGCGACCGCGCCCACCGCGCCCGCCGAGAACCTTGCCGACGAGGTCGAGGCGCTGAGGGCCGAGATCGCGGCGCTGGCCGAGCGGCTGCGGCGGGTGGCCGAGGCGGGTGCGGCGGAAGGCCTGGCCGGTGGCGGGCGGCTGGCGGGCATGGCGCGGGCCGAGGCGGCGGGCCTCGAGGCGCGGCTGGCGGCCGAGGCGGCGGCGCACCCGTTGCGCACGCTCGGGATCGCCGCGCTCGTCGGTCTGGTGCTGGGCCTGATCCTGCGGCGATGAGCCTTGCCGCGCTCGGCCGTCTGATCGCCGACCGCGCCGCGGCGCGGCTCGCGGCACGGCGCGACGACTGGGCGCGAAATGCGGCCCTGGGTCTGGCGGCGGCGCTGTGCCTGGTTGCCGGTGTCGGGATGCTTCTGGCGCTCGGCCTCGTGGCGCTGGCGCACCGGCTCGGCACCGAAGCGGCGCTGGCGGTTGCGGCGGGCCTGTTCCTCGTCCTCGCCGGCATCCTCCTGGCGTTGCGCGCCGCAGCGGCGCGGGCGGCG
>CALDYW010000058.1 GCA_937944395.1 uncultured Paracoccaceae bacterium | reverse complement strand
GGGCTGTCTGCCCCCCTCTAGGCCCGTTCCGGGCCAATTCACCCCCCGAGGATATTTTCCGACCGGACAGAGGGCAGGGCGCGCCCCCGACCGCCCGCAGGCGTCGTCCGGTCTGTGCCCGGACCCGTGCGCGCGCGGGGGGCGCCTCGCCGCGGCCGGCGCCTCAGGCGGCGGCTGCCACCGCCCGCTTCGTCATCACCTTGACGAGGTGGGCACGATAGGCCGGCGTGCCGTGCAGATCGCCGATCATCCCTTCGGGATCGACTGCCAACCCCTCGAGCGCCGAGGCCGAGAAATCCGCGGTCAGCGCGGCTTCCGCCTCGGTCCAGCGGAACACGCCCGATTCCGACGCTCCGGTGACCGCAACGCGCACCCCGTCGGCGAACTTCGCCACGAACACGCCGGTCAAGGCGAAGCGCGAGGCCGGCTGCAGGAACTTGGCATAGGCCGCCTTCTGCGGGATCGGAAAACGCACCTCGGTGATGATCTCGCCGGGGTTGAGCGCGGTGGTGAACATGCCCCGGAAGAAGTCGTCGGCCGCGATCCGGCGGGAGTTTGTCACCACCGTCGCGTTGCCGCCCAGCACCGCGGCCGGGTAGCAGGCCGAGGGGTCGTTGTTGGCGAGGCTGCCGCCGATCGTGCCGCGGTTGCGCACTGCGGGGTCGCCGATGTGACCCGCAAGATCGGCGAGCGCCGGGTAATGCGCCGCCGCCAGGCGCGCCACCTCCGCATGGGTGGTGCCCCCGCCGACCGCAAGCGACCCGTCGTCGGCCAGGCACACGCCCTTCATCTCGGCGATGCCCGAGAGGCTGACCAGAACCTTCGGCGCCGCCAGCCTCTGCTTCAGCGCGGGGATCAGCGTCTGCCCGCCGCCGAGCGCCTGCGCCTCGTCGGCGGCCAGCGCCGCGACGGCCTCGGCCAGCGTCGCGGGACGGACGAAGTCGAACGCATACATGGGATCTTCCCCCTCAGTGCTGCATCGCCGCCCAGACCCGTGCGGGGCTGAGCGGCATGTCGATGTGGGTGACGTGCGTGTGCCCGGCGCGCTGCAGCGCGTCGATCACCGCGTTGACGACCGCCGGCGGCGAGCCGATCGCACCCGCCTCGCCGCAACCCTTCACCCCGAGCGGATTGTGCGTGCAGGGCGTGGCGCAGGAGTGATCGACCGCGTAGAAGGGCACGTCGTCGGCGCGCGGCATGGCGTAGTCCATGTAGCTGCCGGTGACGAGCTGGCCGTTCTCGTCGTAGGCGCAGGTCTCGAGCAGTGCCTGCCCGATCCCCTGGGCGATCCCCCCGTGCACCTGGCCATCGACGATCATCGGGTTGATGACGTTGCCGAAGTCGTCGGCGGCAGCGAACCGGGCAACGGTCACCTTGCCGGTCTCGGGATCGACCTCGACCTCGCAGGCATAGGCGCCGGACGGGAAGGTGAAGTTGGCCGGGTCGTAGAAGGCGGTCTCCTCGAGCCCCGGCTCGAGATCGGCCAGCGGGTAGTTGTGCGGCACATAGGCCGCGAGGCAGACCGAGCCCCAGTCCACCGACTTGTCGGTACCGGCGACGGTGAACTTGCCGTCCTTGAGCTCGATGTCGCTGTCGGAGGCCTCGAGCAGGTGGGCGGCGATCTTCTTCGCCTTGGCGATGATCTTGGAGGCCGCGCGCACCATCGCGCTGCCGCCCACCGCGATCGAGCGCGAGCCGTAGGTGCCCATGCCCATCGGCGTGTTGGCGGTGTCGCCATGGACGATCTCGACCTGCGATTCGGGGATTCCGATCATCTCGGCGATCACCTGGGCGAAGGTGGTCTCGTGCCCCTGCCCGTGGCTGTGGCTGCCGGTCATCACCACCACGCCGCCGGTCGCGTTCACCCGCACGGTCGCGCTTTCGTAGAGCCCGGCCCGGGCCCCGAGCTGGCCGACGAGGTTCGAGGGCGCGATGCCGCAGGCCTCGATATAGCAGTTCACGCCGAGCCCGCGCAGCAGGCCCTTCGCCGCGCTTTCCTGCCGGCGCTTCTCGAACCCGGCAAGGTCGGCGATCTCGGCCAGCCGGTCCATGGTGGCGTGGTAGTTGCCGGTGTCGTAGACCAGCGCGACGGGGGTCTGATAGGGGAATTCGGTGATGAAGTTCCGCCGCCTCAGTTCGATCGGATCCATCCCCAGCTCGCGCGCGGCCTTGTCGATCACCCGCTCGAGCTGGAAGGTCGCCTCGGGGCGCCCGGCGCCGCGGTAGGCATCGACGGGCACGGTATTGGTGAACACCGCCTTCACGTTCACGTAGATGAGCGGCGTCCGGTAGTTGCCGGCCATCAGCGTGCCGTGCAGCCAGGTCGGGATGCAGGGCGCGAAGGTCGAGAGGTAGGCGCCCATGTTGGCATAGGTCTCGGTCCGGACCGCAAGGAAATGCCCCTCCCGGTCGAGCGCCAGCTCGATCTTCGTCACATGGTCGCGACCCTGGGCGTCGGTGATGAAGCTCTCCGAGCGGCTTGCCGTCCATTTCACGGGGCGGCGCAGCGCCCGGGCGGCGAAGGTCACCGCCGCTTCCTCGGCATAGTGATAGATCTTCGAGCCGAACCCGCCGCCCACGTCGGGGGCGACCACGCGCAGCTTGTGCTCCGGCACGCCCAGCACGAAGGCGCCCATCAGCAGGCGGATCACGTGCGGGTTCTGCGAGGTGGTGTAGAGCGTGGTCTCGTCGGTCGCCGGGTTGTAGTCGCCCACCGCGCAACGGGGTTCCATCGCGTTCGGCACCAGCCGGTTGTTGACCAGCTCGAGCGTGGTGACGTGATGCGCACTCCGGATCGCCGCATCCACCGCCTCGCGGTTCTCCTCGACGAAGCCCCAGTCGTAGCAGAGGTTCGAGCCGAGCTCGTCGTGCACGAGCGGGCCGCCGGCCACGGCCGCCTTCATGTCCAGCACGGGGGGCAGTTCGGCGATGTCGAGGATGACCGCCTCGGCCGCGTCGCGGGCCTGTTCTGCGGTTTCGGCCACGACCAGCGCGATCGGATCGCCGACATGGCGCACCTTGCCCTCGGCCAGGACCGGATGCTTGGGCTCGAGCATCGGCTTGCCGTGCCGGTCGGTCACCTGCCAGCCGCAGGGCAGCCCGCCGACGGCGGCGAAATCGGCCGCCGTGAACACCCGGACCACGCCCGGCATCGCCGCCGCGGTCGCGGTATCGACCGCGTTGATCCGCCCGTGCGCGACGGTGGAGCGGACGAAGGCCGCATACAGCTGGCCGGGCAGGTTGATATCGTCGGTATAGCGGCCGCGGCCGGTCAGGAACCGCAGGTCCTCGCGCCGTTTCTGGCTGGCGCCGATGCCATGATCCTTCGGCATGGGTCTCTCTCTCCCTGGGCGGGTGCGCACCATAGCGCACCCTTCGGCGGTCTCGCTGTCGCTTGCGTCACTCGGCGGCGATCGCGGCGACGTCCTGCCCGGACGCGGCCAGCACCGCCTTGACGATGTTGTGATAGCCCGTGCAGCGGCAGAGGTTGCCCTCCAGATACTTCCGCACCTCGGCCTCGCTGGGCTTCGGGTTCTCGGCCAGCAGCGCCGCCGCCGACATCACCATTCCGGGCGTGCAGAAGCCGCATTGCAGGCCGTGATGATCCTGGAACGCCTGCTGGATCACCGAGAGCGAGCCGTCGGCGTTGGCCATCCCTTCGATCGTGCGCACCTCGGCGCCCTGCAGGTCGAGCGCGAAGACCGCGCAGGCCTTCACCGCCTTGCCATCCACGTGCACCACGCAGGCACCGCACTGCGAGGTGTCGCAGCCGACATGCGTTCCGGTCAGGCCCAGCCCCTCGCGCAGGAATTGCACCAGAAGCGTGCGGCCCTCGACCTCGCCCGACACGGCACGGCCGTTCACGGTCATGCTGACCTGGGTCATGGAGTTCCTCCCTGGGTTCTTGCGGCAGAGTAAAGCACGCGACTTCCGGTTTGAGAACAGGCTTCTGCGGGGCTGCGCCGATCTGACCGCCGCCGCGCGCGCAGGACGGCCGGGGAAAGGGGCCGTCTGCCCCCCCTCTGGGCCCGTGCCGGGCCGGTTCACCCCCGAAGGATGCTTGCCGACCGGAAATGCCGCGGAGGGGTCCGAGGGGGTGGCCGGACGGGCGGCGGCGGGCTCAGCCGCGCCGCTCGCGCGGCTGCGGGCGCGTCGGGATCTCCTTCAGGAGCCCGCCCACGCCCATGGCGGCGATGTCGTCGGCGGTGACGACAAGGCCGCAGGCGAGGCGTTCGAGCACCCAGTCGGCGCCGTTCAGCGCCGGGCTGCGGGCGCAGCCCGGAAGCCCGATCACCGGACGGCCGCCCAGGCTGCCGAGGAACAGAAGGTTGCCCGGATCGACCGGCATCCCGAAGCGCTCGATCCGCCCGCCGGCCCGGCGCACGCCCTCGGGGGCGACGTCGTGGAGGTCGGAGGTTGCCGACCCCGTGAGGATCAGCAGGAGCTCTGCGGGGCAGGCGGCCAGGGACTCGGCGATGGGAGCCGCGGCATGCGGCACGAGGCGGAGATCGACGAGGGCGATGCCGAGCGCGCGCAACCGGGCGGCGATCGCCGCCTCGCCCTTGCGGGCCGCCGCCTCGTCCTGCCCGGCGACACGGGTCACGATCAGCCCCGCCGTCCGGCAGACCACCGGCCGCACCCGCAGCGCGCCGGCGGCAGCCGCGCAGGCGGCCGCAAGGGCCGCCTCGGGCACCGTGTAGGCGATGATCTTGACGGTTCCCGCAAGCGTGCCCTTCGCCACCCGCTGCCAGGCCGGAAGGGTCGCGAGCGTCACCGCCCAGTGCACGCGGTTCAGCGCCAGCACCGCGCCGGCGTCCACCTCGATCACGCCGGGATGGGCGGCGTTCAGGTTGACCCGCCCGGTGAAGGGCTTCGTCAGCCTGAGGCCGGCCGCCGCCGGATCGGGCACCAGCGCTGCCGCCAGGCGCGCGGCGGCCGCGTCCTCGGGCACGTCGCCGGGGTCGGGGCGGGCGACGACGACCTCGGTATGGCCGGCGGCGGCCAGCGCCGCGGCATCCTCGGGCGTGATCAGGCGTCCCTTGCGCAGCCGCCCCCCCGCCGTCTCGAGCGAGTGGGCGAGGATCGCACCCGCCGCGGCCGCCACCGGAACCGGGCCGAACCGCATCAGCCGCGCCTGAGGACGCGGGTGATCTCGGCCAGGATCGAGACGGCGATCTCGGCCGGGGTCGCGGCGCCGATGTCGAGGCCGACGGGGGCGTGGATGCGGGCGATCTCGGCTTCGGTGAAGCCCGCACCGGTCAGCCGCGCGACGCGCCTGGCATGCGTCCGGGTCGAGCCGAGGCAGCCGAGGTAGAACACCTCCGAGCGCAGCGCGGCGCCGATCGCGGGATCGTCGAGCTTGGGGTCGTGGGTCAGCGTGACCACTGCGGTGCGGGCGTCGAGGCCGGCCGCGGCCAGCGCCTCGTCGGGCCAGTCGTGGCGGATCGTCTCGCCCGGGAAGCGGTCGGCCGAGGCGAAGGCCTCGCGCGGGTCGATCAGCAGCGGGTCGTAGCCGGCCAGCCGGGCCATGACCAGGAGCGGCTGGGCGATATGCACCGCGCCGACGACGATCAGCCGCAGGGGCGGGTTGTGGATGGCAACGAAGGTCCCGTCCTCCTCCATCCCCGAGCGGTCGGCGCGGAAGCGTTCGGCGTAGCCCTCCGACGGGGCGACGAGCCGGCCGCCCCCCTCGCCCGGGCGCACCGCGTAGGCGACCGGCCGCCGCGCCGCGCGGGCGGCCACCAGCGCCTCGAGGACGGCCAGCGGCAGGGCCCCGCCGACCGGTTCCACCAGCACCCGGATGGTGCCGCCGCAGGCCAGGCCGACAGCGAAGGCGTCCTCGTCGGAGACCCCGAAGGTGAGCAGGCGCGCGCGCCCGTCGGCCATCGCCGCCTGCGCCTCGGCGACCACCGCCCCCTCGACGCAGCCGCCCGAGACCGAGCCCTGGATCTCGCCTGCGCCCGAGACGGCAAGCTGGCTGCCGACGCGACGGGGCGCCGAACCCCAGGTCTCGACCACGGTGGCCAGTGCCGCACCGCGCCCGGCGCGGGCCCAGGCGAGCGCGGTTTCCGGAATGTCGTCAAAGCCCATCCCGCCGGTCCTCCCCGCGCCATCATGGACCGCGGGCCGCGCCCTTTCCAGTGGCGGCAGGCGGCGGCGCCTCAGCGTGCGGCAAGGAACTCGCCCAGAAGCGGCGTGATCCGGCGCACCGCGACGCGGCGGTTGGCGCGCTCGGCCTCCTGGGTATCGATCAGCAGGTCGCTTTCGCCGTAGCCCTGGATCACCATGTTCTCGGGCGGCACGCCGAAGAACTCGGTCAGCGCCAGCGCCACCGATTCGGCCCGCCGGTCGCTCAGCGCGAGGTTGAAGGCGGCCGGGCCCACGGCGTCGGTATGGCCCTCGACCAGGAAGATCTCGGCCGGGTTCTCGCGGATCATCGCCGCCATGAAGTCGCCGAGACGCAGGAGCTTGGCGGCCTCGGAGGGCTGGATCGCGGCCGATCCGGTCTCGAAGGTCAGGCTGCCGAAGCCGATCTCGGGCACGAGCTTGCGCACTTCCTCGATCTCGCGGATCTGGCGCAGGCTGAAGGCGCGCGGAATGTCGGCGCCGGCGGCGTTCAGCGCCGCGATCAGGGCGGCGCGGTCGGTCTCGACGAGGCTCAGGCGCAGATCACGCGGCGGCGGCAGGGACTCGACCCGGACGGGCTCGAGCCTCCGGGTGTCGTCGATCAGCCGCGTGCGGTTGCCGAGCGCGTCCTCGCGCTCGCGCAGCACCACCCGCCCGGTCGCGTCGCGGATGGTGATCACGCGGCTGCCGTCGGTGCGGCTGACGATGGTGCGGGTCGAGCCGTCGGCGAAGGTCTCGGTGCGGACGTTCGATCCGGGCTGGCGGATCAGCACGTCGTCGTCGCGCAGGATGTAGAGGTCGTCCTGGCCGCGGTCCACCACCACGCGGTCGCCGGTGTTGGCGACCACCCGGTTGCCGTTCGACAGGATCACGCCCACGGCAAGCGCGCCGAGGCCGACGAGCGCCGCGCGCTCGAGGTCGGTCATGCCGCCGCGGCTGCGGCCGCGCCGCTCGGCCCCGGCCGCAGTGGTCTGAAAGTCCTCGCTCGAGGCGCGGGTGTCGTCTTCGGTGAGGACCGTCTCGGTCACGCTCACCGCCTCGGCCGACGGGGCATCCGGGTCGGCGTCCGCGGCGCCCTCGATCAGGCCGAGGACGGCGGCGGGCAGGCCGGCGGTGCCCTCGGCCTCGTCGGTCGCGCTGAGCGCCGCATCGAGCGCGGCGGCAGCGCCGGCCAGTTCCGGCGGCAGCGCCGTTTCGAGAAGGTCGAGCGCGGACGGCGGTTCGGCCGGGTCCGCGGGCGGGTCGGCAGCGGTTCCGGCGGCAACACCGGCCTCGACCGGGCCTGCGGCCTCGCCGGGGTTGCCTTCGGCGGTATCGCCGGGCGCGGGTTGCGGAGCGGGGCCGGCCGGAGCGGCGGAGGCCGCGGGTTCGGTGTCGGCGGAGGCCGCGGGTTCGGGTTCGGCGGGGGCCGCGGGTTCGGGGGCGGCGGAGATCGCGGGTTCGGGTTCGGCGGGGGCGATGCCGGCATCGGCGGCGGGGGCGGCCTCGGCAGCGGGAGCGGCATCGCCAGCGGGAGCGGCATCGGCCTCGGCGGGCGGCTGCGCCTCACCGGCCGCCGCTTCGGGCGCAACCCCGACCGCCGCCCCCTGCGCCGCCGCTTCCGGTGCGGCACCCGGCGCAGGCTCGCCGGCGGGCTCGGGCAGGGCCCCGGTCGCCGGGTCCGGCGCCGCAGAGGGATCGGAAGGCGCGTCCGGCTCGGTCGGGGGCTGCCCCCCGGCCCCGGCAGCGGCCTCGGCCCCGGCTTCGGGCGGTGGCGCGGGATCCACAACCGCCGCCGCCTCGGCCGCGCCGGAAGCAGGTTCCGGCTGCGGTGCCGGCTCGGGGCCGGCGGCGGGGGGGGCTTCGGGCGCGGGCGCCGCTTCGGGCGCGCCAACCGGCGCGGGCGCGGGCGGCGGTTCGGGCTCTGCAACCGGCGCGGGCGCCGCTTCGGGCTCGGCAACTGGCGCGGGGGCGGACGCCTCGGGCTCGGGTTCCGGCGCGGCGGGTTCCGCGCAGGGCGGTTCGCTTCCGTCGGCGCAGAGGCCGGCCTCACCCTCGGCCAGCGCGGGCACGGGCTGGACCAGCGACAGGGCAAGGACAAGGGCGGTCGTCGAGCGAAGGGGCTGGCGCATCGGTACTGCCTTCCAAATCTGTCCTGCCTGGGCGTCGGACGGCCGTATCGGCACCGCCCGCGACAGCATAGCGCATCGGCCCGGACGCGGAACCCGGCCGGCGCCTGGCTTCGGGTCACATCGCCTTGAGCGCTGCCATCAGACGGGCCTTCTCGCCGCCGTCCTCGGGGCGCGCGAGCGCTTCGGCCAGCCCCTCGAGCGCGGCGATGTTGTGCCCGGCGCGGAACGAATCGACATGCGGCAGCATCGCGGCGATGCCGCGGGCGCGCGGGGCGAAGCCATGCCAGCGCAACAGCGGGTTCAGCCAGATCACCCGCCGCGCCGAGAGCCTCAGCCGCTCCATCTCGCGCGCCAGCGCCTCGGGGTCGTCGCGGTCGAGCCCGTCGGAGATCAGCAGCACCACCGCCCCCTGGCCCATCACCCGGCGCGACCAGTCGCGGTTGAAGGTGCGCAGGCAGGCGCCGATCCGGGTTCCTCCCTCCCAGTCCTGCGCCTCGGCCCCGGCCGCGGCCAGCGCCTGATCCACGTCGCGCCGGGCCATGTGCCGGGTGATGTTGGTCAGCCGCGTGCCGAAGGTGAAGGCGTGCACCTTCGCCCAGCCCTGCCCCTTGCGGTTCGACACCGCGTGCAGGAAGTGCAGGACCGCCCGGCTGTAGGCCGACATCGACCCGGAGATGTCGCAGAGCACCACGAGGTTCGGCCAGCGCGGCCGCCGCTCGCGGCGCATCACCGACCTGAGCTCGCCGCCCCGGCGCAGGCTGTCGCGGAGCGTCCGGCGAAAGTCGGGCAGCGCCCCCTGCGGCTCGGGCCGCGTGCGGCGCGAGGCGATCGGGCGCACCGGCAGGGTCAGCGTGGCGAGCATCCGGCGCGCGCGCGCCATCTCCTCGGTGCTCATCTGCTCGAAGTCGAGCCTGCGCAGCCGCTCCTCGTCCGAGGCGGTGGCCGAGGCGTCGATCTCGATCTCGGTCTCCTCGCCGGAAGGTTCGGGGGCGGCGGGCGGCGGCCGGTCGGCGCCGGCCACCAGCGCCTCGGCGGCGCGGCGGGCGGCGGCCTCGGCGGGGCGCTCCTCGGCCACGCCGCGCAGCTGCGGCATCAGCGCCGCCATCATGTGCTCGAGATAGCGCGGGTCGCGCCAGAACAGGCGGAACACCTGCGAAAAGACCTGGCTGTGCTCGGGCCGGCTGACGAGGGTCGCATGCAGTGCCCAGTAGAAATCGGTGCGGCTGGTGAACCCGGCCGCGGCCACGGCGCGCACCGCCTCGACCACGCGGCCCGGGCCCAGGGGCAGCCCCGCCCGCCGCAGCGCGCGGGCGAAATGGACGATGTTGTCGGCCAGCCGCCCCTCGGCCGACGGCCCCGGAAGCGCCTCCGGCATCAGCCCGGTCCCCCGCGGGGGGCTCCGGCGGCGGCGGACCGCGCGGGCCTGGGCCGCGATGCGTCGCGGGTTCCGCTGCGGCTGCGGCTGCGGATGCGGATGCCGATGCGGATGCCGATGCGGCAGAGGCCGGGCCGGACGCCCGCGCGACGGGCGATCCGGCCGGACTGCGACCCGCCCTTCCGGCCGGCGCCGGCGGC